>CALLQH010000348.1 GCA_938014945.1 uncultured bacterium | reverse complement strand
ATGACCAGCGGAAAGGCGTCCAGGAAGAACAGCCATCCGATGTAACCCAGCGGCGCCCCCGAGACGCGCACGCCCATGCCGTCGACCACGGTATAGGCCGAGATCATCAGCCCGGTGGCGAGCGGCCAGCCCAGCCCGCCCCAGCCCGTACGAGCAATGCTGTAGTTCAACGACAACATGATGATTCCGATACAAACCACTGTAATTCCGATAAAACCAGTGGTGGAGATCATGTCGCCTGCCAGCAGGACGCCGCCCGCCGTGGCGAGCAGTGGTGCCGAGCCTCGCGCCAGCGGGTAAGCATGGCTGAGGTCGGCCACGCGGTAGGCCAGGATCAGGAAGCTGTTGTAGCCGATGTGGAGCAGCACGGAGGTCAGCAGGAAGGGCCAGGCCTCCGCGGCCGGTGTTGCATCCAGCAGGATCAGCACGGGGCCGCTGAGCGCGCCGAAGCCGGCCAGCGCAGTCATCGCCGCATAGCGGTCGGTGTTGACCTTGACCATCGCGTTCCACGTCGCGTGGAGCACGGCGGCGGCAAGGGCCAGAAGAATGGCAAAGGGTTCCATGGGCGTGCGGCGTAGAACCGCGCCGTCACCGACGCAACGGAATTGTGACAGCCTCAGGAGGCCGGTCGCCCCCGCCCCACACCCTGGGGGATCAGCGGCCGCGCCGCGGGGATCGCATCGGGCACATCGGCTTCGGCGATCTCCCCGGTTTCGGAGGCCGCGAAACGGTCGAGCATGGCAAGCAGGGCGTCGGCCGCCGCCGCGTCGGGCGCCATGCGGGTCATCAGCAGGGGCACCTTGCCCCGCTGCATGGCCACCGCATTGCAGGCATTCATGCAGTGGGTCAGGCAGACGATGCCGTGGATCCGTTCGGCCTGATCCGGGCGCGCGCGCTGGCGGACGAGGTCGTACAGGATCTGACCCGGCCGCACGCCGCCCTCTTCCAGCATGTCGCGGCCCTGCCAGCGGCAGGTGACGCAAACGCGCAGCATGGCGCCGCCGCGCCCGGCCCTGCCGCCACCATCCTGATTGTCACGCCGCATGCATGCTCCAAGGTCAGCGCGCGGAGACTGGCTGTCCCCGCAAGCGCTTGCAAGCGCTGTCTGCTCTGGTGGGATTGCGACGCCACGTTATACTGCGTGCACAACGAGGGGTGGAACCGGTCGGGAAGTCATGGCCAGCGTTCATGAGGGCCGCATAGAGTCACGCCAGGATAGCGGTGTCTGCACGCTGGTTGCGTCCGGGGAATGGACTCTGGCGACCGCCGCGGGGCTGGACGTCGACACCCGCAACATCGCTCCTCCCCAGGGCGCCAAGGTGGTCATCGAGCTTTCCGGCGTGGAGCTTCTGGACACCGCCGGCGCCTGGCTGCTGTTCCGTCTGCGCAAGCGCCTGCGCGCCGCCGGCTACACCTGCGATTTCACAGGGGTCAGGGACAGCCACAAGGGCCTGTTCGAGCATATCTTCGCCAGCCGCGAACAGCCCGAGCTGGAGCCCCGCCCCTTTCACCCGCTGATCCGCCTGGCCGACCGCACCGGCTTTCAGGCCTTCCAGACCTGGGAAGAGGCCAAGGCGCTGCTCTCGTTCTACGGAGAGCTGATGATCGCGGCCACCCGCTCCCTGCTCAATCCCCGCCGCCTGAAGATCACCGCCATCGTCAGCCACATGGAACAGGTCGGCCTCAACGCCCTGCCCATCGTCGGTCTGCTGTCCTTCCTGATCGGTGTCGTCCTGACCTTCCAGGGCGCCGACCAGCTGCGCCGTTTCGGCGCCGAGATCTTCACCGTCAACCTGCTCGGCATATCCTTTCTGCGCGAGACCGGCATCCTGATGACCGCGATCATCATCGCCGGCCGCTCGGGCAGCGCCTTCACGGCCCAGATCGGCACGATGAAGGTGAACGAAGAGGTCGATGCGATGCGCGCCCTGGGCATCGATCCGATCGACCTGCTGGTGCTGCCGCGCCTCTTTGCGCTGTGCCTGGTGATGCCCCTGCTGGGTTTCTACGCCGACATGGCGGGCCTGCTGGGCGGCGCGCTGATGGCGACGGTCTCGCTTGACCTGTCGCTCGGCCAGTTCCTCAACCAGCTCCAGGGCGCGGTGCCGATGTGGAGTTTCTGGGTCGGCATCATCAAGGCGCCGGTCTTTGCCTTCACCATCGCCATGGTCGGCTGTTACAACGGTCTGAAGGTGGAGGGCAGCGCAGAGAGCGTGGGCAAGATGACGACGCGGGCGGTGGTCCAGTCGATCTTCCTGGTCATTGTGCTCGACGCCATCTTCTCCGTCGTCTTCTCGTTCATCGGGATCTGAGCCATGGCCCAGTCCGAGCGCAACGAACCGGTTCTTCAGGCTCCCGCCACCGCCCAGGCGCAGGACGAGCCGATCATCCGCGTGCGCGGCCTCGTCAACCGCTTCGGCACCCAGACCGTACACGACGGCCTCGACCTCGACATTCGCAAGGGTGAGGTCATCGGCATCGTCGGCGGTTCCGGCACGGGCAAGTCGGTGCTGATGCGCACCATCATCGGCCTGCGCGAACCCCAGGCCGGCACCATCGAGGTGCTGGGCCGCGACACGCGCAAGCTCGACAACCGCGCCGCCAAGGAGCTGCGCTCCCACTGGGGCGTCCTCTTCCAGGACGGCGCCCTGTTCAGCTCGCTGACCGTGGCCGAGAACATCGAAGTGCCCCTGAAGGAGTACACCAGGCTCGGGCCCGCGCTGATGGACGAGGTGACCAAGGTGAAGATCACCATGGTCGGCCTGCCCGTGGAGGCCGGCAACAAGTACCCCTCCCAGCTTTCGGGCGGCATGCGCAAACGCGCGGGCCTGGCGCGCGCCCTGGCGCTCGACCCCGACATCGTCTTCCTGGACGAGCCGACCGCGGGTCTCGACCCGATCGGCGCGGCCAACTTCGATCAGCTCATCGCCAGCCTGCAGAAGAGCCTGGGACTGACCGTGGTCATGGTGACCCACGATCTGGACTCGCTGATCGCCATCTGCGACCGTATCGCTGTCCTGATCGACAAGAAGATCGTGGTCGGCACCATTCCCGAGCTGCTGCAGCTCGACCATCCCTGGATCCACGAATACTTTCGCGGTCCGCGTGCGCGCGCCGCGTTTGGCAGTTGAAATCATGGAAACACGCGCGAGCTACACTCTGGTCGGCACCTTCGTGCTCATCCTCATGCTGGGCCTGGCGGGCTTCGTCATCTGGCTGGCCAAGTTCAGCAGCGATGTGAAATACGACGACTACCAGATCTTCTTTTCCGGCTCGGTCACCGGCCTCTCCGCCGATGCCACCGTGCGCTACCGGGGCATTCCGGTGGGCTCGGTGACGGGCATCGAGATCGCGCCCGACAACATCGATCAGGTCCGTGTCACCATCCAGGTCGATGCCACGACCCCGGTGCGCACCGACACGGTCGCCTCCATCGAGATGCAGGGCATCACCGGCGTCGCCTATATCCAGCTCACCGGCGCCAGCGATACCTCGCCCGCGCTGGAACCCAAGCCGGGCGAAAAGCTGGCGACCATCACAGCCGCCAATTCCGCCCTTGCCGCGGTCTTCGAATCCGCCCCGGACATGATCAATTCGGCGATCACCCTGATGAATCGCGCCTCGGCGGTGCTCAGCGACGACAACCGCGCCGCCATCAGTTCGACCCTGGCCAGCGTCAGCGAAATCGCCGACGAGATCGCCAACCACCGCGACGACATCGGCGGCCTGATCGACGATGCCCGCACGACCCTGGCCAACGTCCGCTCCACCACGGGTGACATCAGCAAGGTCTCCAGCGAACTCAGCGCGAACATGGCCGGCCTCATCCAGCAGACCAGCGAGACGCTGGAAACCCTGCGCACGACCCTGAACAACGCCGACGGCGTGATCGCCACTGCCGAGCCCGACATCAAGGCGACGCTGGAGGATCTGCGCCACGCCGCCGCATCCATCCGCGCCACCGCGGACACCGCGCAGGGAATCCTCGCCGACAACCGCGATTCCATCAACGACTTCGCCCAGAACGGCCTCTACGAGTTCAGCGAGTTCATCTCCGATGCCCGCTCGCTGGTCCTGACCCTGACCCAGATCGCGGTCCAGCTTGAGCGCGACCCGGCCTCCTTCCTGCTGGGCGGGAACCAGTCGGGCTATCAGGCGCAATGACCATGGAGAGTTCGATGCACCGCCGCCATTTCCTTCGTGCGTCCGCCGGCATGGGCGCGCTTGCCCTGCTTCCGGGCTGCACCAGCTTTCTGGCCCAGGTCGATACGCCGCCGAACCTGTTCCGCCTGACGCCCAAGAGCACCTTCGGCGACGATCTGATGCCGGTGACCTGGCAGCTGGTGGTCGATCAGCCCTATGCGGCGGCGGCGATCAATTCGGCGCGCATCGCCCTGATGCACAACCCGATCCAGATCGAATACTACGCCCGGGCCAACTGGACCGACCGCGCGCCCGACATGATCCAGGGTCTGATCGTCGAGTCCTTCGAAAATTCCGGGCTGATCTCCTCGGTGGGCCGCCAGTCCGCCGGCCTGCGCAGCAACTTCGTGCTGCTGCCCGAGGTCCGCGAATTCCAGGCCGAGTACATGAACGGCATCCCTCCTGTTGCCCATATCCGGATCAACGTGAAGCTGATCCAGATGCCCAACCGGGTGATCGTCGCCAACGAAAGCTTCGAAGCCGAATCGCCTGCCGCCGCCGACACCATCGACGACGTCGTCGTCGCTTTCGACGATGCCCTGGGCAAGGTATTGAAGAATCTCGTCCGCTGGACCCTGATCACCGGCAACCTGTTCATCTGATCCGCAAATCTGGAGTTTTTCGCCATGACCATGCGCGCCGTTGTCGCGATGATGGAGCACGAGACCAACACGTTCTCGCCCGTGCCCACCCCCCTTTCGCGCTTCGGCCCCGTCACGGGCAAGGACGTGGTGAAGAACTACAAGGGGACGGGCACCGGTATCGGCGCCTTCCTTGATCTGGCGACCGATGCGGGCATGGAGCTCTCGACGCCCATCGCGGGCAACGCCAACCCCTCGGGCCGCGTCGAGGCCGATGCCTACAGCGCCATGTGCGATGCCATCTGCGACGCCATCGCGGCAGGCTGCGACGTCTGTTTCCTCGACCTGCACGGCGCCATGGTGACCGAGACCACCGAGGACGGCGAAGGCACGCTGCTGAAGCGCATCCGGGAGATGGCGCCCGACCTGCCGATCGCCGTCAGCCTCGACCTCCATGCCAACATCACGCCCGAGATCGTCGAGAACTGCACCGTCCTGGTCGGCTACAAGACCTATCCCCACATCGACATGTACGAGGCGGGCGAACACGCGGGCCGCATCATGCTGCGCGCCCTCAAGGGCGAGGTGAAGCCGGTCATGGCCTGGGGCCAGCGCCCGATCCTGGCCCAGACCCTGCGCATGGGCCACCGCGACGAGCCGATGAAGACCATGATCG
Organism: uncultured bacterium; assembly: GCA_938014945.1. Taxonomy (GTDB): domain Bacteria; phylum Pseudomonadota; class Alphaproteobacteria; order SP197; family SP197; genus CALGGB01. Next base: position 2,432 of record CALLQH010000348.1, on the reverse strand, counting down.
CGATGGCCCGCGAGGAGGAGAAGAACGGCCTGCTTGCCGCCAGCGTCTTCGGCGGCTTCGCCCTGGCCGACATCCGCAACGCCGGCCTGTCCATCGTCACCGTCGCCGACGGCAACCGCGCCCAGGCCGAGGCATCGAGCGAACGCCTGCTGGGCCAGGCCTGGAAGGAAAAGGCCGAGTGGCTGTTCCATTCCGAGCCGCTGGCCGACACCGTGGCCAGGGCCAAGTCCATGACGGAAGGCCCGGTTATCCTGCTCGACCATGCTGACAACTCCGCCTCAGGCGGCACCCAGGACACGGTCGCCGTGCTCAAGGAAGTCATCGACCAGGGCCTGGAGGATGTCGCCATGTTCGGCATCTGCGATCCCGACGCGGTCGAGACGATGCAGGCCGCGGGCGTGGGCAACGAGGTGACGCTGGATCTGGGCGGCAAGGTCGACATGCCGACCATCGGCCGCAAGGGCGAGCCGCTTTCCATCACCGGCAAGGTGCGCGCCGTGACCGACGGCGATTTCGTCATCACCGTACCCATGGGCCGGGGCACGATCATGTCCATGGGCAAGACCGCCGTGCTCGACACCGGCAAGGTGCAGGTCGTGGTCTGCTCCAAACATACCGAGCCCTATGATCTGGGCGTCTTCCGCAGCGTCGGCATCGAGCCCACGGCCAAGCGTTACCTGATCCTGAAGTCGCGCATCCACTTCCGTGCCGGGTTCGAGGCCATCGCCAAGGCGGAACTGCCCTGCAACGGCGTCGGCGTCACCTCCAGCGACAACAGCCTGTTCACCTTCGAGGCCGTGCGCCGCCCGATCTATCCCCTCGACATGGATTGCCCGGAACGGCCCAACTACGCCGACTAGAAGCTGTCGGAGATGGCCGGGATGAGGGAACTGAACCCGCAGAAGCAGGCCGAACCTTCTGCCCTCAGGAGTCCTGCGGCCGGCTCGCCGGGAACAGAAGACCCACTGCGAGGATGACGTTGATCACGGGGAGCAGGCACAGCAGGCTCCACCATCGGGAAACGCGCAGATCGACCAGCCGGCGACCGACCGTGCGGAATACCGCGACAACGGCAGCCAACGTCACAAGATAGGTGACGATGTGTGTAGCAATCTCCAGGTTTTCCCTGCGGACCCAGCCAGCCCTGATCTCCGCGTTGTTCAGGAGATTGATCGCAATCGCCAGGGCCGGCGCCGCTATCACGCGCCAGGCGTAACCTCGCCGCGCCAGTGGCTCGGTGGCGCCGAGCACGGCAAGCAAGGCGATCAGACCGCACAGCACGAACAGCGCGGGAAGCGGTGTATGCGGACCCAATAGACCTTCCATCACGTCTTCCTCCCGACGCAGCACCCGGTCACCCTTGACCCAGGTCAAGGGACCGCCCCCGGCCCCATGCCATGGTTCCTCCCGAAGCAACCCATGACCGGAGCCACATTATGAATCACCGCCACCGCAAGGTCCTGCATGCCGTCTATGCTCACCCGGTCAGCGCCAACCTGGCGATGAAGGATATCGAGGCGGTCGTGGGCGAACTGGGCGGCAGCGTCGATGACAGCCACAGCGGCGGCCGCATCGGCTTCACGCTTAACGGCCATACCGCCGTCTTCCATCACGCCGGCCACTCGGTGCCCAAGGAAGAGGTCCAGAAGATCCGCAAGTTCATGGAGGATGCCGGCGTCGATCCCGAGCGCGACTACCCGTTGTAGCGTGCCGGGCAACGGCTAGGATGGCGCCTCCACAAGCTTGAGGAGGCGTCTCGTGGCAAGGAAGCAGTCGAAGGTCATCATCACCTGTGCGGTGACGGGGTCGATCCATACGCCGACCATGTCGCCGCACCTGCCGATCACGCCCGACGAGATCGCCGAGCAGTCGATCGCCGCGGCCGAAGCCGGGGCCTCGATCATCCATCTCCATGCCCGCGACCCCAAGGACGGCCGCCCGACCCCGGACCCGGCCGTCTTCATGGAGTTCCTGCCGCGCATCAAGCAGAACTGCGACGCCGTCATCAACATCACCACCGGCGGCGGCGCCGGCATGAGCCCCGAGGAGCGCCTGGCAGCTCCGCTGCGCGCCAAGCCTGAGATGTGCAGCTTCAACATGGGCTCGATGAACTTCGGCCTGTTCCCGATGCTGGACCGCTACAAGGAGTTCCAGCACGAGTGGGAGAGGAAACACATCGAGGGCTCCAAGGACTTCATCTTCCGCAACACCTACCGGGACATGGAGTACATCCTGAAGGAGCTCGGCGAGGGCTGCGGCACCAAGTTCGAGTTCGAGTGCTACGACGTCGGCCACCTCTACAACATGGCCAACCTGCTGGACCGCGGCCTCGTCAAGCCGCCGATCTTCGTGCAGACGATCTTCGGCATCCTGGGCGGCATCGGCGCCGACCCCGAGAACGTCATCTTCATGAAGGATACCGCCGATCGCCT
>CALLQH010000347.1 GCA_938014945.1 uncultured bacterium | reverse complement strand
TGCAACGCGGCAACCGCCTCGCCAACCGAAGTGGGGCGCACATACTCCGCCACGCCGCGAATCTCCTTGTTCTGTGAACGCGCGAGCATTGTGGCAGGCGCGGGGTCCGTCAAGGAAGCCCGGACCTTGAGGAATCGCCCCGCGGGCGCGCCTCGCGTTGACTCGTCCAGGGCGCCATGCAAGCGTTTCCGGGCGCACGCTGGCGGGAGGGCTTTCGCTGCGGCGCACCATGAAAATCCGGGAGGTATCATCAAGATGCGCAAAGCAGGGCTTCTGACGACGGCTGCCATGGCGCTGGCCCTTTCGGCCGGCATGGCGCAGGCCGAGGAACTACACGTCCTCAACTGGCAGGGTTACGGCACCGACGAGCCCTGGGCGATGGAGGCCTTCGAGGCGGCCACCGGCGTGACCGTTGTGCACGACTATTTCAATTCCGAGCAGGAGATGCTGACCAAGCTGCGCACCAGCCCGGGCGCCTATGACGTCATCCTGATCAACAGCGCGTTCACCCAGCAGGCGGCCGACGAGGGCCTGATCCAGCCGATCGACACCGCGCGCCTGACCAACTTCGATGCGCTTTCGCCGGGCCTGCGCGATGCGCCGGACCTTGCCTATGACGGGCAGGTCTATGGCGTCGCCTGGACCTGGGGCCTCACCTCCATCGCTTACGACACCACCGAAGTCGATCCCGGCACCTCGATCGACATCCTCTGGGACCCCCAGTACGCCGGCAACGTCGGCCTGCGTGATGATTCGGTGGAGAACGTCGCCATTGCGGCCATCGCCACGGGCCAGAACATGAACGATCCGGCCGACATGGACCTGATCCGGCAGAAGCTGCGCGAGCTGAAGCCGCAGATCCGTACCTACTGGTCCTCCGAGGACGAGTGGAACAAGGAGTTCTCGGCCGATTCCTTCGATGTTTCGGTTTACTGGTCGGGTTCGGCCTCGCGCAGCGCCACCGCCTTCGGCCTGCCGGTCGGCTTCTTCATCCCCGACGAGGGCGCCATCGCCTGGCTCGACGGTCTGTCGATCTCGACCGATGCGCCGAACCTCGACGCGGCCTATGCCTTCATCGACTACATGGACAGCGCCGACTTCTATGTCCGCTGGGATACCGAGGCCGGTGCGCCCGCCTCGGCCAATCCCTCGGCCATGGACATGCTGCCCGATACGGCCTTCAACAAGGTCGTGCTCTCGCGCCCCGGCGCCACGGACCATCTGCAGTTCATGGCCCCCCTCTCGGACGAGAAGCGCGAGGAGTTCCTGGAGGTCTGGGAAGAGACCAAGGCATATTTCGCCGAATAGTTGGTTGACCGGGATCGGGGTCCGCCGTAACGCGGACCCCGTTTTCGTTTCGGGGGCATTTCACCATGCGGGCCATCATGCGGCTTGAGACCCATGCGGGCTGATACCAGGCGGCGCTGGGCCATCGCCGGCCTCACGGGGCCGGCCTACCTGTGGCTGACGCTGACCATCTTCCTGCCGCTTTCGGCCATGCTCTGGTTCAGCTTCCAGAAGAAGGGCCCGTTCGGCCGCCACGAGACCGAGTTCACCCTCAAGCACTACGAAGCCTTCTTCACCAAGGACTACCTGCAGGACCTCACCTGGCGCTCCCTCGACATGGGCCTGCAGGTGACGGTGATCTGCCTGATCCTGGGTTTCCCCGCGGCTTATGTGCTGGCCAAGCGCATCAAGGGCCGTTGGCGCGAGGCGCTGTTCCTGCTGATCGTGCTGCCCTTCTGGTCCAATGCTCTGGTGCGCATCTTTTCCTGGACCGT
>CALLQH010000346.1 GCA_938014945.1 uncultured bacterium | reverse complement strand
CGCACCGCCCGCATCGGTGAACTTCAGGGCATTGCCGATCAGGTTCAGCAGCACCTGACGCAATGCCGTCTCGTCAGCCCAGATGCTCTCCACGCCGCCGGACTCGATATCCAGCTTGATGCCGAGTTGTCGCGGCCGCTCGCCGACGAGTTGCCGCAGGCTCGTGATGAGATCGGCGATCCCCACGCGGGCGGGATGCACCTCCATGCGGCCGGCCTCCAGACGGGTGAGATCGATCATGTCGTTGATGATGCGCAGCAGGTGCTGGCCCGCCGCGTTCACATCTCCCGCGTAGCTCCGGTAGCGCTCCTCCAGCGGGCCGAAGTGGGCATCGCGGATCAGTTCGCTGAAACCAAGGACGGCATTCAGAGGCGTCCGCAGTTCGTGGCTGGTCATGGCCAGAAAGCGCGACTTGGCGCGGTTGGCATCCTCGGCCTCGATCAGCGCGGCCTCCAGTTCCGACGTGCGCAGGCGGACCCGCGCTTCGAGTTCGTCGCGCGCACGTTCCAGCGCAGCGGCATAACTGTCGCTCTCGGCCTTCTTCTGGTTGAGCGCCAGGACCAGACGGTTCACTGCCGCCTCGACCTGTTCGAGCTCTTCGCCGCTGTCGCCGGTAACGTGGATCGGACGGGCGCTGTCCAGATTGTGGCTCAGCCGGTCCACGCCGTCGGCCAGGCGCACGAGAGGTCGTTGCAGGATGCGGCGGGAGAAGACGTAGAACAGCACAAACAGCAGGAAAGTCTTGACCATTGCGGCGACCAGGATCAGCGCGATGCTGGGCCATGCCCGCGCGATCACGGCGTTGCGCGGACGGTAGATGGTCGCCTGACCGACGATATCCTCTCCGCCATCGAAGTCGGCATAGCGGTGGCGCAGCGGAAAGCTGAAGCCGACGAGGCCCGCGTCCGCATCGACATTGCCCGCCGCCGCGAAGACGCGTCCCGTAACCACATCGGTGACGATCACACCCTCGATCAGCGGCAGACGGATCATGCCGTCGACGACGCCCTGCAGCCCCGGCATGTCGAGCGACCAGACATAGTCGGACAAGGGATCGTGGAAGGCGCTGCGCAGGAAAACCGTCTCGCGTTGGAGATCGCTGCTCGCACGCGTCCAGATGTCGAAGATCAGGCCGGCCGATATCACCGAGGCAACGATGAAGAACGACAGGAAGATCGCCGCAAACAGACGCGTGGCGATCGAGCGCCGAAGCCAGGCCAGCGCGCCACCCAGGGGCTGCGGAAGCCGGATGGAGGATGTGGTGTTCACAAGCTGCGATCAGTCGTCATCGCGATAACGCGCCTCGATACGCTCCAGGTCGTCGGAGTTGTTGATCGCCGCGATCTGATCCCAGAGCGCCTCGGCGAGATCAGGATGAGCGTCGTAGAACTGGTGCGAAAGCATCAGGTAGTACGGCTTCTGGACGATCGGCGGTTCCAGCCGCACGATGCCGTCGATGGGCCCGTCATTCTGCGCCAGATAGTAGTCCGCCATGGTCTGCAGTTCGGCATAGGCATCGATCCTGCCTTCCTGCAGCTTGCGGAAGTTGATGATCTGGTTGCGCTCGGTCTCCCCCGTCAGCCCCAGGGCGGCCAGATCGTCGATCACGCTGTAGCCGGCCGTTGCGCCCACCGGCCGGACCACGCCCTGCAGGCGTTCTCCGTCCCAGGTCACCCCGCTGTCCTCTCGCACGTAGAAGACATACTTCTGCTCGAAGATCGCCCGGCTCACATCGGGCTCGTCGCCTGCCATCGGATAGACGCCGATGGGCAGGCGGTCGACCTTGAAGGAGGAGTGGAAGATGCCGTCGGCCTGGCCGTTCTCGACCATGTAGAGGCCGCGGTTCCAGGGCGCCCGCAGGAGTTCGAGCGTCATCCCCAGCCGCTCGGTGGCCAGACGCAGCATGTCGACGGTGATGCCGGGAGGATCGGGCACCAGCGGCCCTTCTCCCAGATGACGAGGCGGGTTGGGCGTCTCCTCGTAGACCACCCGCACCACAACCTGGTCGTCGGCATGCCCTACCACCGGCGCGAGCAACACGATCAGGCAGACAGCCAAAAGCCTGCGCATCATTGCATCCCCAAGTCACTGCCCAATGCTAGGATGACCCGGCACCAAGAGCAACGCGGGAGGGGGCGCTGAACCATGGAAACGCAGGATATGGAAGGACAGGTTGCGGCGATCACCGGCGGCGCACAGGGCATCGGCCATGCCATCGCACGATGCCTGCAGGCGCGCGGAGCCACGGTCTGGCTGCTCGATGTCGATGGTAGCGCAGCGGAAAGGGCCGCGGCCGATCTCGGCAACAAGGCGCGCGGCTGCGCCGCCGACGTCACCGACGAGGCCAGCATGACGGCCGCCCGCGAGCGCATCCTGGCGCAGGACGGGCGCATCGACATCCTGGTCAACAACGCCGGCGTCTATCCCCCGGGCACCCTGCGCGAGATCACCATGGAAGCCTGGGACCGGGTCTTTGCGATCAACTGCAAGGGCGTTTTCCTGACCAGCCGCGTCTTCATGGAGCCGATGATCACGGCGGGTTACGGCCGCATCGTCTCCATCGTCACGGTCGATGCCTACATCCCCAAGCCGAACATGCCCCACTACGCCGCATCGAAGGCCGCGGTGCTGAGCCTGGTGAAGACCTTCGCGCAGGAGCTGGCGCCCCACGGCATCCTGGTCAACGGCGTCAGCCCCGGCGCAGTCGCCACGGAGCGCGCCAAGAGCGAGGGGTGGCTCGCCAAGCATATCCCCAACATCCCCGTCGGCCGACCGGGCGAGCCCGAGGACATCGCCGAGGTCGTCGCCTTCCTCGCCTCGCCCGCCAACCGCTTCATCACCGGCGAGACGGTGGTCGCCAGCGGCGGCATGACGATGATCTGATAACTCAGGTGAGGCCGAACGCCGCGCGCAGCGCGATCTTCTCCGGCCCCGCGACCAGATCGCTGGCCAGCACCTCGGCAGGATCGCGGAAGGCGACCTCGACCTTTTCGTGTGCGGGCACCCGGGGTTGGCCCTCGCCTTCGACCAGGAAGTAGACCGGTGTATAGGGCCGGCCGGTCCATGGGCTGACCCGCGTACCAGGGTCGTAAAGCTCGGCGGTCACACGCACGACAAGGCCGGTCTCCTCGGCGAACTCCCGGATCACGGCCTGCTGCGCGGTTTCGCCCTCTTCCACGCCGCCGCCGGGATACTTCCAGGCAAAGACCCGGCCGACCCATTCAGCAGCGATCAGCACCCGCTCCTGGCGCAGCAGCAGGCCGTAGGCGCGATAGTTCTGTGGATTGGCCATGATTTGCTCCGCACTGGCATCGCTTCGGCGGCTTCCTATGTTAGCTTTCCCTTGCCTGCAATGCCGCCGGGAGCAGCCATGACCGTCCACAGCAACGTCCTCGACATGATCGGCAACACGCCCATGATCGAGGTGACCAGTTTCGACACCGGGCCCTGCCGCCTGTTCCTGAAGCTGGAAAACCAGAATCCCGGCGGTTCCATCAAGGACCGCATCGCCCTTTCCATGATCGAGGCGGCCGAGCGCAGCGGCGCCATCAAGCCCGGCGGCACGCTGATCGAGGCGACCGCGGGCAACACGGGCCTGGGCCTGGCTCTGGTCGCGCGCCAGAAGGGCTACCGCCTGATCCTCGTCATCCCCGACAAGATGAGCCAGGAGAAGATCTTCAACCTGCAGGCCATGGGCGCGGAAGTGACCCTGACCCGCTCGGACGTCGGCAAGGGCCATCCCGAGTACTACCAGGACATGGCCCAGCGCATGGCGGGCGAGATCGAGAACAGCTTCTTCGTCAA
>CALLQH010000345.1 GCA_938014945.1 uncultured bacterium | reverse complement strand
GGCGAATAGGCCGGGGAGGTGTCGATGGCGGAATCGCTCGTCAGGCGCTGAATCTGACGCGTCGGCAGGTCCATCGAGTAGATGTCGGAATTGCCGTTCACCGCCAGCGACATGATCACCCGGCGCCCGTCCGGCGAGAAACGCGGTGCGAAGGTCATGCCTGGGAAGTCGCCCAGCACCTCGCTGCGCCCGCTGTCGATGTCCAGGATGTACACGCGGGGCGTGTTGCCGAAGTAGGACATGTAGGTGATTTCCTGCGAGGTCGGCGAGAACCGGGGCGTGAGCACCAGGTGGCTGCCGTCGGTCAGGAAGCGGTGGTTGGCGCCGTCCTGGTCCATGATCGCAAGCTGCTTCTTGCGCTCGGTCATGGGGCCGCTTTCGGCGATGTAGACGATGCGCGTGTCGAAGTAACCGCCCTCACCCGTCAGACGGGTGTAGATCGAGTCGGCGATCTTGTGGGCAATGCGCCGCCAGATCTGGTCGTCGCCGCGGAAGACGTAGCCCTCAAGCTGCCCCTCGGCGAAGGTATCCCAAAGCCGGAACTCGACGCGCAGGCGGCCGTCGGCCTCACGCGCCACGACGCCGGTCACCAGGGCCTGGGCGTTGATCGTGCGCCAGTCGCCGAACCGCGGGCTGCCGCTGGCCGAAATGTCCTCGGGCCGCTGGATGAAGGCGTTTTCGTTGATCGGCTTGAACAGACCCGACCTCTCGAGGTCGGCAGCAATCACCTCGGCGATGTTGGCGCCGACCGTTGCGTCGTTGCCCGAGCCGACGAAACGGGTCACCGCGATCGGCAGGGGATTGGACGAGCCGGTGGTGACATCGACCTCGAGCTGGGCGCGCGCCGGCGCGCCGGCCAGCATCAGGCAGCCCAGCACGAAGGCCAGAAGTCCGGATCGGAGGCAGAGGATTGGCTTCATGGCGTCAGGTCCTCAACATTTGGCTGGGATCGAAGTTGATGATCAGGTTGCGCCACTGGTCGTACTGATCCAGCGGCAATCCAAGAAACGGGTGGTCCCTGAAGTAGAACACGGCACGTTCAGCCGCTTCCTTGGCCGCACGGCGAAAGGTTTCCGAGCTGTCGCCGATGACATCAAGAACAGAGGCCGTCAGCACGCGTCCGTCCGGGGCCAGGGCGACTTCCAGCTTCACCTTGAGGGACTCGGCTCCCTCGGCGCCCGCCGGAATGTTCCAGTGCTCGGCAAGCTGCTGAGCGATCAAGGAGACGATCGTCGCCATGGCTTCGTTCGAAACCGGCGCATCGGAACCCTGGTTCAGCGAGGCCATGACATCATCGAAGCTGGTGTCGGACGGCTCGCTGTCCTGCTGGGGCGCAGGCTCGGTCTCGGTCTTGTCGAGCAGCAGGCTGTCCATCACCGAGGTGAAATCCTGGGTCGCCTCGGCGGGCTGCTCGGGCGGCGTCGGCTTTTCCACAGGCACGGGAGCGGCCGTGGCGTCCTCGACCGGCGGCGCGGGTTCCGGTTCCGGCTGAACCAGCTCCGGCTCTGGCGCGGGTTCGGGCACCGGCAGCGGCTCCGGCTCGGGCAGCACGACAGGCTCGGGCGCGGGATCGGGCTCCGGCACCGGGTCGACCTCGGGCAGCGGCAGAGGCTCCGGCAGCTCAAGGGCGGCGAGCTCCTCGGGCTGGGGGGCGGGTTCCGGTTCGGGCTGTGGCTCCGGCTCAGCCTGTTTCTCGACTTCCTGTTCGGGCTCGGGCTCGGGCCGCGTTTCGGGCAGCGGCGCGGCCACCTCATCGGCCAGCGTGAACAGCTCGACCGTAATCGTGGGCTGCTGCTCGGTCGGGTCATCCCACAGACGCGGCAAACCGATCAGCGCCGCCAGCACGAGCAGCGCATGAAAGCCGACGGAAAGGCCGATGCCCTGGGGTGACACGGCCGTCCCCTACTCCGTGCCTTCGGGCAGTTCGGCACGCAGGGCGATGTGCGTGAAACCTGCCGCATTGAGGGCACCCATCACCGTCATCACGTCTCCATAGGCGACGCCGCGGTCGCCGTTCACGAAAATCCTCACCTCGGGATTGTTCTGCGAAATTGCGACGATACGAGGGCCGAGTTCCTGCAGGGTTATGTCCGTATCCTGCAGGTAGAGATTGCCCGAGGCGTCGATCGAAACCGTGATCGGCTCGTCCTGGCCCTCCAGTTCCGGCACATCGGCCTTGGGCAGGTCGACCTCGACGCCGACCGTGAGCAGCGGTGCGGCGATCATGAAGACGATCAGCAGCACCAGCATCACGTCGACCATCGGCGTGACGTTGATCTCGCTCATCTTGTTGCGGCGGCGGCGCCCCCGCGCGCTGCGCATGCCCGAGCTTGCGACCTGGACAGCCATGTCAGGCGCCCTTCTCATCGAGCTGGCGCGACAGCAGCGACTGGAACTCCGCCGCGAAGGTTTCCAGACGGCTGCCGTAGCGGTCGAGATCGGTCGACAGCTTGTTGTAGGCGATGACCGCGGGAATGGCCGCAAGCAGGCCCAGCGCGGTAGCGAACAGCGCCTCGGCGATGCCCGGCGCGACGACGGTGAGCGAGGTGTTCTTGGCGCTGGCGATGGCGGTGAAGGCGTTCATGATGCCCCAGACCGTGCCGAACAGGCCGACGAACGGCGCCGTCGAACCCACGGTGGCAAGGAAGCCCATGTAACGCTCCAGGGTGTCCATCTCGCGGTCCACGGTGACCTGCATGGCCTGGTTGATGCGCTGCTGCAGGCCGGCGCGCAGGCGGTCGTCGGCAATGGTTTCCTGACGCTGCAGCCCGCGTTTGAGCTCCAGCATGGCGGCCGAGAAGACCCCCGCCATGGGATGGGTGGGATCGCGCCCGATGCGGTCGTAGAGATCCTCCAGCGAACCGCCCGACCAGAAGGCCTCCTCGAATTCCTCGGCCTCGGAACGCAGGCGGCGCAGGCGCAGGGACTTGTCGAAGATGATCGCCCAGGACCACATCGATGCGCCCAGCAGCAGGAGCATGACGGCCTTGACGATGAAATCGGCGCGCCAGAACAGGCTCCAGACCGACATCGAGATGTCGGTCGAACCGGCGAGCTGCGCCATTTCGAGAGCTTGTGTATCCATCGCTTGAGGAAACTCCGTTGCGGGTGGTTCAGGCGGCCCGGTCAAAGGCCTGGCGCACGCCTTGGGGCATGCGGCCCGGCCGGCCGGTGGGGGTGAGAAAGGCAAGGCGCACAACGAGGCGGACGAGGTCTTCGCCGTCGCGGCGAACGACCTGTTCCATGGTCGTGCTGGCGCCGCCCGCGGCAAGGATGCGGGTCTCGACAACCAGGGCATCGTCCAGGCGCGCCGGGCGCAGGTAGTCGGCCTCGATGCGGGCGACGACGAAGTTGCCGCCCGCGCTCTCCTTCAGCCCGACATGGTCGAAACCCAGGTCACGCAGGTATTCGGTGCGGGCCCGTTCGGCAAAACGCAGATAGGCCGTGTGGTAGCAGATGCCGCCGGCATCCGTGTCCTCGTAATAGACACGGACGGGCAGACGGTGGCCGTCAGACATCGCCATCCTCCGCCGCGGCCCGGAAGAGATCGGCCTGCTCGCGCAGAGAACGCGGCATGGCCAGCCCCAGGTGCTCGTAACTGGCGCCGGTCAGCATCCGCCCGCGCGGCGTGCGCTGGACGAAACCCTGCTGAATCAGAAACGGCTCGATGACATCCTCCAGGGCGTCGCGGTGTTCCGACAGGGCCGCAGCGACGGTTTCGACGCCGACCGGCCCACCGCCATAATGCTCGGCAATGCAGGCCAAATAGCGGCGATCCATGGCATCCAGGCCGCTGCGGTCGACTTCCAGGCGCGAAAGCGCCTTGTCGGCGACCTCCGCATCGATCCGCTCGTGGCCGCCGACATGAGCGAGATCGCGCACCCGACGCAGCAAACGCACCGCCACACGCGGGGTTCCCCGCGCCCGGCGGGCGATCTCGTGGGCACCGTCGTCGGTCAGCTCCGCGCCCAGCACGCGCGCGGCGCGCGCCACGACGATGGCCAGATCCCTGGCATTGTAGAAGTTGAGCCGCAGGGGAATGCCGAAACGCTCGCGCAGCGGCGTCGTCAGCAGGCCAGAGCGGGTCGTCGCCCCGACCAGGGTGAAGGGCGGCAGGTCGATGCGCACCGAGCGGGCCGCCGGCCCCTCGCCGATGATGAGGTCGAGGTGGAAGTCCTCCATCGCGGGATAGAGCACCTCTTCCACCGCCGGGCTCAGGCGGTGGATCTCATCGATGAACAACACGTCGCGCTCTTCGAGATTGGTGAGCAGCGCCGCAAGGTCGCCGGCGCGCGCGATGATCGGGCCGGAGGTGGCGCGGAAGCCCACCCCCAGCTCGCGCGACACGATCTGAGCCAGCGTCGTCTTGCCCAGGCCCGGCGGGCCGTGAAGCAGGACGTGGTCGAGCGCCTCCTTGCGGCCGCGCGCTGCCTGCACGAAGACCGACAGGTTATCGCATACCGTCTTCTGACCGATGAAGGCCGACAGGGTCTGGGGCCGCAGAGTGCTTTCGATGTCGTCTTCTGCTGGCTGCCCGTCGACCAGGCGTTCCTGGCTCATCGCGCCAGCCCCTTCAGCCCGGCGCGGATCAGGCGGGCGACATCGGCGTCCTCACCCAGGTCGCGCCGCGCGGCGACAATGGCCCCGAAGGCTTCCGTGCGGCCGTAGCCCAGGTTGACCAGGGCGGAGACCGCCTCTGCATCGGCGCCCTCGGACGCGCCGCCGGCGGCGGCAGGCGCAAGGGCCGCGCCGACACCGATGCCGACCTCGCCCATGCGGTCCTTGAGTTCGGTGACCACGCGCTGCGCCAGACGCGGGCCGACACCATTGGCGCGCGCAACCGCGGCCTTGTCCTGGGCAACGACCGCCTGGGCCAGTTCGCCCGGCGTCATCACCGAAAGGATCGCCAGCGCGACGCGGCTGCCCACGCCCTGCACCGTCTGGAGCAGGCGGAAACAATCCCGCTCGCCGCGGTCGGCAAAGCCGTAAAGCACGATGCGGTCGTCGCGCACGAAGGTCTCGACCAGAAGGCTGGCCTTGGCGCCGATGCCGCCCAGCCCGCGCAGGGTGCGCGCCGAACAGGAGAGCAGATACCCCACGCCCGCCACGTCGATCACCACCAGATCGTCGTCCAGCGTGTCGACCAGTCCCGTCAGCTTGCCGATCATGGGCGCACTCCCATCGCCGCCAGGGTACGACGGGGGCCGCTGGTGGCGGCATGGTGGGCATGGCAGATGGCGACCGCCAGGGCGTCCGCGGCATCCTCGGATGACGGACGCGCACCGGGCAGCAGGATGCCGATCATCATGCCGATCTGGGCCTTGTCGGCCGCACCGGTGCCAACCACGCTCTTCTTGACCAGGCGTGCGGCGTATTCGTGGACGGGCAGCCCCGTGGTGGCGGCTGCAACCATGGCGCTGCCGCGGGCCAGGCCCAGCTTCAGGGTGCTCGAGGGGTTCTTGTTGACGAAGGTCTCCTCGATGGCGGCGACCTCGGGTTCATACTCGGCGATGACGGCCTGGACGGCCTCGAAGATGGCGGTCAGGCGCTTGGCCATGGTGTCGCCCGACGGCGGAGACACGGCTCCGTTCGCGACGTGCCGCAGCGCGTTGCCCTCGACATCGATGATGCCCCACCCGGTGTGCAGAAGGCCGGGGTCGAGGCCGAGTACCCGCATTCTATGCCCTCAGGCTACCAGGCGTTCCATGACATCGTCGGCGATCTCGAAGTTGGCCGAGACCGTCTGCACGTCGTCGTTGTCCTCCAGCGTATCGATCAGCTTGAGCAGCGAGGCGGCCTTTTCCTCGTCCACCTCGATGGTGTTCTGGGCCTGCCAGATCAGACCGGCGCTCTGGGCGTCGCCGAAGCGGTCCTGCAGGGCCCCGCTCACCTGGCCGAAATCCTCCGGCGCGCAGATGATGGTGTGGGTCTCCTCGTCGGACTGCACATCGGTGGCGCCGGCCTCCAGCGCCGCCTCGAACATGGTCTCGGCATCGCCCTTGTCGGCGGGATAGACGATCTGGCCCAGGCGCTCGAACATGAAGGAGACGCTGCCGGTCTCACCCATGGCTCCGCCGCCCTTGTTGAAGGCGGCGCGCACTTCCGAAGCCGTGCGGTTGCGGTTGTCGGTCAGGGCCTCGACAATGATGGCGATGCCGCCGGGGCCGTAACCCTCGTAGCGCATCTCCTGGTAGTCGGCATTATCCTCGCCGCCCACGGCGCGCTTGATGGCGCGGTCGATGGCGTCCTTGCCCATGTTGACCGCGCGCGCGGCCGAAACGGCAGCGCGCAGGCGGGGGTTGTGCTCAGGATCGGGCAGGCCCGACCGGGCAGCCACGGCGATCTCGCGCCCAACCTTGGTGAATTGCTTGGCCCGCTTGGCGTCCTGAGCGCCCTTGCGGTACATGATGTTCTTCCATTTTGAATGGCCGGCCATGGGGTCCTCTAGTCCGGAATCAGTACAGTGCGGCGTCCAGATATCGCGCCGGATTCGGGAACACAATACCACATCGTGTCGAATCCGGGCGCTACAGGCCGCTCAGGAACGAAATACCGACGACGCCGCCGATTTCGCCGCTTCCTTGGTCTTGATCGTGGCCCGGGCCCGGGCCATCTCCGCCTCCAGCCCGGCGATGTACTCGTGCAGTGCCTCGATCGACATGGCTTCCAGATTGACGGGTGCGGACCGCAGCTTCGCGGGTTCCAGATCGTCGGCGTCCATGTCAGAACCTCCCCTTCCAACGTTCCGTATCATGTGAGCCGGTCGCCGCGATGAGTTCAAGACGCAGTAACGCAACACGCATCATCATCAGCTGGGCCGCGTTCATCATCGTTGTCGGTGTCGGCATCGCCTTCATGGGAACGCTGATTCACGGCATCATCAAGGGCAACGAAACCGCGCACGATCTCGACCACGGTGACCGGGTTCTTGACGAGCACCTGGTGGAGCTGGCCGACATGCGCGGCGTGGCGCCGATTTCCGCACTGCCCTTCGCCTCCCAGGAGGATCTGGTCCACTGGGACGTGTTCTGTTACGTCGATACCGACCAGTGGGTCGGCAAGGTCGTGGCCGATCGCATGGGCCTGGACGTGCGCAAGATCCACTTCGATCCGCGCAATGTCTATGTCGTTGACGATTATTGGGGCCTGGGTTTCCTCGACACCGAAACGCTCAACTTGCACGTTGTCGAGATCAACCGCGATCCCGTCGCGGCTATCGAAGGCCCCGCCTGCGTGGAGCGCGATGGCGCCGAAATTGCCGCCCGGCCCATGGAAGATCATCCCGGCGCCATTGCCGTCACCATTGCCGGCACGCCCGCCGGCAAGGAGTAGTTCCGTCCGTTTCAGGGAGTTCCCCCCATGACCGAAACCGTGCCCCAGATGATGACCGCCATCGAATACGCCGGCGGCGGCGGCCCCGAGGTGGTGCGTGTCGCGCAGCGTCCGGTGCCCCTGCCCGGAGTCGGGGAGGTGCTGGTGAAGGTCCATGCCGCGGGCGTCAACCGGCCCGACATCATCCAGCGTTCGGGCGGTTATCCGCCGCCGCCGGGCGCCAGCGACATTCCGGGCCTGGAGCTTTCCGGCGAAGTTGTCGCCAACGGCCCGGATTCAGCGGGCCTCAAGGTCGGCGACCGGGTGATGGCCCTGGTCAGCGGCGGCGGTTATGCCGAGTACTGCGCGGTGCCGGTACCCCAGGCCCTGCCCGTGCCCCAGGGCTTCTCCATGGTCGAGGCCGCGGCGGTGCCCGAGACCTTCTTCACCGTCTGGACCAACGTCTTCCAGCGCGGCGCTCTCAAGGGCGGCGAGAGCCTGCTGATCCACGGCGGGGCCAGCGGCATCGGCACCACGGCGATCCAGCTTGCCCATGCCCGCGGCGCGCGGGTCTTTGCCACCGCCGGCAACGACGAACGCTGCCGGGCCTGCGAGAAACTGGGTGCGGAGCGGGCGATCAACTACCGCAGCGAGGATTTCGTCGAGATCGTCAAACAGGCGACCGACGGCCGCGGCGTCGATGTCATCCTCGACATGGTGGGCGGCGACTACATTCCTCGCGACCTCAAGGCGCTCGCCATGGAAGGCCGCCTGGTCTTCATCGCCTTCCTCGGCGGCTCCAAGGGCGAGATCGACTTTCTGCCCGTGATGATGAAGCGGCTGACCGTGACCGGCTCGACCCTGCGGGCCCGCAGCGTCGAGCAGAAGGGCGCCATTGCCGACGAACTGCGCCGCGAGGTCCTGCCCCTGCTCGAAAGCGGCCGGATCAAGCCGGTGATCCAGCAAACCTTCCCGCTGGCCCAGGCGGCAAAGGCCCAGGAGATGCTGGACGGCGATCACATCGGCAAGGTCGTGCTGACCATGGCGTAAGAGGGCGCTCAGCCCCGGGCCAACGCCTTCAGCGCCTCGCCGTCGAGGCCCATGGCATCGACGTCCTGGTCCAGCACGGCCGCGCCCAGCGCCTCGTAAAACGCCCTGGCGCTGGCATTGCCCTGCCAAAGGCCCCAACGCAGCACCGCACCCCGCTCCAGCGCAATGCGCGCCATCGCCACCATCAGGGCACGCCCCGCCCCGCTTCCCCGGGCCTGCGGGTCAACCGCCAGATCGCTGAGGTAAATGGTGGGCAGATTCATGTGGATGTCGACATGGGTGCCCCAGGCGGCCATGCCGATCACCGAACCGGCGCGGGTGGCCACCAGATAACGGGTCATGGGCCGCGGCCCGAAGCCCAGCGCGGCGATACGTTCGGGCGAAAGGCCGGGATCGGGATCCTCGACGTGGCGGGCAAGTTCTCCGGCAAGGCGCGCAATGGCAGGTGCGTCGCTTCGGCGGGCCGACCGGACCCTTATTGGGCTATCAGCCATCGTTAATTGAGCCAATTCCATACGATACAATTTTTTGTCGAGTCGCCGGGATCGGTTGTCATGGCCCGTCCGCTCTATTAAGTAATCCCTGACATAACGGGGCGCATGGACATGCGCAGCCCGAACCCAAGGAGTCATTATGGCACAGTTGCTGATGCCCCAGGCGACCGCCGTCTGGCTGGTCGACAACAGCGGGCTGACCTTTCAGCAGATTTCCGAATTCTGCGGCCTGCACCCGCTCGAGGTCCAGGCGATCGCGGACGGCGAGGTTGCGACCAACATCGTCGGCCAGGACCCGATTCTCTCGGGCCAGGTGACGGCCGAGGAAATCGCCCGTTGCGAGGCCGACCCCACGGCGAAGGTCGAGATGCGCAAGCGCATCGACCTGCCCAAGGCCAAGCCGACCAAGGCGCGTTACACGCCCGTGGCCAAGCGCCAGGACAAGCCCGACGCCATCGCCTATCTGCTCAAGCGCTTCCCGCAGCTGACCGACGCCCAGATCGTGCGCCTGATCGGCACGACCAAGCAGACGATCGCGCAGGTCCGCGACGGTACGCACCGCAATTCCGAGGAAATCACGCCGAAGGATCCGGTGCAGCTCGGCCTGTGCGGCCTGAAGGACCTCAACGCCGAGATCGAGAAGTCGAACGCCAAGCTGCGCAACAAGGAAAAGGCGATGGCCAACGCCCGCGCCGAACTCGCCCAGCGCGAAGTCGAAGAGAGCAACACGCCCGGCTTCTGATCGCGTTCAAGACGGCACGACCAACACCGGCGGCGCCCCAAGGCCCGCCGGTGTTTTCTTTTGCGGCGTCCGATGCCCGCGCTTCAATCGATCAGAGTTCCCAGCCGGCGAGCAACCCCTCGTAGACCGCCTCCTCGGCGGTGCGGGCGGCGAGGCAGTCGCCGATGGCGCGCACGGTGCCACCGTAGCCTGCAAGCGCGGTGAGCAGGCCGTCCTCGCCGACATGGCCGAGGGACGTGACGACCGTATCGACCTCCTCGATGACCACTGGATCCCCCGTCAGCGTGTCCTGGAAATAGGCGCTGTCGGCATCGGCGCCGAACAGGCGCAGGTGGGTGCGCACCGGCACGCCCAGCCGGTGCAGACGGCCGAGCATGTGGTTGCGCACGTAGAGCTGCAGGGTCTCGCCCGCCATGGGTCCGTTGAGGCAGAGCGTCACCCGGCTGCCGGCGCTCGCCAGCATCTCGGCAAGGCCGATGCCGATCCAGTCGCAGCGCCAGTCGGCGATGACCACAGAGGCCCCGACATTGACGCGCCCGGCGAGCACATCCCAGGCTTCCACCATGTGGGCTTCCCCGCGCCCTTCCAGCGCCGGCGCATAGGGCCGCGCACCGGTGGCGACGATCACCGCATCGGGCGCCTCCGCCGCGACCATGGCGGCGTCCACCGCGCTGCCGGTGCGGATCGAGACGCCGGCCTGGCGCGCCTCGCGTTCCAGGTTCTGGACGATGCCGCCGAACTCCTCCCGCCCCGGCAGCCTCTGGGCCAGCAGCGCCTGCCCGCCGAGCTGACCGGCCTTCTCGTGCAACGTCACGTCATGGCCGCGCGCGGATGCGACGGCGGCGGCCTTCAATCCCGCGGGTCCCCCGCCCACCACCATCACCCGGCGCGGCTGCGCGGCGGGCACCAGGGTGCCGAAGTCCTGCTCGCGTCCGGACTCCGGATACTGGATGCAGGAGATCGGCACGCCCTTGTGGCTGTGACCGATGCAGGCCTGATTGCAGCCGATGCAGGCGCGGATGTCGTCGAGCCGCCCGGCGACGGTCTTGGCCGGCATCTCGGGATCGCAGATCAACGCGCGCGTCATGCCGCAGAGATCGGCATCGCCCGCAGCCAGCACCGCCTCGGCGACCTGGGGCTGGTTGATGCGGCCGGTGGCGATCACCGGCAGGCCGGTCGCCTGTTTCACCCGTCGGGCATAGGGCGCGATATAGCCTGCCGGAATACCCATGGGTGCGACGATATGAACCGAGGCGCCGAGCGTGGAGGACATGCCCGCAACGACGCTGACGTAATCGAGCTCGCCCGCCAGCGCCGTGCAGACCGCGGCGATCTCGTCGGCGTCCAGGCCCTGCGCCGGGTCGATCTCGTCGCCCGAGATGCGCATGCCGAGCGTCCTGTCGCCGATGGCACGACGGGCAGCGACAACCGCCTCCTTGAGGAAGCGCAGCCGGTTCTCGAAGCTGCCGCCCCAGCGATCCGTGCGCTGGTTGAGGCGCGGATTGAGGAACTGGGCAGGCAGATAACTGTGGCTGGCGACGATCTCGACGCCATCGAGGCCGGCTTCGGCCAGGAAGCCTGCGCCGCGTCCGAAACCGGCGATGACCTCCTCGATCAGCGCTTCCGGCATCGGCCGGGGCATGATGTGGAAGCGTTCGTTGGGAACCGCCGAGGGAGCATAGGCGACCGCCATCATGCCGTCGGCCGTACTCTGGATTTCGCGCCCGGGATGGAAGAGCTGGCCGAAGACCCTGGCGCCGTGGCGCTGGCAGGCTCGCGCCACCTTGGCGTAGCCGGGCACCGTGTCGCTGCTGGTGGCCTGCAGCAGGTTGGGCGAGAACTGCGCGCTCTCGTGGACCGCGGCGACCTCCAGGACGATCAGCCCGGCGCCGCCGCGGGCGCGGGCTTCCTGATAGGCCGCCAGCCGGTCGCTGGGCGCCCCGTGGGCCTGATGGGTATGGTGTCCGGTGGAGACGATCCGGTTCTTCACCACCGTGCGCCCCAACGCGATTTCGCTGAAGAGGTAGGGGAAGGACGCCGCGCTCACCGCCGCGTCACCGTGCCGGAACGCTCCGTGCCTGTCGGAGAAACCATGATCGCCACCCACGCCTGCCGTTGTGCAGCGATTGAATAGATTCGGCGCGGCGACGCAAGGGGGGCGTCAGCCCTCGGTCTTGTCGGTCTCGATCTGGTGGCGCGAGATCAGCGGCATCTGCGCCAGGGTGAAGGCGACCGTGATGGCGGCCAGACCGAAAACCTTGAAGCTGACCCAGAAACTCTCGGACTGGGTGCGCCAGACGACTTCATTCAACGCGGCCATGGCGATGAAGAACAGGGCGTAGCGCAGGGAAAGCTTGCGCCAGCCGTCGTCGTCAAGGTCCAGCGCCTTGCCCATCACGGCCTTCAGGGGCTGCCGCCCCAGGGCGAGGCCGGCGAGCAGGACGGCAGCGAAGATGAGCTGCACGATGGTCGGCTTCATCTTGATGAAGGTGTCGTCCTGCAGCACCAGGGTGAGGCCGCCGAAGACACCGACGATCACCGCCGTCACCACCGCCATCACCGGAACGCGCCGTGCGATGCCGTAGCTGAGCGCCAGCGCGACCACCGTGGCGGCCATCAGCGCCGCGGTGGCGGTCATCAGGTCGGCCAGCATGTAGGCGGCGAAGAAGACGGCCAGCGGGCCGTAGTCGGTCAGCGGAGCGAGCCAGCGGGGGGCGGGCTTCTTCATGGTCATGGGTCCATTGTCATGGCGGTGTCGCCACCAATATGGTGCCGGACACCATGTGACAACCATCCCCGGGTCGCCGCCATGAGCCTGCAGGCCGATCTTGCCGCCATCGACAGCAGCTTTCCGCCGGAAGCCCAGGCTGCGATCAACGCGCAGGTTGCCCGCCTGATCGCGGAAGGCGCCGGGGGCGGCGCGCTGGGGCCGGGCGCCACGGTGGAGAACTTCATCCTGCCCGATGCCCACGGCAACGCGGTCGCCCTGCGCGCGCTGCTGATGCAGGGGCCGGCGGTGATCGTCTTCTACCGGGGAAGCTGGTGCCCCTACTGCAACGCCGAGCTGGCGGCCTACCAGCTTGCCCTGCCGGAGATCGCTGCGCGCGGCGCCCGCCTGATCGCCATCTCGCCCGAGGTGCCCGACGCCTCGCTGACGCCCGAGGAAATCGACCGCCTGGGCTTCGAGGTGCTGAGCGACGCCGGCAACCGCGTCGCGCGCCGCTTCGGGCTGGTCTATGCGCTCGATGCCGAGAGCCGCACCCTGCTCGCCGAACACGGCATCGACCTTGCCCGCTACAACGCCGACGATTCCTGGGAATTGCCCGTGCCCGCCGTCTATGTGATCGACCGCGACCGCAAGGTGGTCTTTGCCTCGGTCGATCCCGACTACCGGCGCCGCGCGGACCCCGCCGATGTCGTGGCCGCGCTCGATGCGCTGAACGGCCGCACGGCATGAACCGCACCTTCGAGGATCGCTTCATCGCCCTGCGCGACCGGCTGGCCGCCTTCTTCCGCGAACGCGCCGACCATGGCGGCGCGCCTGCCCCGATGCTGGCCGAGGTCGCCGACAGCCTGGCGGCCATCGTACCGCCGGCCGAACGACCCGCGCCCTTCCGCCTGCCAGGCTGCCGTCACTACGCCGGCGCGCTGGCTGCCGCACGGCTGGGGCCGCTGGCCGGCATCGCCGAGGCCTTCGATGCGCTGGAGCCCGACATGGCCTGGACGCAGACGGCCCATTACCGCGCCGCTCTGGGCGATGCCTACATGGACAACTACGCCTACACCCAGCTTGTCGGCGGCTGGGATTCCATGGTGACGCATGACCGCATCGCCTGCGGCCTCTTCATCATCGGGCCGGGCCGCCACTATCCCGAGCACCATCACGAGGCCGAGGAGATCTACTTTCCGCTTTCGGGCGACACCCTGTGGAGTCTGGACGGCGCGCCCGCAACGCCGCGCGAACCCGGCGCGACGGTCCACAATCCACCCTGGCAGCGCCACGCCATGACGACGCGGGAAACGCCGCTTTTTGCCTTCTACTGCTGGCGCGGCCCGGTGACCGATCAGGCGCAGCTGATCGCCTGAGCGCGCCGCGGGCAACGATCGGGCGACTCCGGCGTTGACCTTTCATGTCCGACGCCATTCATCAACGCGAGGAGGGGCGCGGCTCCTCGCTCTCCGACTACTGGCCGCTGATAGCACTGGTGCTGGTCGCCGGCGCGGCGGCGTTCGCCATTGGCGCAGGCATGGCGAGTGTCTCCATGCGCCCGATCATGCACGCCTACATGGGCATCTTTCTCACAGTCTTTGCCCTGCTCAAGATCTTCGACCTGCAGGGCTTCGCCGACGGCTTTGCCATGTACGACCTGCTCGCCCGCAAGGTGCGCGCCTGGGGGCTGGTCTATCCCTTCGTGGAACTGGCTCTGGGTCTTGCCTATTTCGCCTTCGTCCTGCCGGTCGTGACTTATGCCGTCACCATCGTGGTGTTCCTGTTCGGCGCGGCGGGCGTGATCCTGGCTCTGCGGCGCGGCCTCGACATCGATTGCCCCTGCATGGGCAACATCCTCTCGGTGCCGCTTTCCACGGTCACGCTGACCGAGGACCTGGGCATGGTCGCCATGGCCACGATCCTTCTCGCCACCCTCTAGAAGCCGCCTGACAGAGCCGCCTCCGGCAGGCTAGCCTGCGCCGCCATTGACGGAGGACGCCATGCAGCACGCCACCTTCGAGACCGACGCCGTCTCGCTCCACTACGTCACCCAGGGCGAAGGCCCCGACATCGTCTGGTGCCCGGGCGGCGACCAGATCGGCGAGGAGTGGGGCGAGCAGTTCGACCTGCTGCCCGGCTTTCGCCACGTCAGCTTCGATCCTCGCGGCGCCGGCCGCACCGTCAGCCACAAGGCGCCGCCCTGGCCGATCGCGGCCTATGCCGACGATCTGGCGGCGCTGATCCGCGAGGTCTGCAAGCCGCCGGTGGTCATCGTCGGCCTCTCCATGGGCGCGCTGATCGTGCAGGAGATGCTGCTCTCCCATCCCGAGCTCTGCCGCCTGGGCATCGCCATGGGCACCTCGGGCAAGAAGGCCGGTTTCATCCACGAGTGGGAGGGTGCCGAGGTGAAGTTCCGCGAAGCCGGCGGCACGCTGCCCTCCGACTTCGCGCTGGCCCACTACGCCCTGCTCATGTACCCGTCCGAGGTGCTGGGCGACGACGCCCTGTGGGAAAAGTGCAAGCCCGTGGTGGCCGCCGCCTACGGCGAGCGCGACGGCGACATGCTCGCCGCCCAGTGGGACGCCTGCCTGAAGTATTCCGCCATGGACCGCCTGCCCCACTGCACCCGGCCGCTCCACGTCATCGCCTTCGAGCAGGACATGCAGACCCCACCGGCACGCGGCCGGCTGGTCGCCGAAGCGGCAGCCGACGGCCACTTCCACCTGCTGAAGGGCATGGGCCACTGCTCCCTCTTCCGCCACAAGCCCGAGGCCGTGGCGGAAAAGATCAAGGAGATCATCGCGGGATATGGCTGAGGTCGTACTCGTCCCGGCGACGCGGGACGACATACCGCTCATC
The DNA here is from genome assembly GCA_938014945.1 of uncultured bacterium. Taxonomy (GTDB): domain Bacteria; phylum Pseudomonadota; class Alphaproteobacteria; order SP197; family SP197; genus CALGGB01. The sequence goes on along the minus strand of CALLQH010000345.1, from coordinate 14,726 downwards.
GCGGCCCTCTCCCGCTTCTACGTCTATGACATCGCCCGCGCCGTCAGCCCCGCGCTCGACTGGCCGCTGACGCGTGACTGGCTCTACGACCCCGGCGACTGGTCGTTCTACTGGGACGAGGGCAACCACCCCTTCCTGATCGAGGCCGATGGCGCCATCGCCGGTTTCTGCCTGATCGACCACCGCGCCATCGTCCCTGCCTTCGACTGGAACATGGGGCAGTTCTTTGTGCTGGGCACCATGACCGGGCGCGGCATCGGGCGGCGCGCGGCGACCCTCGCCTTCGACCGCTTCCCCGGCATCTGGCAGGTGACGCAGATCCCGGAGAACCTGCCGGCGGTCGCCTTCTGGCGCGCCGTCATCGACGCCTATGCTGGCGGAGATTTCACCGAGCAGGTCCTGCCCGATCCGCAGGAAGAGGACGACCTGCGCAACGTGATGCTCTTCACCAGCCCACCTTGACAGCGCACGCGGCGCGGCGCGGGATGGCGCTTCCCCGAACCGGGTACCCGCCTTGCAGCCCGTCGCCCTCGCCCGCCTTCTCAACGTTACCGGAATCCCGCACGCCTTCACCCTGGCGCTGCTGAACGGCTGCCATGTCTTCGGCTTTTCGTTGCCGCTCACGGTCATTCCGCTGCTTGCCCTGGAGCTGCTCGGCGATCCCCAGCAGGTCAGCCAGGTGCTGCTGGCGGTGGGGGGCTGCGGCCTCATCGGCGCGCTGACCGTGCCGATGATCGCCGAGGTGCTGGGCCGCCGCCGCGCGGGCATCCTCGGCACCGCGTGCATCATCGGCGCCGCCCTGCTGATGGCCCAGGGCACGGTGCTCACCCTGATCGCGGGCGCCGGGCTCTACAGCTTCGGCTACTTCGCCGTCGACGTCTCGATCGCCGTTGCCGTCATGGACCGCATCCCGCGCCGCCACATGGCGCGCTTCGAGACCCTGCGCATGGCGCTGATCGGCACCGGCTTCACGCTCGGCCCGGGTCTGGGCGTGGCGCTGCAGCAGTTCGGCGGCCTGTGGCTGCCCTTTGCGATCATGGCGCTGTGCGCCACGGGAGTGTGCACCTATGCGCTTGCCACCAACCTCGTCAGCAACCGTTTGGGTCTGGGTATCGCGCGGGCCAATCCCCTGCGTTTCGTGCCACGCTTCTTCAGCCAGCCGCGCCTGCGCCTTGCCTGGACGCTGGCGGCGGCGCGTTCGGTGTGGTGGAACGTGTTTTTTGTCTATGGCCCGATCTACTGCGTCGAGAGCGGCTTCAGCCACGGCACGGCAGGCCTCGTCGTCTCGCTCGGCACGCTGCCCGTCATCCTGGCGCCGCTCTGGGGTCGCCTCTTCGCGCGTTTCGGCCTGCGCGGCATGCTTGCCGCGGGGTTCCTCGCCACCGGCGCGGTGACGCTTGCCATGGCCTTTGCCACCGGCTGGCCCGAACTTGCGATCTGCCTGCTGCTGCTCGGCACCCTGACGGCGGCCTGGATCGACGCCGCGGGCAACGCCCTCTTCCTGCGCGCCGCCCGCCCCCTGGAGCGGGCCCAGATGGCCTCGGTCTTTTCGACCTTCAAGGACGCCGGCCGCATCATCCCGCTCGGCGTCTTTTCCGTCGTGCTGCTCGCCTTCCCGCTGCCCGCCGTCTTTGTCATCACAGGCGCAGCGACCATGGGCGTTGCCGCCTGGACCCGCCACATCCCGCGCCGCTACTGAGGCAGGCCCCCGAGCCGTTCGCTCAGCGCCCGCGCGGCAGCAACGAGCGCCGTGCGATGGTTCAACAGGTCCGGCAGGCCCGCCCGGTCCACGGTCGTCCACAGGCTGATCGCCGCCACCGTGGCATCGCCGTGGCCGATGACCGGCGCGGCGATGCCCACCACCCGCAGGAACTCCTCCCGGTCGCAGGTCGCATAACCCGCGTCGCGCACGCGGTGCAGCTCGGCCTCGAAGGCGTCCCGGTCGGTGATCGTCCGTTCGCTCCAGCGTTCGAACACGGCACCGGCGAGCCACGCCCGCCGGCGCGCCTCGTCGACATGGGCAAGCATCGCCTTGCCCGCCGCCGAGGCATGGACGGGCGAATGCTCGCCGACCCGCGGCGTCATGCGGTCGGGTTCCCCCGCATCGATCGTCCTGATGTAGAGCACGCCCTGCGCATCGAGGATCGACAGGCAGACATGCACGCCGCTCTGCGCATGCAGCCGCTCCATCGCCGGCGTGGCGAGCCGCGGCAGGTCGTTGGCGCTGAGAGCACCCACGGCCCAGCCGACCAGGCGCGGCCCCGGCTGGTAGGTGCGGCTCGCCGCGTCGTGCTCCAGCAGCCCCTCGCCGACGAGGATCGCAAGCAGGCGATGGGTCGAGCTCTTGGGCAGCGCCGCAAGGGAGACGACCTGGCTGAAGCCGAGCGGCGCGGGCGACGACGTCACGACATCGAGCACCCGCGACAGCTTCGTCACGATCGAACTCGATGCGTCGGCCCCTGCATCACCCCGTTGACGGGCTCCTGAAATCATAGCAGCGTAGTTCCGTAAACAAGAACACTAGTTCAACAATATAGAACTCTGCCATGACAAACGCAACGGACGATGTCGGCACAGGCGCATCGCGGCGCGGCGGCGGCCGCACGGCGCGGCGGCGGCCGCAGGGAGGCGACCCTGCGGCCGTTCCCATGGTCGCGGGCAGCGCGCTCGCCCGTCCGTTCCGCCCGCTCGACGACGACGCCGTTGCCCGCATCCACCGCGCGGCCCTTGAGATTCTCGCAACGATCGGCGTCGCCGCAGCGACCCCGCGGGTGCTCGAGGCGGCGCTGCATCGCGGCTGCACGCTGTCGCCCACGGGCCGCCTGCTCTTTCCCCGCGCCCTGGTGGAGGACTGTCTTGCCGGCGCCGCGCGGCGTTTCGTGGTCCACGGACGCGACCCGCGGCACGACTTCGAGGCCGTGACCGGCCGGGTCAATTTCTGCACCGGCGGCGCGGCCGTGACGATGCTCGATCCCGGCACCCGCACCTACCGCCCGAGCACCCTGCGCGACCTCTACGACCTCGCACGCCTCTGCGATGTCCTGGAGAACATCCAGTGGGTCACGCGCCCGGTCGTTGCGACCGACGTCGCCGACCCTTTCGCGCTCGATGCCAACACCGTCTATGCCTGCGCCGCGGGCACGGCCAAGCACATCGCGACGAGTTTCTCACAGGGCTCCCACGTCACCGACATCCTGCCCATGCTCGATCATCTCGCGGGCGGCGAAGGGCGTTTCGCGGCGCGGCCGTTCTGCACGGTCCACGCCACGACCATCGTCTCGCCGCTCACCTTCGCGCCCGACAGCCTGGACGTCGCCTGCGCCGCCATCGACATCGGCATGCCGATCCAGTGCCAGACCGGACCGCAGTCCGGCGCCACCGCGCCGGCCGCGCTCGCCGGGACGCTGGCGCAGATCTGTGCCGAGGGCCTTGCCTCCCTCACCGTCATCAACCTGCTGCGGCCGGGCCACCCGGTGGTGCTCGGCAACTGGCCCTTCGTCTCGGACCTGCGCACCGGCGCCTTCAGCGGCGGCGGCGGCGAACAGGCGCTGCTCGGCGCGGCCTGCGGCCAGATGGCGACGTTCTATGGCATCCCCGGCGGCGGCGGCGCGGGCATGACCGATTCCAAGCTGCCCGACGCCCAGGCCGGTTTCGAGAAGGGCATCACCCTGGCGCTCGCTGCGCTCTCGGGCGGCGGATTCATCTACGAATCCGCCGGGATGCTGGCGAGCCTGCTCGGCTGTTCCTTCGAATCCATGGTGATCGACGACGACATGCTCTCGAACATCCGCCGCATTGCGCGCGGCATCGAGGTCAGCGACGAGACGCTTTCGGTCGACCTGATCGCAAGCACGGTCGAAGGCGAGGGCCATTATCTCGGCGCGCCGCAGACGCTTGCGCTGATGGAGAGCGAATACACCTATCCGCGCCTCGCCGACCGCCGCTCGCCCGCGGACTGGGCCGATGCCGGCTCGCCCGACATCCGCGAGCGCGCCGCCGAGCGGGTCCGGGACATCCTTGGCCGCCACCATCCGCAGCACATCACGCCCGCCGCCGACCATGCGATCCGTGCGGCCTACCCCATCCACCTCGATCTCGGCACGGAGAACCTGCCATGACCGAACACGTTCGCGTTGCGGTGATCGGCGGCGGCATCGTGGGCTGCAGCGTGCTCTACGGCCTCGCCCGCCGCGGCTGGACCGACACCCTGCTGCTGGAGCGTCGCGAACTGACCTCCGGCTCGACCTGGCATGCCGCGGGCAACGTCACCTTCTTCGGCCACTACGCCAGCATCACGCGCCTCTACGTCGATTCCATGCGCGCCTATCTCGATGCGGAAAAGGAGAGCGGCCAGTCGGTCGGCCGCCACGCCGCGGGCAGCCTGCGCCTTGCCACCACTGCGGAGGAACTGCAGGCCTACCGGCGCCTGGAGCCGCTCTACCGGCAGCTCGACGTGCCCTATGCCGTAGTCGGCCCCGACGAGATTGCCCGGCTCCATCCGCTGCTCGAGACGCGGGACCTCCACGGCGCGGCCCACACGCCGACCGACGGCCATGTCGATGCCTCCGGGGCGACCCATGCTCTCGCCGCAGCGGCGCGGGCGCGCGGAGCCCGCATCTGGCGCCAGAGCCCGGTGACCGACCTGCGGCGCACGGCCGAGGGCTGGCGGCTCGAGACGCCGCGCGGCACGGTGCTCGCCGAGCATGTCGTGCTCGCCGCCAGCTTCTGGACCCGCGAACTGGTGCAGCCGCTCGGCCTCGACCTGCCGCTTTATGCCCTGGAGCATCACGAGATCATCACCGACACGGTGCCCGAGCTGGTCGATCTGGGTTTCGAGGTGCCCACCGTGCGCGATCCCTGGGCGCCGTCCAACACGCGCCAGGAACGCGACGGCTTCCTGTGCGGCGTTTATGAATCGCAGCCGCGGCCCTGGGCCGTCGACGGCATTCCGCCAACCTTTGCCGAGGAACTGCTGCCGCCCGACATGGAGCGCCTGGAGCCCCACCTGCTGCGCGTCTGCGAGCGCCTGCCCGCCTTCGGCCGCGCCGGCATCCGGGCCGTCAACAACGGACCGATCTGCTACGCGCCCGACGGCTGCCCCCTGCTCGGCCCGGTCGCCGGCCACCAGGGGCTGTGGCTTGCCGCGGGGTTCGCCATCGGCATCGGCACCGGTGGCGGCTCGGGCGACTACCTGGCCCACTGGATGAGCGAGGGCCGCCCGCCCTACGACCTGCCCATCGTCGATCCCGCACGCTTTCCGGCACCCATCCCGCGGGACGAATGCCTCGCGCGCATCGTCGCCACCTACGCCCGCGGCTACGTCACCCCGAGCCTGCCGGACTAGGCGCGCCAGACCACGGGGAAGAGTTCGCAGTCCATGACGTCGCCGTGCTGGAGGCCGGGGTCGCTGGTGGGGATCGCGATCTCGCCCGCACGCAGGCAGTAACGCGCATCGTCGCCCGTCCATCGCGTGGCGAGCGCCCGGCGCCGGTTGGCGCTGCGGTTGGCCGGCGCGCCGTGGACGATCATCGCCTGGAAGACGAGGCAGTCGCCGGGCTCCATGGCGAAGCTGACGATGCGGTGTTTCTCCCGCTCACCCTCGATGTCGGGCAGCGACGGCAGACCGGTGTCGGCATAGGGCCGCCCGTCGGCAAAGTGGTAGGGGCTGAAGGCAGGCCAGGCGTGCGAACCCGCGACGTATTCGACGCAGGTCTCCTGCGTGACGGGATCGAGCGGCAGCCAGATGGAGCAGACCTGCCGGCCCGCGACCGCCCAGTAGGGCTGGTCCTGATGCCAGGGCGTTCCATCGGCCGTGCCCGGCTCCTTCACCAGAAGCTGGTCGTAGAAGAAGTTGACCTTCGTGGCGTCCATCACCCGGCCAGCGATCTCCGCGGCCGGGCTTTCGAACACGAAGCGCCGGAAGGGTTCGTGGCGCTGCCACAGGTCGAGATCGCCAAAGAAGCGGCCGCGGCCCCTGGCATACTCCTCTCCATGAGGCCCCGGGTTCGCCATCGCCACCTCGACCGCCTCGCGCAGCAGCTCGATCCAGGCGAGCGGCATGACGCCGCGCAGGCAGACGATGCCGTCGGCCTGATAGGCGGCTAGATCGGCAGCGGCGATCGGCACGCGGGCTCAGCCCTTCGCGTAGCCCAGCGGCTTCAGCGCCGTGCCGATCTCCTCCAGGATCGCGGGATCGTCGATCGTGGGCGGCATGGCGAAGGTCTCGCCGTCGGCGAGCTGGCGCATGGTGCGGCGCAGGATCTTGCCCGAGCGGGTCTTGGGCAGGCGGTGGACGACCGTCGCCTTGCGGAAGCTCGCCACGGCGCCGATCTCGTCGCGCACCATCTGCACCACCTCCTTGACGATGTCCTCGTGGGGCCGGTTGACGCCAGCCTTCAGCACCATGAAGCCGACCGGCACCTGGCCCTTCAGCTCGTCGTGGACGCCGATGACGGCGCATTCGGCCACGTCCTGGTGCTTGGAGAGGATTTCCTCCATGCCGCCGGTCGAGAGGCGGTGGCCCGCGACGTTAATCAGGTCGTCGGTGCGGCCCATGATGTAGATGTAGCCGTCCTCGTCGAAGTAGCCGGCATCGCCCGTCTTGTAGTAGCCGGGATGGTCGGCCATGTAGCTGTCGATGAAGCCCTGGCGGTTGTTCCACAGGGTCGCCAGGCCCGAGGGCGGCAGCGGCAGCTTGACGCAGACATCGCCGATGGTGCCATCGGGCAGTTTCTTGCCGTCCTCGCCCAGGATATCGATGGCGTAGCCCGGCACCGGCTTGGTCGGCGAGCCGTGCTTGATGGGAAAGCGGCCAAGGCCCAGGCAATTGGCCGCCATGGCCCAGCCGGTCTCGGTCTGCCACCAGTGATCGACAACCGGGCGGTCGAGCATGCGCTCGGCCCACTGCACGGTGTCGGGATCGGCGCGCTCGCCCGCCAGGAACAGGGTGACGAATTTCGAGAGATCGTACTTGCCGATCCACTCGCCCTTCGGATCCTCCTTCTTGATCGCGCGGAAGGCGGTGGGCGCCGTGAACAGCGCCTTGACGCCATGGTCGGCGATGACGCGCCAGAAGACGCCGGCGTCGGGCGTGCCCACGGGCTTGCCCTCGAACATCACCGTCGTGTTGCCGTGGAGCAGCGGCGCATAGACCATGTAGCTGTGGCCGACGACCCAGCCGATGTCGCTGGCCGCCCACCAGACATCGCCGGGATCGAGGTCGTAGACCCCCTTCATCGACCAGTGCATGGCAACCATGTGGCCGCCGTTGTCGCGCACCACGCCCTTGGGTTTGCCCGTCGTGCCGGAGGTGTAGAGGATGTAGAGCGGGTCGGTCGCGGCGACCGGCACCCAGTCGACCGGCTTGGCCGCCGCCATCTCCGCGTTCCAGTCGTGGTCGCGGCCGGGTTTCAGGTCGGCGGTCTGCTGCTCGCGCTGCAGCACGATGACGCCCTCGGGCTCGTGCCCGGCGATGCGGAAGCTCTCCTCCAGGATCGGCATGTAGGCGATGACGCGGCCGGGCTCGATGCCGCAGCTCGTGGCGATCACCAGGCGCGGCGTCGCATCGTCCAGGCGCTTGGCGACCTCGGCCGCGGCAAAGCCGCCGAAGACCACCGAGTGGATGGCGCCGATGCGGGCGCAGGCGAGCATGGCGACGATCGCCTCGGGCACCGCCGACATGTAGATCAGCACCCGGTCGCCCTTCTCCACCCTGTGCTTCCTCAGCACTCCGGCAAAGCTCGCAACCTGCTTCTGCAGCTCGGCAAAGCTGATGATGCGGCTGGTGCCGGTGATCGGGCTTTCCCAGACGATGGCGGGCTGGGCGCCACGGCCCGCCTCGACATGGCGGTCGACGGCGTTCCAGCAGGTGTTGGTCTCTGCACCCACGAACCAGTGCGTGGCGGGCGAGGCGGAGGTGTCGAACACCTTGTCCCAGCGCTTGGTCCAGGCCATGGCCTCGGCCAGTTCGCCCCAGTAGCCCGCCGGATCCTCGATCGAGCGCCGGTAGGCCTCGTCATACGCACGCGTCATGCCCTGCTTCTCCCGTAACCGGCGCCGCCTGGGCGCTCCTTGCATGGTGTGCGGCATGCTACACCAGAGCGCCCCAGGTCAAGCCACCCCCGCTGCAAGATTGCGGTTGGCGCGCTGGTGCGGCAAACATCGACGTTCCAGGGAGAACATCGCCATGTCCATCTACGACGAGCATCTCGATCGCAACGCCGCCAACCATGTGCCGCTGACGCCGCTTTCCTTCATCCGGCGGGCCGCGGCGGTGTTCCCGGACCGCACGGCCTATGTCCACGGCGCCCTGTCGCGCACCTGGGCCGAGTATTTCGCCCGCTGCCGCCGCCTCTGCTCGGCGCTGGAGCGGCGCGGCTACGTCAAGGGCGACACGGTCTCGATCATGTGCGCCAACATCCCGCCCTTCCTGGAGGCGCACTACGGCGTGCCCGCCAGCGGCGCGGTGCTCAATTCCCTCAACATCCGTCTGGATGCCGCGGCCATCGCCTTCATCCTGGACCACAGCGAAACCAAGGTGCTGTTCACCGACACGGCCTTTTCGTCCGTGATCAAGGCCGCGCTCGCCCAGGCCAGCGTCAAGCCGCTGGTCATCGACATCGACGACCCGATGAACACGGCGGGCGGCGAGCGCCTGGGCGAACTGGAATACGAGGAGCTGCTGAACGAGGGCGACCCCGAATGCGCCTGGCGCCTGCCCGACGACGAGTGGGACGCGATCAGCCTCAACTACACCTCGGGCACCACGGGCAACCCCAAGGGGGTCGTCTATCACCACCGCGGTGCTGCGCTGACCGCCACCGGCAACGTGCTGGCCTGGTCGATGCCGCGTCATCCGGTCTATCTCTGGACCCTGCCGATGTTCCACTGCAACGGCTGGTGTTTCCCCTGGACCCTGCCGCTGGTCGCAGGCACCCATGTCTGCCTGCGTCAGGTCGCGGCAAAGCCGATCTTCGACGCCATCGCCGAACACGGCGTCACCCACCTGTGCGGCGCGCCGGTGGTGATGAACATGCTGACCAACGCCGGGCCCGACGAACGCCGCAGCTTCGACCGCACGATCAACATGATGACGGCGGCCTCGGCCCCGCCCGCCGCCGTGCTGGCGCGCATCGAGGCCATGGGCTTCAAGATCACCCACGTCTATGGCCTGACCGAAACCTACGGCCCCTCCGTCGTGTGCGACTGGAAGGAGGAGTGGGACGCGCTGCCGCCCGACGAGCAGGCCACCGTCAAGGCCCGCCAGGGCGTGCCCTATCACCTGCTCGATTCCCTCACCGTCGGCGACATGACGACCTGCGAGCCCCTGCCCGCCGATGCCGCCTCCATGGGCGAAGTGCTGTTCCGCGGCAACGTCGTGATGAAGGGGTATCTGAAGAACCCCAAGGCCAGCGACGAGGCCTTCGCCGGCGGCTGGTTCCATTCGGGCGATCTGGGCGTCATGCACCCGGACGGCTACATCGAGCTGAAGGACCGGGCCAAGGACATCATCATCTCGGGCGGCGAGAACATCTCGACGCTGGAGGTCGAGAGCGTGCTCTACCGCCATCCGAAGATCATGGAGGCCGCCGTGGTCGGCCGGCCGGACGAAAAATGGGGCGAGACGCCCTGCGCCTTCGTCACCCTGAAGAACGGAGAGGATGCGACCGCCGCCGAGATCATCGCCTTCTGCCGCGAGAACCTCGCCCACTTCAAGGCGCCCCGCACCATCGTCTTCGGCCCGCTGCCCAAGACCAGCACCGGCAAGGTGCAGAAGTATGTGCTGCGCGATCAGGCGGGCAAGCTGGAGGACTAGGTGCCTCCGCGGCGCCCGCGCGCGCCGCGCCAAAGGGCCGGAACCGATTCGACGATCCCTGCGCCGACGATGGCGACGGCGCCGATGATCTCGATCACATCCAGGGTCTCGCCCGCGATGATCGCGGCCGAAATGATCGCGATGGCGACCTCCAGCAGCAGGATCACGGCGACGCGGCCGGGATCCATGCGGCTGGCGCCAAAGAGCGTCAGCCAGACGACGGGGATGATCCAGACCACGGCGAAGACGCCGAGCCAGATCACCGCACCCGTCCAGTCGACGGTGCTCACCGGGGCATCGGCGCCGACCATCATGTAGGCGGGCGCCGTCGCCGCCACGATGAGGAAGGCGCGGCCCAGATCGGGGCGACCGGCGCTCAAGTTCACGAACAGCAGGGCAAGCGCCCAGAAGACGCCGCCGGCAAGCCCCAGCCATTCGGCCCGATCCTGGGGCACCGGCACGCCGCCGACGTCACCCAGCAGCAGGGCCGCCCCGGAAAGGCCCATGGCGATCGCCAGCCAGCGCAGCCAGGTGATCGGCTCCTTGAGGACCAGGCGGGCGAGCACCGTGCCCCAGACCGGGGCGAGGTAAAACAGCAGGGTCACGCGGGCGACGCTGCCGTGGATCAGCCCCTCCGACCAGAGGGCGAAGGCCGCGGCGAAGGTGCCCGCGCAGAACAGCGAGATCCAGCCGCAGGCAATGAGGGAACGCCAGCGCAGCAGGACCCAGGGGGCGAGCAGCAGGGTGGCAAGCGCAAACCCCGCCGAGACCGCCAGCGAACCGCCCATGCCGAGATCGTGGATCGCGCGCAGGGGCAGCCACCAGGTGCCCCAGAGAAACGCCGAACCGATGAGGGCAAGGCGCACCCTGCCCCCTGCGTTGTCTGCCGTTACGGTCAAGCCGGTTTCCCCTGTTGCGTGGCGCGCGAGCATAGCCCGAGCCGGGCGGCTGGCGAGCCATTTGCATGGCCGCGCGCAACCACGCAGGCGCGGAAGCCCTTGACCTTGGCCCCGTGTCCGCGCAGGAAACCCCCGCAATGCCGCCTGCCCCGCGCCGGGACGGCCGGCGGCCGCCCAGGGATGGACACGCCATGACCGATACCTCCGACCTTTCCCACGCCATCGAGCGGCTTGGCGGCGCCAACATCATGGTGCTGGGCGACCTGATGCTCGACCGCTTCGTCTATGGCGAGGTGGAGCGCATCTCGCCCGAGGCGCCGGTGCCGGTGCTGCGCGTCGGGGCCGAGGAATCCATGCTGGGCGGCGCCGGAAACGTCGTGCGCAACCTGGTGGCGCTGGGCGCCCATTGCTGCTTCGTCGCCGTGGTCGGCGACGATTCCGTCGGCCACGACCTGATCGCCATGGTCGGCGAGGAAGCCAATATCGAGCCCTATCTGCTGGTCGAACGCGGCCGCCGCTCCACGACCAAGGTGCGGTATGTCGCGGGCAGCCAGCAGCTGCTGCGCGCCGACCGCGAGACCGACCGGGCGATCGAGGCCGCCACCTGCGCGCGCATCATCGACATCGTGGAGACCGGGCTGGAGGGCGTCGATGCCCTGATCCTGTCGGACTATGCCAAGGGCGTGCTCACGCCCGAGACCATCGAGGCGGCCATCGGCGCGGCGCGCGATGCCGGCATTCCGGTCATTGTCGACCCCAAGAGCAGCAACTTCAGCCGTTACGCCGGCGCGACGGTGCTGACACCCAATCGCCGGGAACTCGCCATCGCCACGCGCATGATCGCCGAGACCGACGGCGAGGTGGTCGAGGCCGCGGCGCGCGCGCTGGAGGATTCCGGCGCCGACATGATCCTGGTGACGCGCAGCGCCGACGGCATGTCGCTGGTCTGCCGCGACGGCACGGTGACCCACCTGGAGGCCCAGGCGCGCGAGGTCTTCGACGTTTCGGGTGCGGGCGACACCGTGGTCGCGAGCTTCGCGGCGGCCCTGGGGCGCGGCATCTCGGCCCCCGACGCGGCGCGCATCGCCAACCTCGCGGGCGGCATCGTGGTCGGCAAGATCGGTACGGCGATCATCCACACCGAGGACCTGACCCACGCCCTGCGCACCAGCACCTTCATCGCCAACGAGGAAAAGGTCCTGCTGCGCTCCGCCGCGGTCGAACGGGTGGCGCGCTGGAAGAAGCAGGGCCGGCGCGTCGGCTTCACCAACGGCTGCTTCGATCTGCTGCACCCCGGTCATGTCTCCCTGCTGCGCCAGGCTCGTGCGCGCTGCGACCGGCTTGTCGTCGGCCTCAACAGCGACCGTTCGGTGCGCGAGCTCAAGGGACCGACCCGCCCCGTGCAGGACGAAGCCGCCCGCGCCCAGGTGCTGGCCTCGCTTGCCGACGTCGATGCCGTCGTGATTTTCGATGAGGAAACGCCGCTCGAACTGATCGCGGCCCTGCGCCCGGACCTGCTGGTCAAGGGTGCGGACTACACGGTCGAAACGGTCGTGGGCGCAGATATCGTCAGCGCCTATGGCGGTGAGATCTATCTCGCGGAACTCGCCACGGGCCACAGCACCACGGCCACCATATCGCGACTGACCACCTGATCCCGCTGGGATACCGGGCAGTGACGCGGCGTGCCGTGGGCTGCGCGCGCGGCGGGCGCTGGTTCGCCCAAATGAAAACGCCGCGCCCCGGATGGGGACGCGGCTGATGTCAGGCGGTCTGGAGTTCGCCCTGAAGGGCGGCGATCTTCTCCTTGACCTTCAGTTTGGCGCGTTTGAGTTCGGTCAGGTGCGATTGATCTGGGATCGGACGGTGGTATTCGTCGTCGATCTCGTGCTCGAGCTTGTCGTGACGGGCTTCGAGCCGAACCAAATCAAAGTTTTGGGTCATTCACGCCTCCGGCATAAGGTGTCCCATGGCGAGCGCGGGACTCCCGGTAATCCGTCGGCGAACACCGGCAGATCCCGGCTCGTGGATTCAATATAGGGATTTGAACCTCTCATGGCGACCCCCGATCGACTGATCGTTGGAATCAGTGGCGCCTCCGGCATCATCTACGGCGTGCGCCTGCTCGAGGCCCTGCGGCCCCTGCCCGTCGAAACCCATCTGGTGATGACGAAAACGGCCGACATGACCCTGGCCTACGAGACCGACCGGCGGGCCGCCGAGGTACGCGCGCTTGCCGATGCGGTCTATCCCGTCAGCGATCTGGGCGCGGCCCCCTCCAGCGGTTCGTTCCGCACCCTGGGCATGATCGTCGCGCCCTGCTCCATCCGCAGCATGTCGGAGATCGCCACGGGCGTGACCTCCAACCTGCTGACACGCGCCGCCGATGTCACCCTGAAGGAGCGCCGCCGCCTGGTGCTGATGGTGCGCGAGACGCCGCTCCACACCGGCCATCTGCGCACCATGCTGGCGCTTTCGGAGATGGGCGCGGTCATCGCCCCGCCCGTTCCGGCCTTCTACACCCGGCCGCAGTCGCTGGAGGCGATGGTCGATCAGACCGTCGGCCGGGTGCTCGACCTGTTCGACATTGACGCGGGCAATGTCCAAAGATGGGACGGTCGAAGCCCGATACGGGATTCCGGTCCCAATTCGGTCAGCTGAAGGACGCCATCGCCGCATCGATGGCCGCAGGCTCGGCCTTCTGGCAGCCGGCTGCCAGAACCGCCCGCAGGGCATCCCTGTCGGCCTGGGTCAGCGGTGCCGGGTTGAGCGAGGCGACGGCGGCCAGATTGGCCGCCACCAGGGCGGGATCGGGTTCGCCCGGCTCACGCCCGGCAGAGGCCGGCGTTCCGGCTTCCAGCACCGCCTGTTCGATACGCTCGGACTCGATCTCCAGCTTCAGCACCTGGCCGCGCAGCGCCTTGCACTCCTCCTCGGGGACATGGGCGACGCCCGGGCGCAGGGCGTTGCGCACGGCGCGCAGGGGCTCGATGGCCGTGTCGCGCCAGGCGGCGACGCTGTCCGCCAGGGTCTGGGCATCGGCCCTGGTCGTGGCGGGCAGGCCCAGGGCAGCGGTCCAGGCCGCGTGGATTAGCAGGTTGACGTCGGCACCGCGGGCGTCCTGCAGGTGGATCACCGCGGGCTGCACGCCCTCGCGCCGGTAGAAATCGAGGGTATAGGTCCAGAATGCGCTCATGCGCCGTCCTCCCGAATGCTGGGGTGGCGGCGCGGCGGTGTGGATCAGGCGGTGGTGCCGCGCCTCTTGTGGACGTACATCGCCTTGTCCGCCTTGGCCAGAGCGCTGGTGGCGTCGTCTTCGGCGGAGACGTGATGCACGCCGAAGGAAACCGCGATGTGGATGTGCTCGCCGTCGATCATCAGCGGACGCCCTTCCGAGGTGATCGGGGTCGCGCCGATCTCCTGGGCGATGCGCGTCGCCTTGGCAACGGCGCCCTCGCGGTCGGAATTGGGCATGATCAGGCCGAACTCGTCGCCGCCCAGGCGCCCGATCAGATCGGAGTTGCGCACGCGCTTGAGCAGGATCGTGGCGACATGCAGCAGGGCGGCATCGCCGACCGCATGGCCGTAGCGGTCGTTGATGTGTTTCATCTTGTTGAGATCGAAATAGACGACGCAGCTGTCGATCTTGTGGCGCACGGAATAGGCGATCATGCGGCCGAGCTCGCGCATGAAGGCGCGGCGGTTTGCCACCGGAGCGAGAGCATCCTGGTCGGCAAGCCTCTCCAGGTATTCGATGCGCGAGCGCGTTTCGGAAAGCTCGACACGAAGGCGCTCCAGTTCGTCGAGCAGACGCACGATGGCCTTGCGCACATTGGGCGTCATTTCCGCCGGCGGAATGCCGATTGCCTTGGAAATGTCCTCGGTAACGCCCGAATCCAGGACTCTGGCGGATTCAGTCATCGCTGCAGACTCGCTGGAAACTAGGAAATCGCTCTCGGCCACGGGTCAGTCCTTCTGCGTCAATCCTGCCGCACCAGCGCCCCAAGGCTTCA
>CALLQH010000344.1 GCA_938014945.1 uncultured bacterium | reverse complement strand
GAAGGACGCCTACCTGCTCCACGCCGACCTCGACGCCTTCGACGACGGCGAGCGCCTGTTCGCGCGCTCATGGAACCGCAGCGTGCCGAGGGACCACAGCTAGACGCGACCTGAGCGCGGGTTCACCCTCGCGCCAACACGATTCAACGCCGCCCGGAAGGAAACATCATGTCCGCCGAAATCACCCCGAAGCTGCTGAAGCAGCTCGCCAAGATCGATACGCCGACCATCTGCAACACGATGGACGTGCTCGACATCGAGCAGGCCGGCAAGGGCTTCATCACCCAGCCCTTCGTCTGCGTCGACCCGAAGGCCAAGCCCATCGTCGGCTTCGCCAAGACGGCGACCTGCCGCGCGGTCGAGCCCTCGTCCATGTCCTCGGCGGAGGCCACCAGGCTGCGCGAGGCCTACTGGGATTACATGGCGTCCAAGCCCGCGCCCTCGATCTGCGTCATGCAGGATCTCGACGGCGAGCGTGCCGGCTTCGGCGCCATGTGGGGCGAGGTGAACTCCAACCTGCACAAGGCGCTGGGCTGCCTCGGCCTCGTCACCAACGGCAGCATCCGCGACATCGACATGTGGGCGCCGGGCTTCCAGGCCATCGCCGGGCTGATCGGCCCGAGCCACGCCCATGTCCACTATGTGGATTTCGGGCGCGACGTGCAGGTGCTGGGCATGTGGGTGAAGGACGGCGACCTGATCCATGCCGACGGCCATGGCGCCGTCGTCATCCCCAAGGCCATCGCCCACAAGATCCCCGAGACCGCGGCCATGCAGGCACGCGCCGAGAAGGTCATTCTCGACGCCTGCAAGGACAAGAACTTCACGCTCGCCAAGCTGAAGAAGGCCTACCGCGCCTCCGCCGACGTGAAGTAGGCGGCCAGGACCACCGCCGTCAGGCCGTCGCCTGCTCGCGCATGTAGCGGTCGAAGCCGCCGACGAAACCGGCAAGGTCGTGGCCGGCATGGCGGGGCGCCATGTCGTCGGCCTTGCCGGTGACCGGCACGCCGGGTAGGGGTTCGACCACGGTGGCGAAGTCGGGCACGGCGAAATAGCCGATCGAATAACGCTCGCGCTCGCGCGGGGGATGGACGCGATGCATGGTCGAGCGGAAGCGCCCGCCCGACCAGCACTCCATCATGTTGCCGATGTTGACGACGAAGCAGCCCGGTTGGGGCGGCACCGGCACATAGGCGCCGTCCGGGCGCTGCACCTCCAGGCCGCCGACGGGGCTGGGCAGCAGCACGGTGATGGCGTTGGTGTCGCGGTGCGCGTTCAGGGCGTCGGGCGGGGCGCCGACGGCATCGGGGCGGGAGAGATAGTGGAGCAGGGAGATGTTGCTGAGCGGGCGTGTGAAAAGCCCCGTCAGGGCTTCCTCCTCCTGGCCCAGCGCCAGCGCAAAGGCGCCGAGCAGACGCATCGCCACGCCGTCGACCGCGCGCAGATAGGGCTCCACCGCCGCGCGGAAGCCTGCGGGGCTCTCGGGCCAGACGTTGGGGCCGTAGAGGCCGCCGGTCGCGGCGACCTCGGGATCTTCGGGTGGGGCATCGTCGCCCAGGATGAAGGCTTCGTAGAGCGGCGGGGGTACACCGTCCGGATTGTTGCCGAAGGGCATGATCGGGATGTAGCCGCGATAGACGCCCTCGCGCCGCGTGTAGCGCTGCTTTTCCGCCACGGGCTCGGCGAAGAAGGCCTCCTGGGCCGCGCGGACGCCGGCGATGACCTCCTCGCCGATGCCGTGGCCGCTGACGTAGAGGAAACCCGTGGTTTCGCAGGCCGCGCCGATCTGCCGGGCGACGGCAAGACGTGCGGCGGCATCGCTGCCAAAAAGCGGGGAAATGTCGATGACGGGAAGCATGGCGGCTCCTCCTTGAGATGCGGGTTCGCCGTGCCCGGATCGGGGCGGCGGCGCGGCCCTGAGGAACGCCAAGTGCCAGTTGGTGGCATCACTATCGGAGCGGGCCTGCCTGCGGTCAAGGCGGCGACGTCGCGGAGACCGCGCCGGGCGGGGCTGGTAAGGTGATGCCGCCCGTGGCCACGGGCGCCAAGGGGGACGACATGCTCAACCGCTTCTTCCAGCTCGACCGGCACGGCACCACCGTGCGCACCGAGATCCTGGCGGGGATCACGACCTTCCTGACCATGGCCTACATCATCCTGGTCAATCCGCTGATCCTGGGCGAAGCCGGCATGGACAAGGGAGCGGTCTTCGTCGCCACCTGCATTGCCGCCGCGGTCGGCTCGGCGCTGATGGGGCTTTACGCGAACTATCCCATCGCCCAGGCGCCGGGCATGGGGATCAATGCCTTCTTCACCTACGGCGTCGTGCTGGGCATGGGTTATCCCTGGCAGACGGCGCTGGGCGCGGTTTTCGTCTCGGGCGTCTGTTTCATCGTCATTTCCGTGCTGCCGGTGCGCGAGTGGATCATCAACGCCATTCCGCACTCGCTGAAGCTGGCGACCAGCGCCGGCATCGGCTTTTTCCTCGCCATCATCGCCATGGAAAATGCCGGGCTGGTGGTCGATCACCCGACCACCCTGGTCGGCCTGGGCGATGTCACCTCATGGCCCGTCATCCTGGCGGTCGCGGGGCTGGTGGTGATCGCGGCGCTCGATGCGCTGCGGGTGCCCGGGGCCATCGTCATCGGCATCCTGGCGGTCACCACGGCCGGTATCTTCCTGGGGGTGAGTGACTTCGAGGGTATCGCGCGGACGCCGCCCTCCCTGGGGCCGACGTTCCTTGCCCTCAATGTCGGCGCCGTGCTGGACGCTGCCCTGTTCGGTGTCGTCTTCGCCTTCCTCTTCACCAACCTCTTCGATACCGCGGGAACCCTGATGGGGGTGGCCCATCGCGCCGGCCTGCTCGACAAGCAGGGCAGGCTGCCGCGTCTGCGCCGGGCGCTGGTCGCCGATTCGGTGGCGACCACCCTGGGTGCGGCCATCGGCACCTCGCCGGTGACGAGCTACATCGAGAGCGCTGCCGGGGTGAAGGCGGGCGGGCGCACGGGGCTGACCGCGGTGACCGTGGCCGTGCTCTTTCTGGCCGCACTGTTCTTCTCGCCGCTGGCCGATACGGTGCCGGGTTATGCCACCGCGCCGGCGCTGCTCTTTGTCGCCTGCATCATGGCGCAGGGCATCGCCGAGATCGACTGGAGCGACGTCACCGAATACGTCCCCGCGGTGGTTCTGGCGCTGACCATGCCCTTCAGCTTTTCCATCACGGATGGACTGGCCGCAGGGTTCATTACCTATGCCGCGATCAAACTGCTCTCGTTCCGCTTTCGCGAGGCCAAACCCGCGGTGCTGATCCTGGCCGCCCTTTTCGTCGCCAAGTTCGCCTGGCTGGGCAGCTAGGGGCGCCGCGGACACAAAAAAGGGGCCGGCGGATGCCGGCCCCTTGATCTGTCAGCTAGGCCTCGATCAGGCCTGGCCGTCCATCTTCCAGGCGCGGACTTCGCCGGTTTCGGCATCGACCCACACCTTCATCTTCTCGCCATTGTGGATGGCAAAGCCCGACCAGCCGCTGTCGGTGGCGGTCAGCTCGTGGACCTCGGTGTAGCCCATCTTCTCGAGCTCGGCCTGCATCTGGGCGTCGGTCATGTTCTCGTTCATGGCGACGTACCAGACGCTGTCCTGATCGACGTTGGTCACTTCGCCGGTCTCAAGATCGACGCTGACGTTGACGTCCTCGCCATAACGCCAGGCGGTCGCCTCGGCATAGCGGCCCTGATTGGTGCCGACCATCACGTTGCTGTAGCCCAGCTCACGCAGGCCCTTGGCGATGTTTTCGTTCTTGGTGCCCTCGATGATCGAGATGGTCTGCATGTCGGGATCACCCATGCGCGTCACGGCGCCGGTATCGGCATCGACCTGCAGCGGGACATAGCTGCCATTGTAGTAGGTGCGAACGGTCCAGTAGCGGCCGGCACCGGCAATGTACTCGATGTTGGTGTAGCCGAGCTCGGTGAGCCCGTCCTTGATGGCAGCTTCGGTAACATTGCCGCCGTTGATCTCGATCGGCGAAGGCAGGCTCGACGCGGCCTGGGCCATGGCCGGAACGGCGATGGCAATGGCGGTCGAAGCGAGAAGGGTACGAATGGTGCGATTCATCGGTGTCTCCTTTTTGTGGGACATCCGGCAGCGCGGTTCATGCCCGGAGCGGGCGGTCTCGTGCTTGCCGTCATGCCCCACTAACGGCGCGCAGGCGCCGACGTTTCATCGAGACGCAGAGAAATCGCGCTTCTCAAGGCTTCGTGATCGCCCCTGCCGGGCCGCCGGAGGCTTTCAGCCGCGCTTCCTGATGCGCTTCAACACGGTGGAGCAGGTCATCACGACCTTGCCGTCCACGGTCAGGCGGCCCTGCATGAAAACCAGGCTCGCGCCGCGCCGCACGACCTCGCCGCGGCATTCCACCCAGTCGCCCACCTGCACGGCGGCGACGAACTCGCAGTTGAGCGAGACGGTGACGACGCCCTCGGCACGGGGATCGTCGCGGTGGAAGTTGTCGATGCCGGTCAGCGCGGCATCGGCAAATGCGGTCAGCATGCCGCCGTGCACGGAGCCCCAGCCGTTGCAGTGCTTGGGCTCGGCACGAAAGGCGCCCACCCGCTCGGTCTCGCTGTCACGAAACAGGATCGGCCCGATCATGTCCTCGAAGCGTTCGTTTTCGTAGATGACGCGGAAGCCCGGGGGCGTGTCGCTGCCGGCGGGATGGTTCATGCGGGCACTCTCCTGTTGCGGCGCGATGCTAGTGCCAATGAAGGCCGGCGCGAAACCATGGCGTTGTGTGCCGGGGCGGCTATCATGCGCCCGCCACGCAGCACGCGATGCCAAACGGGGAGATACAGCATGACGGATCAGGCGGCCATCGGCAGCGCCATCGACTGGGTCGAGAAGCAGCGCAAGACGCTTTCGGACTGGCACGCCACGGTCTGGGATTTCCACGAACCGGCATGGCGCGAATACCGCTCGGCCGCCTGGTATGTCGACCTGCTGCGGAAGCAGGGTTTCGAGGTCGAGGAAGCCTCGGGCGGCATGCCCACGGCCTTCTGCGCCACCTGGTCGAACGGCGACGGCCCGACCATCGGCTCCTATGCCGAATACGATGCGGTGCCGGGCAACAACCAGGACCGCGTGCCCTATCGCAAGCTGCGCGACGGTATCCACCATGCCGCGGCGGGGCATACCGATCCCCATTCCGCGCTCGGCATCTCCGCGCTCGGCGGCGTGCTCGCGGCCAAGGCCGCCATGGAGAAACACGGCATCAAGGGCCGCCTGAAGTTCCTCGGCGAGCCCGCCGAGAAGGTCTGCGGTTCCAAGCCCGTGCATGCCGCAAAGGGTTATTACGACGACATGGACGCAGCCGTGTCCTTCCATCCCTCCTTCGGCACCGTGCGCGCCAACACCGCGATCTGGGACACCCACTGCGGCAGCTACTGGAGCGCCATCTACACCTTCGTCTGCGAGGAGCCCGAGACCTGGAAGAGCGTCGGCGCGCCGGGCGGTTCCAACGCCCACACCATGGCGCGTGCGCCGGGTGCCAACGACGCGCTCTGCCTGATGTACACGACGACGAAGTACACCAAGGAATCCATGCTGCCCCACACCGGCACCTGGACGCTGAATGAGGCGATCCTGGGCTCGGGCGACGCCACGGCCGACAACCTGGCGCCGCGCTTTTCCCAGATCCAGTACTCCTGGCGCGCGCCGACGCTGGCCATGCAGCAGCGCATCGCCGAGGTGCTCGACAACAACGCCGAGCATGTCGCCAAGATCACCCACTGCACCGTGACCAAGCGCTGGGAGACCAAGACCCGCGTCGGCCTGCCCAACCACGCCATGGCGGAAATCTGCTGGCGCAACCTGGAGAAGATCGGCGCCCCGGTTTGGGACGAGGAGGCCTATGGCTTCTGCCGCGAGATCCAGAAGAACCTGGGTGTCGAGCCCATGGAGCAGCCGGTGCTGGATGCCATGGGCACGCTCTGTCCGCCTGAGGCCGGCGAGGCGCAGCTGCGCGCCATGCTGCCGCCCTGGCAGGTCAACTACACCAGCGACGACTATGTCGACTGGACCTGGCACACCCCCACCGTGCGCCTCATCATCGGCCGTTGCGGCCTGAAGGCGCCGGAGGGTTACGACTATCCCAACTGGGCCTGGAACGCGCTGGGCGGCCATGCCGCCACCATCGACCCGACGATCTTCTGCGCCGCCAAGACGATCGGTGCGACCATTGTCGATCTGCTGACCAGCCCCGGCGATCTCAAGCGCGCCCGCGACGAGTTCAACGAGCGCACCGGCGGCGGCATCGGCGGCTCGAAATGGGTGCCGCCCCTGCTGCCGCCCGACTTCGATCCGCCGATCGGCTTCCACTGGCCCGAGTATGTGGAGACCGCGCGCGGGCGCGAGTGGTATGTGCCGGAAACGGCCTGAGGCACTTCGAAATCGACAGGTTGTTGTCCCTTTTGCGCGTAATGCGCTTAAATGGCCTCACGCGACGGGGTGTCGCGCCAAAACAGGGGGCAGGAAAGCCGCCGTGGAGGGTCTAGGGGGTCATGGGTGATCGCATCACCGTCAGCATGACTGTGCGTTGCACGCGCCATAGCGCCGTGATCGTCGCGTCATGCTGAACCTGTTGCTGCGCCGCCTGGCGCTGGGTGTCATGACGCTCTGGGTCGTCTCGGTGATCATCTTCATCGGCACGGAAATCCTGCCGGGCGACGTCGCCACCGCGATCCTCGGACAGTCGGCGACCGAGGAGAACACTGCGGCGATCCGCGAGCAGCTCGGCCTCAACCGCCCGCCCCACGAGCGTTATGTGGCGTGGCTGGGCGCGTTCCTGCAGGGCGATCTCGGCATGTCGCTCACCAGCCGCCGTCCGATCACCGACCAGATCGGCTTTCGCCTCGAAAACACTCTGCTGCTGGCGGGGCTTGCCGCGCTGATCGCGGTGCCGCTTGCCATCTGCCTGGGGCTTGTCGCTGCGATCAAGCAGGGCACGATCTTCGACCGCGGCATCTCGATCTCGACCCTGCTGACGATCTCGGTGCCGGAGTTCTTCATCGGCTATGTGCTGATCTTCTTTGTCGCCGTGCAGTGGCGATGGTTGCCCAGCATGTCCAGCGTCAACACGCGCATGGACATCTGGGACAAGCTGCCCCTGCTGATCCTGCCGGCCCTGACCCTGACCCTGGTCACCGTCGCCCACATGATGCGCATGACGCGCGCGGCCGTGCTTTCGGTGATGAACAGCCCCTACATCGAGATGGCCGAGCTCAAGGGCATCCGCAACTGGCGCATCGTGGTGCAGCACGCCCTGCCCAACGTGCTTTCGCCCATCATCAACGTCGTCATCCTCAATCTTGCCTATCTGGTCGTCGGCGTCGTCGTGGTCGAGGTGGTCTTCACCTACGAGGGCCTCGGCAAGTACATGGTCGATGCGGTCTCCAAGCGCGATGTGCCTGTGGTCCAGGCCTGCGGCCTGATCTTCGCGATGGTCTATGTCGGCCTCAACATGACCGCCGACATCCTGGCGATCCTTGCCAATCCGCGCCTGCGGCATCCCAAGTGAGGCCGCGATGAGCATGGTCGACGACAAGGTGCCGGAGGCGCTGCCCCGGCGCAGCTTCGACTGGCGCTTCTTCGCGGAGATGCCCCTGGCCTCCAAGGTCGGGCTGGCGATCATCGCGATCAACGCCTTCGCGGTGATCTTCGCCCCCTGGATCGCGCCCTACAGCGAGACCGAGATGTTCCGCGACCTCGGCAACTGGGCGCCGCCCAGCGCCGAGCACTGGCTGGGGTCCGACCAGATCGGCCGCGACATGCTGACGCGCATCATCTATGGCGCGCGCACCACCATCCTGATCGCGCTCTGCGCCACGCTGCTGTCGTTCTCCATGGGCATCCTCGCGGGCTTCACCGCGGCGGTGATGGGCGGCATCGTCGACAACGTGCTGAGCCGCATCGTCGACGCCCTGATGGCCATTCCGACCCTGATCCTGGCGCTGGTCGTCATCTCGGTGCTGGGCACGGAGATCTATATCCTGGTGCTGGTCATCGCCGTGCTCGATTCCACCCGCGTCTTCCGCCTGTCGCGCGCTATCGCCATGGACGTGGCGGTGATGGAGTTCGTGGAGGCTGCCCGCCTGCGCGGCGAGGGGCTTTGGTGGATCATGCGCCGCGAGATCCTGCCCAACACGATCATGCCGCTGATTGCCGAGTTCGGCCTGCGGTTCTCCTTTGCCTTCCTTTTCATCGCCGCCCTGTCGTTCCTGGGCCTGGGGGTGCAGCCGCCTTATGCCGACTGGGGCGGCATGGTGCGCGAGAACGCGCAGGTCATCAGCTATGGCATTCCCGCACCGCTCTATCCCGCCGGCGCCATCGCCCTGCTCACCATCGGCGTCAACCTGGTGGTCGACTACATCCTGGCGCGCCAGAACCGCTCGGCCGCCGCCGCCTTCGAGGAGCAGGAGCTGTGAGCGACCTTCTTCTGGAGATGAGGAAGCTGCGCGTCGAGGCGCGCGGTGCGGACGGCGCGACCAACGCCATCGTCAACAACCTGGATCTCAAACTGGCGCGTGGCGAGGTCCTGGGCCTGATCGGCGAGTCCGGTGCGGGCAAGTCGACCATCGGTCTTGCCGCCATGGCCTATGCGCGCAGCGGCTGCAAGATCACCGGCGGCGAGATCATCTTCGACGGTAGCGACCTGATGCTGCAGGACGCGGACGTGCTGCGCGAGATGCGCGGCGTACGCGCGGCCTATATCGCCCAGAGTGCCGCGGCCTCCTTCAATCCGGCCAAGCGCCTCAACCGTCAGGTCTGCGAGGTGGCGGTGCGCCACGGCGTGATGGACGAGGACGCGGCGGTCGCCCGTGCCATCGAGCTTTACGAAAAACTCGACCTGCCCGATCCGCGGAACATCGGCCGGCGTTATCCCCATCAGGTCTCGGGCGGCCAGCTCCAGCGTGTCATGTCGGCGATGGCGATGACCTGCGGGCCGGACCTGCTGGTGCTCGACGAGCCGACCACCGCGCTCGACGTGACAACCCAGATCGAGGTTCTGGCGACGGTGCGCGACCTGATCCGCCAGAACAACAACGCGGCCCTCTACATCACCCACGATCTGGCCGTCGTCGCCCAGATCGCCGACCGCGTCATGGTGTTGCGCTACGGCGAGCTGGTGGAGGAAGGGCCGACCGACAAGATCCTCAACGATCCCGACGAGGCCTATACAAAGGAGCTCGTCTCGGCGCGCGAGGCGGTGATCAAGCCACGGGTCCAGGTCGCCCTGCCGGACAACCCGGTCATCGCCATCCGCAACGTCACGGCCTCCTACGACGGCAAGGTCGATGTCCTGAAGAACGTCGATGTCGTCATCGGCAAGGGCGAGACGGTGGCCATCGTCGGTGAATCCGGTTCGGGCAAGTCGACCCTGGCGCGGGTCGTCACCGGCCTGCTGCCGCCGCGTGAGGGCCATGTGGAGTTCCAGGGCAAACGGCTGTCGCAGGCCCTGAAGCAGCGCAGCAGGGACGACCTGCGCCGCATCCAGATGATCTACCAGATGCCCGACGTGGCGATGAATCCGCGCCAGAGCGTGGCCGAGATCATCGGCCGGCCGCTGACGTTCTACTTCGGCCTGACCGGCCGCAAGCGCGACGAGCGGGTGAGGGAACTGCTGGCCCAGATCGACATGGATCCGGTCTTCGCCGAGCGCCTGCCGGGCCAGCTCTCGGGCGGCCAGAAGCAGCGAGTCTGCATCGCGCGAGCCCTGGCGGCCGAACCCGACATCATCATCTGCGACGAGGTCACCTCCGCGCTCGACCAGGTGGTCGCCGCGGGCATCCTGAAGCTGCTCGACCGGCTGCAGAAGGAGACCGACATCGCCTACATGTTCATCACCCACGACCTCGGCATCGTGAAGAACATCGCCGAGCGCACGGTGGTCATGTACCAGGGCGACGTGGTCGAGCAGGGCTCCACGGTCGACATCTTCACGCCGCCGCAGAAGGAGGACTACACGAGGAAGCTGATCGCCTCGGTCCCCGAAATGCGCACCGACTGGCTCGACGAGGTCCTGCGCGAGCGCGGTGATCTCTTCGAGATCGACGCCAAGGCGCACACCTGAACCTCAGTCTGCAAGCAGCTCCATCATCGGTGATCCCTCGTGGTCCGTGCCGCAGGGACGGAAACCGAAGCGCGCGTAAAGCGGCGCAACGCCGGGGTTGTTGCGGTCGTAGGACAGCACGATGCGGCGGCAGCCGGGCTGAGCCCTGATCTCCTCCAGCGCTGCGGCGATGGCCCTTGCGCCCAGGCCGCGCCCCTGGTGTTCCCTGGCGATCATGACGTGGTCCAGCATCCAGGTTCCCGGCAGCGGGGGCTCCTGGAAATTGTAGCGTGCGTGATAGGGCCCCCAGACGATCAGCCCGACCGGTTCGTCACGGTGATAGACCGCGCGCGGGGTGAAGCCGGGCACATAGGCCGCCTCGGCGAGCGCGAATTCGTTGGGATAGGCGCTGGTGCCGAAGCCCAGGAAGCCGGCCTGCTCGGGCGTCACGGCCAGGCGCATGACGCGAAAATAGTTGCCGCGGTCGACCGGGCGCAGCGTGATCGCCGGTTTCTCTGCCTCATCATCCGTAGCCGTCATGGATCGCCCCTCCGGGCGCCATGATAGGCGGCGGGCCGGATCGGTCCAGCCCGCCGTGCTTTACGGAATCACTTCTCCCAGTGGGGCACCCAGTCGCCTTCGGCGCGCAGGCTGACCCCGCCTGCGTCCTCGACCAGCTTGACCACGGTCAGTTCCGGCGCGCCGCCGCCATAGGCGGTCTTGGCCTCGGCATAGAGGGACTCGACCTTGTCGGTCAGCGCCACGGGAACGCCTACCTCGCGGGCAAGTTCAGTGGTGAGGCCCAGATCCTTGATGCAGAGGTCGATGGTGAAGGAGGGGTCGTAGTGGCCCGCGAAGATCGAGGGCGCATCGTGGTGGGCAACGAAGCTGTCGCCGACACTGGCCTTGATCGCTTCCCACAGCACCATCAGGTCGACACCCGCCTTGGCGCCCAGCGCCAGGCCTTCGCCCAGGATACGGGCATGGGTGAACCAGAGCTGGTTGGTGACCAGCTTCACGGCGTTGCCGTGGCCCAGGTCGCCGCTGGGGATCGCCCGGCCCATGGCTGCGAACAGCGGCGCGCAGCGTTCCTGCGCGGCCTGGTCGCCGCCGACGAAGATGGTGAGCTTGCCGTTGCGCGCGCCGTCGACCGCACCCGTCACCGGGGCGTCGATCATCACCGCGCCCCTGGCCGCGACCTTGTCGCCCAGTTCGCGCACGAAGGAGGGGCGGTTGGTCGTCATGTCGGCCCAGACCTTGCCCTTGGAGAGGCCGGCGATGAGGCCGTTCTCGCCTTCGGCGACCGCCTTCACCTGGGGCGGGCCGGGCACGGAGGTCAGCACGATGTCGACGGCCTCGGCCACCGCGCGCGGGGTGTCGGCCCATGCCGCGCCGCGCTCGAGCTGGGGCTGCGCCTTGGCCTTGTCGATTTCGGTGACCGTCAGGTCATAACCCGCCTTGAGCAGGTTGAGCGCCATCGGGCCGCCCATGACGCCAAGGCCGATAAATCCCACCTTCATGTTGTCTTCGTCCCTTCGAATGCGCAGCGGTAATCCAGGTCGTATCCGAAGGCGCGCGGCCCGACGATGGCGAGGCCTTTCGGGCTCGACAGGATCTCGGGCGCCGGCAGGGCGATGACCCGGATGCGCTGGCCGTATCGCAGCGTCTCCGTGCCGACGGCCTCGCCGGACTCGCTGTCCATCAGACAGATGATGTCGGGTACCATCACGGCTGGACAGTTGTCCAGCTTTCCGATGAGATACTCGTTCTGGAAGTCCACCTCGAAGCGGTGTCCGGCATCCTGGCCCAGGCCCTCGAGCTGCGCGTGGCCGCGCAGGAAACCGGCCGTGGCGCGGCGGTCGACATCGACGATCTTGCCGGAAAAGAGCAGCCGGCCGCCCTCTGCGGCGAGCACCGCGGCGACGGGATCGTCGTGGCGGGCGCGGGCCTCGTGCACCGTACGCCCCAGCGCAATGGCGCGGCTGACCGAACCCAGGATGGCGCAGTCCTTGACCTCGCGGCCCGTGCGCGGAGCCTTGCAGGTCGGCGCGGTGGAGCCCAGCGCCGTGCAGACCGCGCGCGACAGCCGCTCCATCCATGTCCAGCTTGCCGCCCGGGTGATGACGACGGCGTTGTCGCGGATGTCGCCCAGCGCCATGGGGAACATGGGCAGTTCGTGGATCGAGAAGCTGGTCATCTGCGCTTCGGGAAAGGCCCGGCCCATGGCATCGGCATCGACCACGGGAATGCCCATGCCTGCGGCGACCAGGAAGGGCTCCAGGCCGTTGCCGCCGCCGATCTCCACCGGCATCACGGCGCGGAAACGGCGGCCCAGATAGTCCTCCAGCGCACGCACCGGCTTCACGGAGAGTTCGGGGTCGGCCAGCCGTTCCTGGCCGACCAGCGGCGCGCCCATGGTCGAGACCACGGCGACCATGTCGTCGTCGGCCAGTTCGGCGGCCTCCATCACCTCGATGCGGGCGCCGCCGGCCATCAGGGCGCGCAGGTTCAGATAGCCGTCATAGGGCGATCCGCCGCCGCCCGCGCCCAGGATCCAGGCGCCGGTGGCCAGCGGTTCGACCTCCCCGGCTTCCAGCGTCCGCATGATCAGGTTGCTCCCTTCAGCCGTTCCATCGCCGCGATCAGAGCCTGGCGCGTGCCTTCCTCGAAGGGAGAGTGGCCGGCCCCAGGCGACAGGGTCAGTTCCGCATCCGGCCAGGCCCGGCTGAGGCGCCAGGCGTTGAGCGGTGGGCAGATGACGTCGCAGCAGCCGTGGGCGATGGCGCCCGGCACGCCGCGGAGCCTCGCCATGTTGGCGGAAAGCCAGCCGGGCGGCAGGAAGATGTCGTTGGCGAAATAGGCAAAGGAGATGCGCGCAGTGGCGAGCTGTTCCTCTTCGCTCATCGCACGGTCGGGCACCTCGCTCATCGGAACGGTGTTGTTGCACAGGACCTCGGCGTAGGCGCCATAGGCCGTCGCCACGGTCATGGCACGCGCCGGATCGGCATCGTCGAGGTCGCGGGCGATGGCGTGGAACAGGTCGCCGTGGTCGGCCTCCGGGAAGTGTGCGGCGAGCGCATGCCAGGCTTCGGGAAAGATCCTGCGGCAGTGCGTGAAAGCGAAGATGTCGTCCTCGGGTTCGCCCAGATAGATGCCGCGCACGACCAGGCCCATGACCCGCTCGGGGTGGTGCAGCGCGTAGGCGAGCGCCAGGGCGCTGCCCCACGAACCGCCGAAGACGATCCAGCGCTCGATCCCCAGCAGCGTGCGCAGGTGCTCGATGTCGGCCATCAGGTGCGCCGTCGTGTTGTCGCGCAGTTCGCCCAGCGGCGTCGAGCGGTCGGTGCCGCGCTGATCGAAGCCGATGACGCGGTAATGGCCGGGATCGAAGAAGCGGTAGATCGCGCGTGACCAGGCAAGGCCCGGCCCGCCGTGCAGGAAGATCACCGGAACGCCGTCGGGATTGCCCGCCTGCTCGACATGCAGCGTGTGCAGGCCGTCGACCGGCACACGGCGGCAATCAAAGGGTTCGATGGGCGGATAGAGGTCCATGGGCGCGACGATAGCGGCTCGGCCTGCCTGCCGACAGCCCCGGCGCAGGCCGCCCGCCCGCACCGGTCCGTGACGGCGGACACAGTCGCGGTGGCAACGAAACGGGCGCAGCGCCGTTGGTAGGCTCAGATGGCGTCGTTCCGGCGCCGTAACGCCATTCGATGGAGGGGAATCATGGCTGAACGTTCCGGTGGCAAGGGTTTCATCTATTTCGTGCTCGGCGCGCTCGTCGTCGCCGTGGGTGTGCTTGCGTACTTCCTCTGGCAAGAGGAAACCAAGGATCCCAGCATGTCGATCTCGGTGACCGAGGACGGTGTCTCGGTTGAAGGCGACGGCAACTAGCCAGCGCCGGGCGGTCATGGTCTTCTCCCCGCCGGGAGGACCGCCATGACCGCCACCACCGTTATCCGCAACATCGCCTGGCTCGTCGCCTGGGACGGCACGCGCCACGTCTATCTGCGCGGCGCCGATCTGGCCTTTTCCGGCGGCGCCGTCACCTTCGTCGGCAAGGGTTATGACGGCCCCGCCGAGACGGAGCAGGACGGCAGCGGCCTCATGGTCATGCCCGGCCTCGTCAACATCCACACCCACGCGACCAGCGAGGCGATGCGCAAGGGTGTCACAGACGAGACCCGCTCGCCCGGCTTCTGGCACAGCTCGCTCTACGAACATCTGCCCATCTTCGAGCCTTCGGACGACGAGGGCCGCATGGCCTGCCTGAAGGTCTCGCTGGGCGAGCTGCTGCTTTCAGGCGTGACCACCGTCGTCGATCTTTCCGGTCCCTTCGACGGCTGGCTCGATGCGCTCGCCGACAGCGGCATCCGCGCCGTTGCCGCGCCCTTCTTCCGCGATGCCCGCTGGTACACCACCGACGGCCACAGCCTGGATTACGACTGGAACCTGGAGGCGGGAAAGCAGGGCTTCGAGCGGGCGCGCCGCATCATCGACCTTGCCGCCCAGCATCCCTCCGGCCGCCTCTCGGGCATGCTCTCGCCCTCCCAGATCGACACCTGCAGTGAAGAGCTGCTGCGCGACAGCCATGCCTGGGCCGGCGAGCGCAACCTGCCCTGGACCGTGCATGCCGCCCAGTCGGTCACCGAGTTCCTGGAGATGCAGAGGCGCCACGGCCAGACGCCCATCGAATGGATGGAATCCATCGGCGTGCTCGACGACCGCAGCATCATCGCCCACTGCATCTTCCTCGATCACCATCCCTGGCTGCACTGGACGTCCCGCAAGGATCTCGATCGCATGGCAGACAGCGGCGCGACGGTGGCCCACTGCCCCACGGTCTTCTCGCGCCGCGGCATCACCCTGCGCACCCTGGGCGGCTACATCGACAAGGGCATCAACGTCGGTATCGGCACCGATACCTATCCCCACAACATGCTGGACGAGATGCGGACCGCCGCCATCGCCGCCCGTGTCATCGGCGAGAGTGTCGCCGATCTCCACTACAGCGACGTCTTCAATGCCGCGACGATCGCCGGTGCGAAGGCGCTGCGGCGCGACGACCTCGGGCGCCTGGCGGTGGGTTCGCGCGCCGATTTCGTGACGGTCGATCTCGAACACCCGGCGATGAAGCCGGTGCGTGAGCCCCTGCGCAGCCTGCTGGTGGTCGCGGCCGAACGCGCCGTGCGCGATGTCTGGGTCGACGGCAACCGCGTCGTCGCCGACGGCAGACTCACCACCATCGACATGGCCGCCGAGCTGGAGGCCCTGCAGGTCGCCCAGCAGAAGATGCTGGCCGGCGTGCCCAGGCGCGACTGGGCCGGGCGCAGCGCCGATCAGATCGCCCCCATGGTCTTCGATACTGTCGATAGCGTGAATTGACACCCGGCGCCCCAGCCGCGACCGTTCGTCCATCAGCAAGGGGGGACTGCCCGACATGGTGCGTCTGACCGATCTCGACGAGGATACCGGCGCGTTCCTGCGCGACTGGGATGCCCCGGAAATCCCGGGTTCGCCCTGGGTCACGCCGCCGCCGGCGGCGGAGCGCCGGGTGGCGCTCATCTCCTCTGCGGGCCTGCGCCTGCCGGAGGACCAGCTCTTTTCGGCCGATGCGACGGACTACCGCGTCATCCCGGCCGAGCGGGCCGATCATGTGGTGATGGATCACGTCTCCACCTCGCATGACCGCACCGGCTTCCAGCAGGACGTGAACACGGTCTTCCCGCTCGCCCGTCTCAAGGAGATGGCGGATGCCGGGGAGATCGGCTCGGTCGCCGACTTCCACTATTCCTTCATGGGGGCGAGCGATCCCCGCCAGATGGAATCGCAGGTGCGCAGCCTGGCGGCCATCATGAAGGCCGAAGGTGTGAACACCGTGGTGCTCTGCCCCGTCTGACCCCTTTGCACGTGCGCCGTGAGCGGACTGGCGAAGTATCTGGAAGACGAGGGCCTGGCGACGACGCTGGTGGCTCTGGTTCGGAAACAGGCCGAACAGGTCGTGCCGCCGCGCGCCCTGTGGGTGCCCTATCCGCTCGGCCGTCCCTTCGGTGTGCCCGGCGATGCCGCGTTCCAGACGCGCGTGCTGCGCGCCGCGATGGCCCTGCTCGATGCGCCGTCCGGCCCGCTGCTGGTCGACCACGACGAGGAAGCCCCCGAGGTCGCCGCTGCAGAGGATGAGGAGGAGGCGGGCTGGGTCTGCCCGGTGAGCTTCCCCAAGGCCCCTGCGGAAAGTGAGGGCGCACTGCTCGATGCGGTGCTCGCCGAGATCGCCGAATTGGCACCCTGGTACAACGTCGGCCTCTCCCGTCGCGGCCGCACCACGATGGGCGGTTCGGGCCTCAAGCCCGAAGCCATGGCGCGGTTTCTCTCGGCCTGGGCCGAGGGCACGACACGGGAAAGCGCGGTGGAGGGCGTGCCGCCCGCCGAACTCATCCGCCAGTGTTCGGAGGACCTGAAGGCCTACTACTTCGAGGCGGCGACGGCCCGCCCCGGTCCCGATGCGGGCGAGGCGCTGGTCCGCTGGTTCTGGCGCGAGACGGCAGCGGCCGACCTGTTGCGGAAGCTGCAGCCGGTCTGCTTCGACGACCCGGATCCGGCGATGCACGACGTCGGCGACTTCATGCTGGTGCCCTCGATCTACCGCTGAGCGCGGTCAGGCGAGGCGCAGACTCGCTTCGCCCGAGTCTTCCACGGCGCCGATGATCGCGGCCGTCGCGTCGCCACCTGCATGGAGCGCGTCAAGGCAGGCTCTCGCGTTCTCGGCCGGCACGCCCGCCAGCAGGCCGCCCGCGGTCTGCGGGTCGAACAGCAGGGGATCGGCAGTGGCTGTGTCGATGAAGCCCTCCAGCGCCAGCACGTTGCCGGGATGCAGGGTGCTGGCGATGCCCGAGGCAAGCAGGTCACGCGCCTGGGGATAGGCGGGCAGGGCGGCGGAGTCGATCCGTGCCGCCGCCCGCGAGGCCGCCAGCATTTCCAACAGATGGCCGGCAAGGCCGAAGCCCGTGACGTCGGTCATGGCGGTGGCTCCGTGGGCGATCAGGATGCACGAGGCGGGGCCGTTGGAGCGGCACATGCCGGCCAGTGCTGCTTCGATCGCCTCGCCGCGCGCCATGCCGCGCATGTCGGCGGCAAACAGGGTTCCGGTGCCCAGCGGCTTGGTCAGGATCAGGCGGTCGCCGGGTTTGAGACCGGACTTGCGAACGATGGCTGCCGGATCCGCCCAGCCGCTGACGGCAAAACCCAGGCTCAAACGTTCGGCCTCGCTGGTGTGGCCGCCGACGAGGGTGCAGCCCTCCTCCGCGAAACACGCAACCGCGCCCGAGAGCATCTGCACGAGGTCGTCCTCGGCCTGTTCGGCCCGGCCCACCAGAAGCCCGGCCAGCGCCATGGCGGCGGCCGGTTCGGCACCCATGGCGTGGAGGTCCGATAGGGCGTGGACGGCGGCGATGCGGCCGAACACAAAGGGGTCGTCGAGGAAGGCGGGGAAGTGATCGACGGTCTGCACCAGCAGCCTGCCGGGCGGCGGGCGCAAGACGGCAGCATCGTCGGCACCGGAAAGGCCGATCACCACATCGTCGCGCGGTGGCGGCAGGTCGAGGCGCGCGAGCGCCCGGCGCAGCACCAGGGCCGGCACCTTGGCGCCGCAGCCGCCGCAGCGCATCGGGGTTTCCGCCGTCGCAGGCATGGCGGGCAGGTCGCGGTACTTTGCCATCCAGCGCCGGTCGATGGCGTCCTTCCAGCGCCACACCCAATCACCTTCCAGGGCCAGCGGCCCGCGCGAGGCGATGGCATGGCGCTCGCCGGTGGTGATCAGCGCCAGGGTCTGGCGCTGCGGCCGGAAGGGTTTCGGCGTCAGACCCATGGCGATGCGGCGCAGGTTGTCGGCAAGCCGTGGTCCCTGGCGCACGGCATAGACGCCGTTCTTGGTCAGCGGGCGTGGCGTGAAGGCGGCGATGTCGCCCGCCGCCAGGACATGGGGATGGGATAGCGAGCGCAGGCAGGCGTCGACCTGCACGAAACCCTCGCCGTCCAGCGCCAGGCCGGTTCCGGCGAGCCAGGGCGCGGCCCCGGCGCTGGTCACCAGGACACTGGCTTCGGCCGGCAGGTTGAGGCCGTCCTCGCAGCGCACGGCCCCGTCGTCGATGGCGCTGACGCGGTGGCCGATGTGCAGCGCTACACCTGCACGTTCGAAGGCCGCGGTCATGCGTGCGCGCACGCCGGCGCCATGGCGGGGCAGAAGGTGATTGCTGTCCGTCACCAGCGCGAAGGCCAGCCGTCCGGGATCGCCGCCGGCCTCGACAAGGCGCCGCTGCAGGCGGTGAAAGAGGCCGAGGCACACCTCGACGCCGCCGGCACCGCCGCCGATGACGATGACCCGGAAGGGACCGCTGGAGGCGAGCGCGTCTTCCTCCACTGCCTGCCAGCGCGCCAGAAAGCCGTCCACGGGTTTCACGGGGATCGCTCTCTGCGCACCCGCGATGGCGGCGGCGGCAGGCGTGCTGCCGATGTCCAGACTGGCGAGATCGAAGCGCAGAGGAGGACGGCCCTCCAGAGTGACGGTGCGCGCCACGGGATCGAAACCGGTGGCCGCCGCGTGGATCAGCCGCGCCCCGGCGCGGGCGGCCAGCGGGCGCAGGTCGACATGGGCCTCGCGGTGTTCGTAGAGGCCTGCCAGGTATCCCGGCAGCATGCCCGAGTAAGGGGTGAGCACGTCGCGGGCGATCATGGTCAGCCGCACGCCCGGCACGGGTGCCATGGCAAAGGCGCGCAGCACCTCGACATGGGCATGGCCGCCGCCGATCAGTGCGATGTCGGTGTGGATCTCAGCCGCCGGCTTCATCGCTGCGTCTTCTGCCCCCTTGCGAAGCGTTGTCGTTCAACATGGCGTGGCGGGGAGCCGCACGTCCATGCACGGTGCGACAAGAAAGCGAGAGCGGGCCACGGTGAACCGGGCGGCTGGCGGAGGGGGGTGGGAGTCGAACCCACCAGAGACGTCGAACGCCTCACACCGGTTTTGAAGACCGGGCGATCCACCGGAACCGATCCCCTTCCATGTGCCGGGAGCAACCTACGCCAAGTTGCGTCCGGGCGGATACAACGCTCCGGTTGGATTTGTCATGGGGGACTGCTTCGTTATAGTGAAACTCAATCGCGTTCGGGTCGCCCTGAACAAAAATCATCAAAACGATGGCCGAGGGGGCTTGGCCGGTGCGCGATCTGTGAAGAGACGGCGGTCATTGGGACCGACCGGTCGAATCCACAAGGGGAGGCATTGTTGTGATGTTGCGAAAGACCATTTTGTCCGCGGCGTTTTCTGCTGCCGTGGCGGGATCGTTTGTCATGGGCGCTGCCCGTGCCGACGTTCCCGAATCTTCCGAGCCGATCAAGATCGTCACCAACAACTGGACCAGCCAGCTTGTGCTCGCCCATGTCGTGGGCGATCTGCTGATGGATATGGGCTACAACGTCGAATACGTGCCGTCCGACACCCAGCTCCAGTTCACCGCCATCGCTGCGGGCGACATGGACTTCCAGGTCGAGGTCTGGGAAGGCTCGATGGCCGAGTCCTTCAACAACGCCATGGCCGACGGCCTCGTTGACATGGGTGCCCACAACGCGGTCACCCGCGAGGACTGGTGGTATCCCAGCTATATGAACGACATGTGCCCGGGCCTGCCGGACTGGAAGGCGCTGGATGATTGCGCCGAGCTGTTCGCCACGGTCGAAACCGCGCCCAAGGGGCGTTTCGTCGGACCGCCCGCCGACTGGGGCAAGCATTATTCCGAGCGCATCGACGCGCTGGGCATGAACTACGAGGAGGTCGCCGTCGGCCAGGCCGCCACGCTGTGGGCGGAACTGCAGTCGGCCTATGACCGCCAGGAGCCGATCGTGCTCTTCAACTGGACCCCGAACTTCATCGAGGCCAAGTTCGACGGCGAGTTCGTGGTCTTTCCCGAATACGATCCGGCGTGCCTGACCGACCCCGCCTGGGGCATGAACCCCGACGCGGTCTATGACTGCGGCGCGCCCGCCAGCGGCTACCTGAAGAAGGCCGGCTCGCCGGACCTGGAAGCCACCTGGCCGGCCGCCTATGCCTTCCTGCAGAACGTCAACTTCAGCAACGATCAGATCGCGGCCGCCGCGGCCATGGTCGATGTCGACGGCATGACGCCCGAGGAAGCCGCCGAGCAGTGGATCGAAAGCAACAAGGACGTCTGGTCCGCCTGGACCATGTGAGCATCCGTTTTCCACGGATGTGAAAGACGCCTGGAGCCGGACGCGGAAACCGCCGCGTCCGGCTTCTTTCCATGGTGCGCTTCGGGGGGCCAATGACCGACGCCAGCAACGATGTGAAGATTTCCTGCCGCAACCTGTGGAAGGTGTTCGGCGACGACCCCCATGGTTTCCTGGCCCGTCACGACGGCGCGCCGGACGCGGCGGCCTTTGCCGAAAGCGGCCATATCGGCGCGGTGCGCGAGGTCTCCTTCGACGTGCGCGCGGGCGAGATCCTGATCGTCATGGGCCTTTCGGGCTCGGGCAAGTCGACGCTCATCCGCTGCATCACGCGGCTCATCGAACCCACCGCCGGCCAGGTGCTGTTCGAGGGCGAGGATATCCTGAGCGCCAGCGAAAGCCGCCTCATCGAACTGCGCCGCCACAAGATGGGCATGGTCTTCCAGAACTTCGGCCTGCTGCCCCATCGCACCGTGATGTCGAACGTCGCCTTCCCGCTGGAAGTGCAGGGCATCGCCAAGCGGGAGCGCTGGGAGCGCGCCCAGGAGATGATCCGCCTGGTCGGCCTTGAGGGCAGGGAGCGCAACTTCCCGCGCGAGCTTTCGGGCGGCCAGCAGCAGCGCGTCGGCATCGCCCGCAGCCTGGCGGTCGCGCCCGACATCTGGTTCCTGGACGAACCCTTCTCGGCGCTCGATCCCCTGATCCGTCGCGAGATGCAGGACGAGTTCCTGCGCCTGCAGAAGATGCTCCACAAGACCATCGTCTTCATCACCCATGACTTCGACGAGGCGGTGCGCCTGGGCGACCGCATCGGCATCATGAAGGACGGCCTGCTCGTCCAGCTCGATACGCCCGAAGCCATGGTGCGCAACCCCGCCGACGACTACGTCGCCGAGTTCACCAAGAACGCGCCGCGCGAGCGCATCATCTCCGCGGGCTCCATCATGGCGCCCGCGCCCACGGGTGCAACCGCCGCGCAGGCGGTCGCGGCCGATACGCGCCTGGGCGACATCGCCCACCGCGTTCTCACCTCCGACGAACCCGTGCCGGTGCTGGGCGCGGACGGCGCCGTCGCGGGCGTCGTCACGCGTGAGGCCCTGGTCGAAGCGCTCTACGGGGCGAACCCTTGAGCGCACGCAGCGACAGCGCCTCCCTCGAGGGGGAGGCCGAAGGCTTCACGGTCCCCGGCCCGAAGAGCCTGGTGTGGTGCCTGCTGGCCGTCCTTCTGGCGGGCATCGCCGCGCCCTGGGTAGCCCAGGGCACCGATCTGTCGATGATGTGGCCGGAAGCCTGGCACATCCCGATCCAGAGCTGGATCACCGATTTCTTCAAATGGTTCGGCAACGAGGCCGGCATCGGCCCGCTCAAGGTGCGCGACATCACCCGCGCCCTCTCCGCAGCGCTGGAGGTGCCGCTGGAGGTCACCGAGGGAATCCTCTTCCGTGGCCTGCCCGATTGGGACATCAAGCCGCTGCCCTGGGTCGTCGTGGTCATCGGCACGGGGCTGCTGGGCCACTGGCTGGGCGGCGTGCGTCTCGGCCTGTTCTGCGCTCTCTCGGGCCTCTACATCGCCGTCTTCGGCCTCTGGGCCGATGCCATGCGCACGCTGTCGATCGTCCTGGTCTCCGTGCCGGTCGCGGCGCTCACGGGCCTGGCGCTGGGCATCTGGGCGACCCGTTCGAAGCGGGCGGCCAAGGCCCTGGGCGTCGTCTTCGATGTCATGCAGGCCACGCCTCACATGGCCTATCTGGTGCCCGTGGTGGTGCTCTTCGGCTTCGGCCAGGTGCCGGCCATGATGGCGACCGTGATCTTCGCCATGCCGCCCATGGCGCGCTGCGTCATCCTGGGCATCGCCACGGTGCCCGCCGACATCATCGAGGCCGGGCGCATGTCCGGGTCCACGCGGCGTCAGCTTCTCTGGAAGGTGGAGATTCCTGCCGCGCACCAGACCCTGATGCTGGGCCTCAACCAGGTGGTGATGCAGACGCTGGCCATGGCGGTCATCGCTTCCCTGGTCGGCGCCTCGGGCCTGGGCCAGAAGCTGCTCTTCTCGCTGCAGCAGCTCTACATCGGCAAGGCGACGGAGCAGGGTATCGCCATCGTGCTGATCGCCGTGGTGCTCGACCGCCTGACCCAGGCCTGGGCCTACCGCGCGCCCCATTACGAGCCGGAGGACAAGCCCTGGTGGCAGCGCCACCGCCACCTGCTGGCCTTCCTCGCCGTGCTGGTGGCAAGCGTGGTGCTCGCGCGCTTCCTGCCCGCGCTGCTCACCCTGCCCAAGGAGCTGACGGTCTCTGTCGGCAAGGAGATCGACATTGGCGTGCGCTGGTTCTCCAAGAACGCCTACGACTACATCGGGCCGGTGCGTGACTGGATCACGGTCTGGCTGCTGCTGCCCCTGCGCAACTTCTACCTGGCGCTGCCATGGCCTGTGGTCTTCCTCGCCCTGGGCTACGCCGGCTGGAGGCTGGCCGGGGTGCAGACCATGCTGCTGATCCTGGCCATGGTCGCCACCATCGCGCTTTCGGGCATGTGGGAGCCCGCGATGATGACGCTCTACCTGGTGACGGCCGCGGCGGTGCTGTGCGTGCTGATCGGCGTGCCCATCGGCATCTGGGCCTCGCGCTCGGAGCGGGTCGCCCGGGGCGTGATGACGATGTGCGACACGCTGCAGACGTTTCCGTCCTTCATCTACCTGATCCCGGTGATCATGCTGTTGAAGGTCGGCGACCTCGCCAACATCGTCGCCATCCTCGCCTATGCGGCGGTACCGGCGATCCGCTTCACCTATCTGGGCCTGCGGCGGGTGCCCGTGGTCACCAACGAGGCGGCGCGGGCGACCGGCTGCACGCCGCGCCAGCGCCTGTTCAAGGTGGAGCTCCCCATCGCCATGCCGGAGATCATGCTGGGCATCAACCAGACCATCATGATGGCGCTGGCCATGACCGCGATCACGGCCCTGATCGGCTCGCGCGATCTCGGCCAGGAAATCTACAAGGCGCTGCCGGGCGCCGACACAGGGCGCGGCATCATGGCGGGCCTCGGCATCGCCTTCATCGGCATCATCGCCGACCGCCTGATCGGCGCCTGGGCGATGAAGCGCAAGCGCGAGCTGGGAATGCTGGACTAGGCTTCAGGCGCCTCGGCGAGTACGCGCAGGTCGCCCCGGCGGCGGGTGATACCGCTGCGGTCGAGGAAC
Organism: uncultured bacterium; assembly: GCA_938014945.1. Lineage (GTDB taxonomy): Bacteria > Pseudomonadota > Alphaproteobacteria > SP197 > SP197 > CALGGB01. The sequence goes on along the minus strand of CALLQH010000344.1, from coordinate 6,337 downwards.
TCCAGCAGGTCGATCGCAAGGTTGCGTCCGATCCCGGCGGCATCGCGGAAGGCGGCGGCGGTGAAACCCTCCGGCCCGGCAGCCCGCGCGGCCTCGGCGGCGGCCTCGCCGAAGCGCGCGATGCGTGCGGGGGTCAGCCAGCGGTTGCGCGCGATCTTCTGCACCAGGCCGAAGCCCGCCATGCGCTCCAGGAAATGCTCCAGGTCGCCCGGCGTCTGCCCGAGGGTCTCGGCCAGGGGATAGAGGGCAGGGGGCGTGACGCCTTCCCGGTCCAGTGCCGTTTCCACCTTCTGCCAAAGGCCGCGGTCGGCCGGGGCAAGGGTGACGCTGTGGCCCGGCAGGTGCACCACCGCGCCGCGCCGCACCAGCCTGCCGTCTGCGACGAGAGCACCCAGCGCCAGATCGATCAGCGCGCGGCCTGCTTTCAGCTCGGGCAGGCGCGCCAGGGTCGCAGCGTCTGGCCCCAGCCGGTCGCTGCGTTCGGCATGGTCGGCGGCGACGGCGGCAAGCACATCCTCCTGCAGCCTCCTCCAGTGTTCCGGCGCCAGCAGCAGTCGCGGCTCGCCCCGGCCCGGCGACACATGGGGCACCGCACCCAGGACCGACGCCATGGCATCGGGCGGCAGGTTGCGGGCGCGGGTAAACCATGCGCCATCGACGCCCTCGCCGCCGAGCGCCAGAAGGGTGGCAAGTGCCTGGGTGGGATCGGCCTGGTCCATGGCCGCCAGCCGGGCAAGCCGCTCCGGCTTTGCCCGCCCGCGCGCCGGGCTCTCGGGATCGACGACACGGCCGCCGGCCACCGTGCGCCGGGCCGACTGGTCGCGCAGCACGATGCGGTCGCCGTAAGCCGCGACAAGCGGGCGGTCGAGCGCCAGCTGCACGCGACCCTCTCCGCCGGGCGCCAGCGATCCTTCCTCCAGCACAGCGATGCGCCCCGTGACACTGCCCGCGCCCAGGTGGACATGCACCGGTGTCCAGTGTTTCAGCGGCCGATCCTCGCCCGGCAAGACACGCAGGGCGACATCCAGGCGCTGCGAGGGACGCAGCAGCCCGGGGGCGGCGATCCAGTCGCCGCGCGTCACCGCATCGTGGTCGATGCCGGCAAGGTTGAGCGCGGCCCGTTCGCCCTGGTGCGCGGTCTCGGCGGGGCGGTCCTGGGCGTGGATGGAACGCACACGCACCTCCTGGCCCGACGGAAGGACGGCCAGCCGGTCGCCCACGGACGCGCTGCCGGCATGCACGGTGCCCGTCACCACGGTGCCGGCGCCCTTCAGCACGAAGACGCGGTCGACGGCGAGGCGAAAGCCGCCCGCCACGGCAGGGACCAGCGTGGCGGCAGCCTGCTCAAGCGCGGCCTGCAGGGCGGGAATGCCCGTGCCCTGCGGCGCGACCACCGGCAGCACCGGTGCGCCGGCCATTGCCGTGGGAGCGAGCAGGGCGGCGATATCGCGTTCGACAGTGGCGAGGCGCGCAGCATCGGCGCGGTCGCACTTGGTCAGCGCCACCAGGGCGCGCGGCACGCCCAGCAGGTCCAGCACGGCAACATGCTCGCGGGTCTGGGGCATGACGCCGTCGTCGGCGGCGACAACGATCAGAGCGAGGTCGATCGCCGCCACGCCGGCCACCATGTTGCGCACGAAACGCTCGTGGCCCGGCACGTCGATGAACCCCATCACCGAACCGTCGGGCAGCGGGCGATAGGCAAAGCCCAGGTCGATGGTCAAGCCGCGCGCCTTCTCCTCGGGCAGGCGGTCGGTATCGACGCCGGTCAGCGCCCGGATCAGGGTCGTCTTGCCGTGGTCGACGTGGCCGGCTGTCGCCACGATCATGGCGTGCCGAGATGCTGGAGCCCGTCGCGCAAGGCGGCCTCGTCGTCCAGGCAGCGCAGGTCCAGCAGCAGGGCGCCGTCGTGCAGGCGGCCGATCACCGGGCGTGGCAGGGCGCGCAGGCGTGTCGCAAGCCGACGCAGAGCGGCATCGCTCCCGCGCGCCTTTGCCGGGCGCAGCGCCAGGCCCGCGCTCGGCAGGGCATCCACGGGCAGGGCGCCGCTTCCGATCTGGCTCTTCAGCGCCACGGTCTCCACGGTGAAGGCCTCGCCCAGGGCTGCCGCCACGGCGCCTGCGAGTCCTTCGGCCTGGAGGCGGATGTCCTCCTGCGGCCGGGTCAGCAGGGTAAGCGCAGGCAGGCGGCGCGGCAGGCTTTCCGGATCCTCGTAGAGCGCCAGGGTGGCGTCGAGCGCGGCGAGCGTCATCTTGTCGGCGCGCAGGGCGCGTTTCATGGGGTTGCGGGCGAGCTTGCCGATGAGGTCGGCGCGGCCCACGATCAGCCCGGCCTGCGGCCCGCCCAGCAGCTTGTCGCCGCTGAAGGTGACGAGATCGGCGCCCGCCGCCAGGGTCTGCGCCACGGTCGCCTCGCGCGGCAGGCCCCAGCGGGTGAGGTCGACCAGCGTGCCGCTGCCCAGATCGACGGCAAACGGCAGCTCGTGCTCGTGGGCGATGGCGGCGAGTTCGCTCTCGGGGACCTCGGCGGTGAAACCCTCGATGGCGAAGTTGCTGCGGTGGCACTTCAGGATGAGGCCGGTGCGGGTATCGATGGCCTCGGCGAAGTCGCGGCCGTGGGTGCGGTTGGTCGTGCCGACCTCGACCAGGCGGCAGCCGGCGCGCGCCATGATGGCGGGCAGGCGGAAGGCGCCGCCGATCTCGATCAGTTCGCCCCGCGAGACCGGCACGCCGCGCCCCTTGGCCAGCGTGTTGAGCAGCAGCAGCACCGCAGCGGCATTGTTGTTGACCACCAGCGCAGCCTCCGCCCCGGTCAGGCGGGTGAGGCGCGTCGCGACATGATCGTCGCGTTCGCCGCGCTTTCCCGTGCCGAGGTCGTATTCCAGATTGCTGGCGCCGCGCGCGGCCTGTGCGACGGCCGCGATGGCGCTCTCGGCCAGCGGCGCACGTCCCAGGTTGGTGTGGAGCACGGTGCCGGTCAGGTTGAACACCGGCCGCAGGGAAAGGGCGAGCAGGGCCTGCACCTCCGCACCGATCAGGGCGGCAAGGGCAACAGAAGAAAGGTCGGGTGTCGCGCCGGCGGCGATCGCTCCGCGCAGGCGCTCCAGGGTGCGGCGCGCCGCGCTCAGCACGGGCGCGCGGCCATGGGCGGCGACAAGCGCGGCCACGGCCTCCTCGTTGAGCAGGCGGTCGATGGAAGGCAGGCGGGAAGGGGCGTTGTCCATGGGCTCCACGCACGGTGTCGCGGGCTTCAGCCTAGCTTGGAACAGGAAGCATGGCGACCATGCCCGGTCATCCCTGGGCGGTGAGCCTCTTCCCGCTTTTTCCCGGACGTTTGTCCAGCTAACGTGCGCCCCGCCATGACAGAACATCGCCTCACCCCCCTGCTTGCACCTGCCTCGATTGCCGTCGTCGGGGCTTCCGCGCGTGAAGGGGCCTTCGGCCTCGAAACCCTGCGCAACGTCCGCCACGACGGCTTTGCCGGGCCAGTGCATCCGGTCAACCCGGCCTACCAGGAAATCGACGGGCTGACCTGTTATCCCACGCTCGCCGAGATTCCCGGCGGTGTCGAACACGTCATCCTCTCGGTCGCCAATGCGGGCGTCGAGGCCGCGATGGTCGACGCCATTGCCGCGGGTGCACGTTCGGCCACGCTCTTTGGCAGCGCCTATCTGGAAGGCGACACGGGCGAGCCCAAGCTGAAGGATCGCCTGCAGGCGATCGCGCGCGAGGCCGGGCTGCTGATCTGCGGCGCCAACTGCATGGGCTTCGTGAACTACGATTCCGGCACCCGCTCGACCTGGATGCCGATGCCCAAGGATGCCTGGCCCGACCGCGGCAATATCACGCTGATCAGCCACTCGGGCACCTGTTTCCTGGCCCTGCAGTTCGTCGACCGGCGCCACCGCCACAACCTCTGCGTCTCGGCTGGGCAGGAGCTCACCGTCACCGCTGCCGACTACATGGACTATGCGCTGGAGCAGCCCTCCACCCGCGTCATCGCGCTTTTCCTGGAGACGGTGCGCGATCCCGAGGGCTTCCAGGCTGCGCTGCAGAAGGCCGCGGCGCGCGACATTCCCGTGGTCGCGCTCAAGGTCGGCAAGACGGCCAAGAGCGCGGCCCTGGCGCGCAGCCATTCCGGCGCCCTTGCCGGCGACGATGCCGCCTACGAGGCGCTGTTCGATCACTACGGCGTCATGCGCGTCGATACCTGGGACGATCTCACCGCTACCGCGCAGGTCTTCTCCCATCACAAGCGGCTGGCCCCGGGCGGCATCTCCGGCATCATGGATTCGGGCGGCGCGCGGGGCATGCTGATCGACCTTGCCGACCGCGCCGGCGTGCCCTTCTCCGACATCTCGGCCGAGACCACGGCCAAACTCGCCGCGGTACTGGAATATGGCCTGGAGCCGGTCAACCCGACCGATGTCTGGGGCACGGGGCGCGACTGGCAGAACGTCTTCGGCACCTGCCTTGATGCGCTCGCCCAGGACGAGGACTCGGCGATGACCGCCCTTTACACCGATTTCGGCTATGCCGGCTGGGATCCCACCGAGCACTTCGAGATTGCCGCCAAGGTCGACGCCAGGACCGACAAGCCGGTCTATCTGGTGCAGCACTGGAGCCGCATGCAGAACCAGGCGGCCATCGACACCTGCCTGAAAAACGACATCCCGGTGTTCGAGGGCACGCAGACCTTCCTTGCCGCCATGCGCCAGGCGATGAACCGGCGGGACCGCCTTGCCGTGGGGCAGGGCACGCCCGAGCCGATGCCGTCGCAGGAGGTCATCGCGCAGTGGCGCGCGCGTCTGCTGAACGGCGCGCCGCTGGATGAGAACGAGGGCCTCGACCTGCTCGACGCCTTCGGCATCGCCACGCCTGCCCGCCGCATCGTTACCAGTGCGGAGGAGGCGGTGGCCGCCGCCGGTGCGCTCGGCGGCGCAGTGGCGCTCAAGACCGCCGAGCCGGGTATCCTGCACAAGAGCGATGTCGGCGGCGTACGCCTCAACCTTGCCACGCCCGATGCCGTGCGCGCGGCCTATGACGACATGGCCGGGCGCCTGGGGCCGCGCTGCCTGGTGTGCGCCATGGCGGGCAGGGGTGTGGAGCTTGCTTCCGGCATCGTCGTCGATGCCCAGTTCGGCCCGCTGGTGATGGTCGCGGCTGGCGGCATCCTGATCGAGGTGATGAAGGACCGGCGCTTCCTGATGCCGCCCGCCAACGCCACCGACGCCAAACGCGCGCTCGACAGCCTGGCCTGCCGCAAGCTGCTCGACGGCGTGCGCGGCCAGCCTGCCGCCGATGTCGGCGCTGTGGCCACGACCATCGCCCGGCTCGCCAACCTGGCGGTCGCCGTCGGTGACCTGCTCGCCGAGCTCGACGTCAATCCGTTGATTGCCGGGCCGGACGGCTGCATCGCGGTCGACGCCCTGGTGGTGCCGCGCGCCGTGGCCTGAGCGCCCTGCGGCGGGTTAACATCGCCGCCTGCCGGGGGGCGCAACCATGGATCACTGCCGGGGGGCCGCATCGTGACGGTCCCGGACATCTCTGTCGTTATCCCGACCTTCAACCGTCCGGACCTGCTCGCCTCGTGTCTGGAGGGTTTTGCCGCACAGAGCCTTCCGCGCGAGCGTTTCGAGGTGGTCGTTGTCGACGACGGCTCGTCCGTGCCGCTGGAGCCCGTGCTGGCACCCTTCCGTGATCGTCTGGACCTGAGGCTGGAGCGGCGCCCTCACATGGGCGTTGCCGCGGCGCGCAACGTCGGCGTGGTGCTGGCGCGCGCGCCGCTGCTGATCCTCTTCGACGACGATCAGCGCCCGCTGCCCGCGATGGTCGAGCGCTGCCTTGCCTTCCATGCGGCGGAGCCGGGCGAGGGTGCGTTCCGCCTGCTGCGCGTGGTCCCGGATTCGGAAGTGCGCCGCGATGCCCGCAACATCGCCATGTTCGAGCGCGGCTTTGTCTTCAGCTTTCCCCAGAATGGCGAGGACTGGGGCTACGGCGGCTTCTGGGGCGGTGCGGTCACCTGCAAGGCGTCGATCTTCCGCTACGGCCTCTATGACGAAGCCTACGGCATGGTCGAGGATGTCGAACTGGGTCTGCGCATTGCGCAGTGGCTGCCGCTGCGCTGCTGCTACGACAGCGTTCCCGACATCGCCCAGCTGCGCACGCTGACAGTCCACGACATGGCCCGCCGCTGGCTGCGCATGGCCTATTTCCATCTGCTCTGGCAGCGCAACTATCCCGGCCTGGTCAAGACCGGCGACCTGCCGGTCTATCGGACTGCGGACCGAACCCTGGCGCAGGGCCGCGACCTTGCCGCGAAGGCCGCCGCGCTGGAG
>CALLQH010000343.1 GCA_938014945.1 uncultured bacterium | reverse complement strand
CGGCACCCGCGCCGGGCAGGCCGGCGGCAAGGCTGTCGTGATCGGCCAGAAGGCCGTTGTCGTTGCTTGTCGTCATGGTCAGGCGGCCGCGCCGGTAATGTCGGTGTAGCCCTTCTCCTCCAGCTCCAGGGCCAGCGACTTGTCGCCCGAGCGCACGATGCGGCCCTCGAAGAGGACATGCACATGGTCGGGAACGATGTAGTCGAGCAGGCGCTGATAGTGGGTGATGACCAGCATCGAGCGGTCGGCGCCGCGCAGGGCGTTGACGCCGTCGGCCACCGTCTTCAGGGCGTCGATGTCGAGGCCGGAATCGGTCTCGTCGAGGATCGCCAGCGTCGGCTCCAGCAGCGCCATCTGCAGCACTTCCATGCGCTTCTTCTCACCGCCCGAGAAGCCGGTGTTGAGCGCGCGGCGCACCATGTCGTTGACGATGTTGAGTTCCTTCAGGCGGGCATCCATCAGCTTCTTGAACTCGAAGGCGTCGAGCTGCTTCTCGCCGCGCGCCTTGCGCACGGAGTTCATCGCCTGCTTGAGGAAGGTGACGGTGGGCACGCCCGGAATCTCGACCGGGTACTGGAAGGCCAGGAACACGCCGGCCTGGGCGCGCTCCTCGGGCAGCATCTCCAGCAGGTCCTTGCCCTGGTAACGCACCTCGCCCTTGGTCACCTTGTAACCCTCGCGCCCGGCGAGCGTGTAGGAGAGCGTCGACTTGCCCGAGCCGTTGGGGCCCATGATGGCGTGGATTTCGCCCGCGCCGATCTCGAGGTCGATGCCTTTGAGGATTTCCTTGCCGTCGACTTCGGCGTGCAGGTTCTTGATCGAGAGAATGCTCATCTTCTTGCCCTTCTTGTTGCCTGTGCGCGCGGGCGTCAGCCCACGCTGCCTTCCAGGCTGATGCCGACCAGCTTCTGGGCTTCGACGGCAAACTCCATCGGCAGCTCCTGAAGCACCTCGCGGCAGAATCCGTTGACGATCAGGGTCAGCGCGTCCTCCTGGGGGATGCCGCGCTGCAGGCAGTAGAACAGCTGGTCGTCGCTGATCTTCGAGGTCGTCGCCTCGTGCTCGACGCGCGCGCTGCGGTTCTTCGATTCGATATAGGGGAGCGGGTGGACGCGGCACTGGTCGACGATGAGCAGGTTGTCGCACTTGGTGTAGTTGTTGGCACCCTCGGCCATGGCGTTGATGCGCACCTGGCCGCGATAGGTGCTCTGGCTTTTGCCCGCCGAGATGCCCTTGGCGATGATGCGGCTGCGGGTGTTCTTGCCGATGTGCAGCATCTTCGTGCCGGTGTCGGCCTGCTGGCGGTTGTTCGTGATGGCGATGGAGAAGAACTCGCCGACGCTGTCGTCGCCCTTGAGGATGCAGCTCGGGTACTTCCAGGTGATCGCCGAACCGGTCTCGACCTGGGTCCAGGAGATCTTCGCCCGCTTCTCGCAGACGCCGCGCTTGGTGACGAAGTTGTAGATGCCGCCGACACCTTCCTCGTCGCCCGGATACCAGTTCTGCACGGTGGAGTACTTGATCTCCGCATCGTCCAGCGCCACCAGTTCGACCACGGCGGCATGAAGCTGGTTTTCGTCGCGCTGGGGCGCGGTGCAGCCCTCGAGGTAGGAAACGTAGCTCCCCTCGTCGGCGATGATCAGGGTGCGCTCGAACTGGCCGGTTTCCGAAGCATTGATGCGGAAATAGGTCGACAGCTCCATGGGGCAGCGCACGCCCTTGGGGATGTAGCAGAACGAACCGTCGGTAAAGACCGCCGAGTTGAGCGTCGCAAAGAAGTTGTCCGAATAGGGCACCACGGAGCCGATGTACTTCTTCACCAGCTCGGGGTGTTTCTTCACGGCTTCCGAGATGGAGCAGAAGATGACGCCGTCCTTCTCCAGCCGGTCCTTGAAGGTGGTGGCGACCGAGACGCTGTCGAACACCGCGTCGATGGCGACATTACGCACGCCGGCCAGCACTTCCTGCTCCTTCAGCGGGATGCCGAGCTTCTCGTAGGTCTCCAGCAGCTTCGGGTCGATCTCGTCCAGGCTCTTGGGCCGGTCGGCATCGCTCTTGGGCGCGGAGTAGTAGTAGGAATCCTGATAGTCGATCGGCGGATAACCGACGCGGGCCCAGGTCGGCTCCTTCATGGTCAGCCAGTGGCGATAGGCCTTCAGGCGCCACTCCAGCAGCCACTCGGGCTCTTCCTTCTTGGCCGAGATGAAGCGGATGGTGTCCTCGGACAGCCCCTTGGGCGCCCGGTCCATCTCGATCTCGGTGATGAAGCCGTACTTGTACTTGTCGGTCGCCTGACCGACGGATTCGATCGTTTCCTGGGCGATGGCCATCGCTCTTCTCCTAGCTCGCCGTGCGGGCGTCGCCGGCGGAAAGCGCCGCGAGCGGCGGCAGTTCCGGGAACGCCATGGCGGCCAGCGAGACACCTTCAAGCGCCTCGCGCAGCGCGTTGTTGATACGGTTCCAGCCGCCCCGCATGGGGCAGAGGGCTTCGACGTCGCAGTTGCCGGGGTGTTCGTCGACGCACAGGGTCAAGGCAATCGGCCCCTCGACCGCGGTCACGATGTCGGCGACCGAGATATCCTCGGCATGGCGCGTCAGTTCGTAGCCGCCGTGCACGCCGCGATGGCTTTCCAGCAGGCCGTCGCGGGCGAAGACCTTCAGCAGCTTCCCCACGGTGGCTTCCGACAGGCCGGTCGCCTGCGCCACCTGATGGGTGGTCTGGGTCTGGCGCGCGCGCATCGCCATGAAGGTCATGACGACGACGCCGTAATCGGCCATCCGGCTGAGACGAATCATGCGGCTATCCGTTCGGTCGTTTGCGGCCGCGGGGCCCGGAAAACCGGGCTGCGGCCTAATCAGGACCTTTCCAGTCCTGATTGCCTATGTGAGGCGGGACGGGCGGAGAGTCAAGCGCAAGGACGGTCTCAGTCGGTCGCCAGGGCCGGGCGCCCGCTGGCCAGCGCCGACAGGCGGCACTCGATGAAGGTCGCCGTGCCGTCGGCGGCGCGCACGACCTCGTCGTGGCGCTCGATCTTCAACTGCACGTCGATGGCGCCGATGTCCTCGGCGGCGCGGCGGGCGCGCTGGCCGATCTCGGCCTCGGCGTGGCCGGCGGCACTCTCCAGGTCACGGAAGTCGGCGATGCCCTCGGGCATGTGGCAGCGGTAGAGCCCCTCGGACGGCGAGGTGATCAGCGCATCGACCCGCTGGGCGACGCCGCCGGCAACCGCGCCCACGGCGTTGCAGACCTCGGCATGTTCGGGCACCACGACGCCGGTCGACAGGCGCCGGGCGATCTCGGGGTAGTAGGTCGCCGCCGGGGCGCCGACCGCGACGATGGTGCGCCCGAGCACGGCCTGCAGACGCAGCAGGTCGCCTGCCTTCTCCGAGATGGAGGAGGCGATCAGGGCATCGCCCGCGCTGCCTGTGGGCAGGCTGACCTTGTGTTCCTCCAGCATCGCCGATTCGAGCAGGGCGCGGGCCGAGGCGGTGACCGTGGTGTCGACGATCAGGCGGGCAAGGTCATGCGGCGTCTCGGGCGTCTCGTGGCCGGTGATCTTCCACCAGCGCAGCCACAGCTTTGCGCCCAGTTCCGCGCCGCGCCGCTCCCAGCCGTGATGGAAGCCCAGCAGGTGCGAGGCATCGCTCGGCGTCAGGCGCGCCATGATGACAAGGCCGCGGTCGAGCAGGCGGGCAAGGGAAAGGGTGGGCGACTGGTCGCTGTAGAGCCATTCCAGGCTCACCGGGCCGTCCTCCAGCGCGTCCCAGATGCGCCGCTGCGGGCGCGACAGGGAGGCGGGATCGGTGTCGAGCGCCCGCTGGCGCAGCACGAAGGCGCCGTCCCACTCGCCCGGCCAGCCGCGCTCGGCCTGGTTCTCCATGGTCTTGATGACTTGCGGATAGCGGCTTGCCAGCAGGGAGAGCGGCACGGCCCGGCGCGGCCCCACGGTGAGGCGGCCGCGGTCGTTGAGGCGCACCTCGCTGTCGCCACCCAGGCCGAAGGTATGGACCGCCACCGCGCGCACCATGGTGCGGTAGCCGCCGACACGGGCGCCCAGGGGATCGAGCTGCGGGCGGCCGTCCTTGACCAGCGCCACGTCCGTCGTGGTGCCGCCGATGTCGGAGACGAAGGCGTCGTCCAGGCGGGCAAGGTGCTGGGCGCCGACGACGCTGGCCGCCGGACCCGAAAGGATGGTCTCCACGGGGGAGCGCAGGGCCGTCGCGGCATCGACCAGCGAGCCGTCGCCCTTCACCACCATCACCGGCGCGGAAATGGCGCGTTCGCCCATCAGCCCCTCGACGGCGCGGATCAGGCCCTGGATGAGCGAGATCAGGCGGGCGTTGAGCAGGGCGGTCAGCGCCCGGCGCGGCGCGTCGAGCTGGCTCGAAAGCTCGTGGGCGCAGGATACCGGCAGGCCGGTCTCGGCGTGCAGCAGGTCGCGCGCTGCGATCTCGTGGGCGGGATTGCGCACGGCGAACATGGAGGAGATGGCAAAGGCCG
>CALLQH010000342.1 GCA_938014945.1 uncultured bacterium | reverse complement strand
CTGCTGGTTCTCAATCTGGGGCCGCTGTTCAACAGCGAGGGGCGCAATGCGCTTCTCGTCGGCATGCTTGCCGTCACGGTGGTGGCCGGTTTTGCCTTCGTCCGCCATGCCTTGCGCAAAGCCTCACCGATTGTTTCGCTGGCGCCGCTGCGCCAGAGGGACTTCCGCGTCGCGACCTTCATCGCCTTCGTCGTTGCCGTGATGACGACGGGCCAGTTCTCGATCCTGATGGTGAGCGAGGTCGCAAAGGTTTCCGCCGACATGCTGGGCTGGCGCACGACCGCAGGCGGGGTCGCGCAGATTCTGGGCGTCATCGCGGGCGGATATCTGGTGCGGCCCATGCTTGCACGTCCGGGTGCGTGTTTCGCACTGATCGTCACAGCGCTCGGCCTGGCCAGCTTCAACCTCTATGGCACGTCGGTCACGCTTGAGGAGATCAGTGTCACGCGTGCGGTGATGGGCTTCGGGCTGGGCCTGACGGTGCCGCTGTTTGCCGCCTTTGCCTACCGCGGCATGGACGAGGCCGGTACATCGGCGGCCAGCTCGCTGTTCGTCTTTGCCGGCATGATGGGTACGGGGCTTGGCCTTGCCGCCCTGGGCGGTGAGTTCGGGATCGCCAGTGCGATCCTGGGTGACGCGCTGGCTGCCTACAGGGTGGTCTTCTGGACGCAGGCCGTCGCCGTGCTGGCGCTGGTTCCGATGATCTGGCTGCTGCGTGTGCGCGAAGCGGCTTCAGAGCCATGACATGCGCAATACAATCGTGATATTCGAAGTTTGGGGTTCAGGAGGAGGTTGGAGCGATGCTCATTGCTCGTAGGTTGCTCGTTGTCTGTTTTGCAGCGGTTGCCGCGTTGTCGGCGGCCCATGCGGACATGGAGCCGTTCGTCAATCCGCCGGAAGTCAGAAGCGTCAACGGCCTGCTCGAGGTCACGCTGACGGCCGAGGAGACGGCCTACACGATCGGCGACCGGCAGGCCAAGACGGCGATCTACAACGGCATCTATGCGGGCCCCACGTTGCGCGTGAAGCCCGGCGACACCATGCGCATCACCCTGGTCAACCGTCTCGACCAGCCGACCAATATCCACTTTCACGGCATGACCGTCTCGCCGCTCTACAACGGCGACAACGTGCGCCTCTACATCTATCCCGGCGAGACCTTCGTCTACGAGGTGAAGATTCCGGAGGACCATCCTCCCGGCCTCTTCTGGTACCACTCCCACCTCCACGGCATTTCCCAGTACCAGGTGATGGCGGGCCTTTCGGGCGCGCTGATCGTGGAAGGCATGCTCGATCCGTTCCCTGAGCTGGCCGGCATCCGCGAACAGAACATCGTGCTGAAGAACCTGATGCTCGACAGCGACGGCGAGCTTGCCAACCCGGTCGACTATGTCGATCCCGGCATTCGCAGCGTTGCCGGCCAGGTCAATCCGGTGATCGACATCCGGCCCGGAGAAACCCAGTTCTGGCGCATCTCGAACCAGTCGGCGAACATGTACTACCGCCTGCGGCTGGACGGCCACACCATGCAGGTCATCGGCTACGACGCCAACCGCACGACCCATCTGGTGGCGACCGATGAATATCTTCTGGGGCCATCCTCACGCCTGGAGGTGCTCGTGACCGGCGGGCCGGAGGGGACCTACGCCTTCCGCACGGAATCGGTGCAGGGCGGGCCCAGCTTCGACATCTTCCCCGGCACGGTGCTGGCGACCGTCGTCTCCAAGGGACCGGCCGAAACGCCCATCGCGATCACTTCGCCCTGGCCGGCGGTGCCAGAGCCAGCCGACCTGCCGATCGACGAGAGCCGAACGGTGGTGTTCAGCGTTTCCGACAACGGCGCGTTCCTGGTCAACAACCAGACCTTCGATGTCAACCGCGTGGACTTCCACATACCCGTCGGCAACGTGGAGGAGTGGACGATCCGCAATGCCAGCGACGGCCTGCACATCTTCCATGTCCATCAGACCGACTTCCAGATCGTCTCGATCAACGGCGAGCCTGTGCCGTTCAACGGCCTCTACGACACCATCACGATCCCGCTGCGCAGCGAGGTCAAGATCGTCATCCCGTTCAACCAGGAGATCATGACGGGCGCTTTTGTCTTCCACTGTCACATCCTCGGGCACGAGGACAAGGGCATGATGGGCATCGTGCAGGTCTACGACCCCGACAATCCGGACCTGGCGGCGCTGCCCGGCTGGGCCGCGACGGTGAACACCGCGATGAACTGGATCGGTTTCGATCTGCGGGACCTGCCCAGCGACATGCTGGCCGATCTCATCGGGCAGGAAGCTGCCTATCAGTACACCGTCGGCAACGCCCTGTGCGTTGCGCCGTCCTGAGGAGGCAGCAGATGAACAGGATCCTGATCGGCTGCGTCCTCTCGGGCGCGTTCTCCCTGGCTGTCTTGGCACCCGCGGCGGCGCAGGAGCCGCCTTTCCCGGTGTTCTCCAGCTCGGTCGATACCTCGACCTTCTACATCTACACCGACAACGAGGGCAGCGACGATACGCAGAACGCCTTCGCTGCCGTCTCGCCCAACTTCACGCTGGAATGGTGGAACAACGCCTTTCTGTCGACCACCTTCGACATCACCAACTATCCGCCGGCCGGTGAGGACAGCTTCTTCCAGAACGAAGACCTGTCCATCGACGACATCAACTTCTTCCTCACCGACTGGACCTGGAGCGGGCAGGTGGGCAAGACGACGGTGCCGTTCGGTCTGGCGCCCAGCAACGCTCCGGGCATGTTCGGCGGCAACTTTGTCGGCGACTACGACTTCGGTGGTCGCATCATGGTGCTGGGCGGCTACGATTTCGCCCAGGTCCTGGCCGGCGGCACGGCCGGATCCCACAACCTGCTTGCCGGTTCGTTCTTCGTCGATACGACGTTCATGAGCGCCACCGCCTTCGGCGAGGTGCCGCGCACGCGCAAGTCCGACGGCGGTCCGGGCAACACGGAGAGTTTCGATTCCTTCTTCCTGACCTATGACGCCTCGGAGGTTCCGATCCTGCCGGGCGGCCTCAACTATCGCGTCAGCTACATCTACAATGCCGCGGGCATCGGCGACACGGGCCATGAAGAGGGTTATTCGGTCGGCGCGGTGGTGCCGATCCCGCTGGCGGGCCGCAGCGCCCTCGAAAGCGCCTCGGGCAAGTACATCGCCATCAATGCGGTCGCCGAATACGCCCATTTCGACAACTTCGGCGGTGTCGGCGGTGTCGACCACGACTACATCACTGCCGGTTTCGAACTCTTTCGGGGCCAGTGGTTCGGCACTGCGACCACGACCATGCGCATAATCGACGATCCGGTGAACGGCGATGAGACCGATCACCTTTATGCGCTCTCGGGCGGTTACAACTTCAACAGCGCGATGTCGGTGCAACTGGGCTACGCCTATCAGGAGATCACGGGCGCGTCCTCGCACATGGTGGGCCTGCAGTTCAGCTATGCCTTCAACGTTACCGACTACCAGAGCTGGTGGCCCAACTTCGGCAAGCCGGCCTACGTGCTGACCAACGAGCAGCTCCTGCGCAACTACCGGCAGGAATAGACCGGAACATCGTCGGGTGGAGCATTGACCTGCTCCACCCGGAGGTGCACGGCCGCTATCCTTCTGCCCCTGCACCCGCTGTTTTCCGGCGGCGTGAACACGGTTTGGCGCGCCGTGGTGAAGGCGTATGCTCGCTGGCTTGGCGTTGTTTCCCGGCCGGTGGGGAAAGCCGCCGCTTTGCCCGGAATTCCGGCCTACATCGTGTTCCAATCTTGGGGGCGTACGTGGAGCATTGTTCGGTCTGGCCCGTAGCGGCGGCAATCCGCTCCTCTGTCTGCCCTGTCCTGTGGCGCCCCTGTCTTGTCGCCATGACATTGACCCTTCTGTTTGTCCTTTCGGCGCAAATGGCCGCCTCGCAGGACGAGACAGACAGCGCCCACCGTGATTCCAAGCTGGTCGTCTTCGATGGCGACGATCTCTACTACGTGGCGGGTGTTACCGGCTTTCCCGCGAGCGAGCGGGCCCGGATGATCGTCGACCGCATGACGGAGCTTGCGGAGAGCAACGTCACGGACTTCACGGTCGAGATTCGGGAGGAGGAACTCGGCGAGGTCATCTTCATCGACGGCAGGCGCATCGACATCGTTACCAAACTCGATGCCGTGCTGGACGGCTTTGACGACACCCATGCGCTCGCCCAGCTGCGATCAAGGTTGATCGTCAAAGCCGTCGAGCTCTACAGGGAGAGGCGGACCGACAGCGCAATGCAGAAGAGCATGCTGGTCACGGGCGCATGGACGTTCGCCTTTGCCACGCTCTGCCTGCTTCTGTGGTGGGGTGCGCGCCAGACACAGGTCGCTGTCGGGCGAAAGGTGAAGGCCTGGGCCGACAGCATGGAGCAGAAGACGGGTGGTATCGCGGAGACCGAGACGATCATCTCGGTCGTGCGCCTCACCCTTTTGCTCCTGATCTTCATCATCCTGTCGGTGGCGCTCTATTTCTATGCCTCGCAGGTGCTGTTCTCGTTCCCGGGAACCCGCAACTTTGCCGTCTTTCTGATCCGCAACATCACGGATCCGCTGGTCTCGCTGACAGCCTCCGCCAGCGATGAATTGCCTGGCCTGATCGCACTGGCGGTCAT
>CALLQH010000341.1 GCA_938014945.1 uncultured bacterium | reverse complement strand
TTCCGCCGAGGGCGACACGGCGGGCCGCGAGGACTAGGCTTGCCTTGAACCGCCGTCGCGGGTTTGGCAGGGTGCGCCGAGGACACCCTGACCGCCGCTTCTCCGCCTGGACGGCAGGGCGCCTCGGGAGACCGACCTTTTGACCGACCTTCACGAACACGACGACGCTCCCGACCAGCATCCGCTGGATACGGTGGAGCGTTTCGCCATGGCCAACGGCTGGGCCTGCGCCCGCATGGCCGACAACGAACTGTCGCTGGAAATCGACGGCCGCTGGTGCGGCTATCGCCTGTGGTTCGGCTGGGAAGATGCGCTGGATGCCATGATGATGTCCTGCGCCTACGACATGAAGGTGCCCGACAACCGGCTGAGTGCCGTCCATGGCCTGCTTGCCATCGTCAACGAGCGGCTCTGGGTGGGCCATTTCGACGTCTTCAGCGAGGAGGCGGTGCCGACCTTCCGCCAGGCCCTTCTGCTGGGCGGCGTCGGCCACCCCACCGACGAACAGCTTGCCGACCTGCTCGACATCACGATCTCGGAATGCGAGCGCTTCTATCCTGCGTTCCAGTACGTCATCTGGGGCGGCAAGTCGGCCGCCGAGGCGGTCCAGGCCGCGATCATCGATCCCGTGGGCGAGGCCTGATCATGACGCAAGCAACCCCGATCCTGCTGGTGGGCTGCGGCAAGATGGGCGGCGCCATGCTTGCGGGCTGGCTGGAGCGCGGCATTGCGCCCTCCGAGGTCTTTGCCGTGGAGCCCGCCGCCGAACTCGCCGAGGCGCTCCGCCGCCAGTACGGCATCACCGTGGTCGCCTCGCCGGACGAGCTTCCCGGCGATCTGCGGCCGGGTACGCTGGTGATGGCTGTGAAGCCGCAGATGATGGACGGGGCCATCGGCGCCTATGTCGGCCACGCCGCGGGCGGCGCGCTGGTGCTGTCCATCGCGGCGGGCAAGACCATCGGTTACTTCGAGCGCCACCTGGGCAAGGGCGTCGCCGTCGTGCGCACCATGCCCAATACGCCCGCTGCCGTGGGCCGCGGCATCACCGCGCTTGCCGCCAATGCCCATGTCACGCCCGCCCAGCGCGGTGCGGCAGAGGACCTGCTCGCCGCCGTGGGCGAGACCGTGTGGCTGGAGGACGAGGCCCTGCTCGATGCGGTGACGGCCGTCTCCGGCGGTGGTCCGGCCTATGTCTTCCTGCTGATCGAGACGCTGGCCCGTGCCGGTGTTGCCGCCGGCCTGCCCGAGGATGTCGCCATGCGCCTGGCGCGCGTCACCGTGGCCGGTTCGGGCGAGCTGGCGCACCGCTCCGGCGAAAGTGCCGAGCAGCTGCGCAAGAACGTCACCAGCCCCGGCGGCACGACGCTCGAAGCGCTCAAGGTGCTGATGGCGGACGGCGGCATCCAGCCGCTGTTCGACCGTGCGATCGCGGCGGCCACCGCCCGCTCGCGCGAACTGGCGGGCTGACGCGGCCCGCAACGGGAGAACGCCATGCCGAAGAAAACCGATCACGCCGCCCGCGCCCTCGATGCCGCGCTGGAGCTGGCCGCGACGACGCCCTGGCGCGCCGTGAGCCTATCCGACATCGCTCGTGCTGCAGGCATCAGCCTGCTCCAGCTTCACACGGCCTATCCCTCCAAGGGTGCGATCCTCGACGGGCTCAGTGCGCAGATCGACGCGGTGGTGCTTGCCGACAGCGGCGGCGATCTCGACGATGAACCGGCCCGCGACCGCCTGTTCGACGTGCTGATGCGCCGCCTGGAGGCGCAGGCGCCCCACCGCGATGCGCTGCGTTCCATCGCGCGCGCGGCCTGCGGCGATCCGCTGGCTGCGGCCGCCGCCTTCTGCCGCCTGCAGCGCTCCATGCGCTGGATGCTGGAGGCTGCCGGGATCGACAGTTCCGGGCCCGCCGGGCGCATGCGCACCCGCGCCCTTGCCCTGCTTTATGCCGATGTCATGCGCGTGTGGTTCGCCGACGACAGCGAGGACCTGGGCAAGACCATGGTCGCGCTCGACCGCCGCCTGCATCAGGCCGACCGCGCCGCCACGCGCCTTGCCGGCCTCTCCCGCCGCGCACCGCGCGAGGAAACGCAGGCCGCCGCGGCATGAGCGAAGTCGCTGCGGAAATCGGTTTCGACGATTTCCTGAAGGTCGATATCCGCGTCGGCACGGTGATCGCCGCCGAGCCGTTTCCCGAGGCGCGCAAGCCCGCGATCAAGCTGCGCATCGACTTCGGGCCGGAGATCGGCGTGAAGAAATCCTCCGCGCAGATCACCCGCCACTACACGCCCGAGAGCCTGCTTGGCCGTCAGGTGGTGGCAGTGGTCAACTTCCCGCCGCGCCAGATCGGACCGTTCATGTCGGAGGTCCTGACCATGGGTTTCCCCGACGAAGACGGCGAGGTGGTGCTGCTGGCGCCCGAACGGGCCGTGCCCGACGGCGGCCGCCTCTTCTAGGAAGCCCCTAAACCGGCAGGGTGATGCGGGCGCGCAGGCCGCCGGTAGGCGCCGATTCCAGGCGCAGTTCGCCGCCGTGGCTGCGCACGATGTCGCGCGCGATGGTCAGGCCCAGGCCGCTGCCGTTCGAATCGTTCTCTTCCCCATCCTTCAGGCGCACGAAGGCGCGCAGGGCCTCCTCGCGCTTGTCGTCGGGAATGCCGGGGCCGTTGTCGTCGACCGTGATGACGACATGGCCCAGGCCGCGCGAGGCCGAGAGCGTGATCTTGTCGCCATGGCGGCAGGCGTTGTCGACCAGGTTGGTCAGGCAGCGCTTGAGGGCGTTGGCCCGCACCTTCATCAGCAGATCGGGTTCGACCTTCAGGTCTATGTCCTGCGTCGCATTGTCGGCGATCTCTTCGAGCAGTTCGGAAAGGTCGATCTCGCGCGGCGTCTCCTGACCCTCGCCGCGGGCAAAGGCCAGATAGACGTCGATCATGTGCTCCATCTCGTCGATGTCGGCCTTCAGGTTTTCGGCCTCCTCCTGATCGCCGAGCATGGCGAGCTGCAGACGCATGCGCGTCAGCGGCGTTCGCAGATCATGGCTGACGCCGGCCAGCATCTGTGTGCGCTGCTCGATCTGGCGCAGGATGCGCTCGCGCATCAGCAAGAAAGCGTGGGCGGCCATGCGCACCTCGCGCGCGCCGCTGGGGTGCAGTTCGACATCGACCCTGCCCTTGCCGAAGCTGTCGGCCGCGGCGGCCAGGCGGCGGATCGGCCGGATCTGCTGGCGCACGAAATAGGCCGCGATCAGGGCCAGCACCAGGGAGGTGCCGAGCATCCAGAAGACGAAGATGTTCGTGGTCGAGGAGACCAGACGCTCCTCGTGGACGTAGACGTCGAGCACGCCGTCGCGCAGGCCGACACGAATCAGCACCATGCGGTCGCCCACGCTGGTGTCGATGACGAAGGGCCGGCCGACGCGCTGCTGCAGGGCCTGGGCCAGCAGGCGCTCGACCCGCGCCGAGCCGACCGGCGGCAGCGGATCGGGCAGCGTCTCGTCGCGGTGGAGATAGGCCTCGAGATCAAGATGCATGCGGCCGATGCGGAAGACCAGACCCCGGTCATCGCCGGCGTCGTAGGTGTTCATCATCCAGATCAGCGTGGAGACGTCGCCTGCGACGGCGTTGGTCAGGCGGCGTGTCACCGTCTCCCAGTGGCGTTCGTAGAAGACCAGGGCCATGACCACCTGCAGGATGATCATGGGAATCAGCACGATCAGCAGGGAGCGGCCGAAAATGGAGCGGGGCAGGAACTGCTTGAAGCGCACCATGGGCATGGTCCCGCGCCTCAGCCTGCACGCATGGCGAACAGCTTGATGCCGCGGCCGTAGTTGAACAGCACCCGAACCTGACTGAAGCCGTGTTTGTGAAGCTGGGTGCGGATGTTGGCCGGGGAGAAGTAGAGCTTGTGTTCGGGACCGCCGAATCTGCGCCAGCGGCCCGGCTCGGTGCCTCTTGTGTATTCGCGCAGGGCAGGCGTGGTGAGGAACAGGACGGCGTCGGGTTTCATGACGCGGGCGAGGGCCGAAAGGAAGCGGTTGCTGTCGGGGATGTGGCCGATCACCTCGGAGCAGCAGACGCCGTCGAAGGCGGCGGCCGGCAGGTCGGCTTCCTCGAACGTGCCGAGAATGAAGCGGCCCTGCGGGTAGCGCCTGCGGGCCTCCTCGACCAGCAGCGGATTGGAGTCGATGCCGGTGGCGTCGAGGCCGCGCTCCATGGCCGCAGCGACCATGAAGCCGATGCTGGAGCCGATGTCGAGCAGGCGCTTGCCCGGCATGCGGCGCGCAAGACGGCGCACGCGCCTGCGCGAGCGGCGCATCTTGCTGTCGATCTTTGCGACGTCGGCCGCGATACAGGCGCGCGCGATGGCATCGCGCTCCTCGGCGCTCTGCTCGGCCGGATCGGGCATGGGCGAGATCCAGGCGAAGTTGCAGTCCGGGCAGCGCACCCACAGATGCGGCTCCTGATGGACCATGGGCATGGCCTCATGCCCGCCGCAGACCTGGCAGATATCGCTCATCCCTCGCGTTCCGTGCGCAGCACATACCCCTCGCCCCATACCGTCTGCAGGTAACGCGGGGTGCGGGCGTCGTTTTCGATCTTGCGGCGCAGGCGCGTGACCTGAACGTCGATGCTGCGCTCGGCCGCCCCGGTCTGCTGCGACAGGCGCAGGCGCGACAGGGTGACACCGGGGTTGCGGGCAAAGACCGAAAGCAGGCTCGCCTCGCGCGAGGTCAGCGCGACGTTCTCGCCGTCGCGGGTCAGGGTGTTGCGTTCGGGATCGAAGACGAAGGGGCCGAAACGCGCCTTCTCGGCGGCCGGCTGGGCGGCCTGGCCACGCCGCAGCAGGCTTTTCAGGCGCAGAACCAGTTCGCGCGGTTCGAAGGGCTTGGCGAGATAGTCGTCGGCGCCGCTCTCCAGGCCGGCGATGCGGTCGCCCGGTTCGTTCATCGCGGTCAGCATCAGCATGGGCACGCCGATCTGGCGGCGCATGCGGGCGGTGAAGCGCAAGCCGTCCTCGCCGGGCATCATCACGTCGACCACCAGGGCGTCGAAGGCAAGGCTCTGCAGCTTGGCCTCGGCATCGGCGGCGCTGGAGGCGGTGCTGACCAGGAAGCCCTGGTCCATGAGGTATTTCTGAAGAAGCTGGCGCAGGCGCCGGTCGTCGTCGATGACCAGGATGTGCGGCTCACCCTCGACCATGGTCAGGTCAGGCCCCACGGGGCCGCCGCAGGCGGTCGCGGTCGCTGTCCTCGACCATGCCGGTCATCACTTTGCGGTAGCCGGCGACGGCCGATGCGCCGGCTTCGCGGTAGGCGCGGGCGATGCGCAGGCGCTGATCCTCGGTCAGGCGACGTTCGAGTTCGGCGCCCTTGGCCGTGAGGTGGAGCAGGCGGTGGCGGCGGTCCTCCACGCCCTGGCGCTGTTCGATGAACCCCTTGTTGACCAGCTGGCGAAGGACGCGGGCCAGGCTCTGCTTGGTGATCTTCAGGATCGCCAGCAGCTCCTTGACCGTGATGCCGGGGTGGCGGCCCACGAAATAGATCACGCGATGATGGGCCCGCCCGAAGCCGTATTCGGCCAGGATCGCATCGGGCTGCGCGGTGAAGTCCCGGTAGGCGAAGAACAACAGCTCGATTCCCTCGCGCAGATCTTCATCGCGAAGGAAGAGGGGATTGGGTCCTGGATTTACGTCAGCCATGTTGACACATATGAGGCTCGCTGCTACCCAAAGCAACCAGTTTCCGCGGCATCGGACAACCCGATTCGCCGTCTTTGTTTCCGGGGGCCACGGGTGCAGGCTGGTCCCGGACCACACCAGAGCGATTTTGCAGGGGATATCATGGCCGAGCTTATTCCGTTCGACGACCGCGACGGCAAGATCTGGTTCGATGGCAAGCTCATCGACTGGCGCGATGCCCAGGTGCATGTGCTCACGCACGGCCTGCACTATGCCAGCTGCGTCTTCGAGGGCGAGCGCTGCTACGGCGGCACCATCTTCAAGGCGCGCGAGCACGGCGAGCGGCTGGCCGCCTCGGCCAACATCCTTGGCTTCGAGATTCCCTGGTCGCTGGAGACCCTGCAGCAGGCACGCTACGACGTGCTCAAGGCCAACAACATCGTCGACGGTTATGTCCGCCCGGTCGCCTGGCGCGGCAGCGAGATGATGGGTGTTGCCGCCCAGAAGAACACGATCCACGTCGCCATCGCGGCCTGGGACTGGCCCTCCTACTTCTCGCCCGAGGCGCGCCAGCGCGGCATCCGCCTGGCGGTTTCGGAATGGAAGCGCCCGAGCCCGGAGACGGCGCCGGTCAAGTCGAAGGCCGCGGGCCTGTACATGATCTGCACGCTCAGCAAGCACAAGGCAGAGCGCGACGGCTTCGACGACGCCATGATGTACGACTGGCGCGGCTACGTCGCCGAGGCGACCGGCGCCAACATCTTCATGGCGATCGACGACAAGCTGCACACCCCCATCGCCGATGCCTTCCTCGACGGCCTGACGCGGCGCACCGTGATCGATCTTGCCCGCCGCCGCGGCATCGAGGTCATCGAGCGGCGCATGACCGAAGAGGACATCGCCAAGGCGAGCGAAGTGTTCATCTGCGGCACCGCTGCCGAGGTCACGCCCGTCGGCCAGATCGGCGAGTATCACTTCCAGCCCGGCCAGATGAGCCACAGCCTGATGGACGACTACGCCGCCGAGGTGCGCAAGGGCTGAACCGTCCGGGCCGCGCGGGAGATCAGTTCCGGCGGTCGCTGACGATTCGCGAAAGCACGTCCGTCGCCCAGCCGTGGTGGCCCATGTCCTCGGCCTTCGGCAGGTTCGAAAGCATGAACCAGCCCGTGCCGGCGACGCCCTCGCCCGGCTGGATCGGCGGGGCGTGGGTGATGTCGGCGACATAGTTGAAGACGATGTGCCAGGTGCCGTCGCTGCCGTCGAAGGAATCGACGAAGGCCAGGCGCGGCCTGGCCTTCATGCCCAGGTGATCGGTCAGCACCCGCGCCGCGGCGGCATCGGGGTGCTCGCCGGTCTGCAGTTCATCGTCGGGCATCATCCAGCGCCGGTCGTCGTTGTGGCCCTCGTGGTATTTCACCAGCAGGGTGCGGTCCGGCGTCAGCACCGCGACGTTGGCGATCAGCTTGGCGTTGTGCGGTCCACGCGCGCTCGTGGTCATGGTCTGGCTTCCCCCTGCATCAGCCGACGAATGAGCCGGCAGTTTGGCGAGGGAAGAGGGTGTGTTCAATCCACTCCCTTCAACCGCAGCCGCGCGGTCGGCGGCTGGGACGGGCTCAATCGGGAAAGCGCGCGAAGAGCCCCTGGTTGCCGGTGAAGTGGTGGGTGCGCCATTCGAAGGGAGCGGTGCCGGCGAGATTTGCCGCATTGTCGTCGATGACCATCACATCGGCCGGTTCGTGCGGCCCGATTCGGTCGGCAACGACCTGCCAGAAGGCGACATCGGGCTTGCGTGCGCCCACCGCCGCGGAGTGGATCAAACCGTCGAAGGTCTCGCGCAGGTCCAGTGTGGTCCACAGGTATTCGGCGCGCCGGTGATCCTGGTTGGTCGCCAGAAGCAGACGCGCGCCTTCCACGCGCCAGGCTGCGAGGCGTGCGATCAGGGGGCGGTTGAGGTGCGAATCCTCGTGGTGCCAGGCGGCGATGAACGCCTCGGCATCCAGGGTCGAACCCCAGCGCTTGAGCCAGGGCTGCAGCGCCTCCGCGGTATCACGCCGACCCTCCACGCAATCGGGCCAGTCGGCCCGGAAAAAGGCGCGGAGCTGTTGGGGCGTGATGCCGCAGGCCGCGCACACCGGATGTTGCCAGGCGCTGTTGTCGGCATCGACGAGCACGCCGTCGACGTCGACCACCCAGACCGCCGGCAGGGGCTCCGGGCTCACGAGGGAATCTTGTCCGGGTCCGGGTCCCAGCGGGCCGCGGCCTCGTCGTCGCTGGCGCGGGCCTCGACCCAGCGGCTGCCCTCCGGCGTCTCCTCCAGCTTCCAGAAGGGAGCCCTGGTCTTCAGCCAGTCGATCAGGAAGGCGCAGGATTCCAGTGCGGCCTGACGGTGGGGCGAGGCGGTGAGCACCAGCACGATCTGCTCGCCCGGTTCCAGGCGGCCGTAGCGGTGGATGATGGTGACGGCCGAAAGCTCCCATCGGGCGCGGGCCTCGGCCTCGACCTCGCCGAGCTGCTTCTCGGTCATGCCGGGATAGTGCTCCAGCGTCATGGCGCTGGGGCCTTCGCCGCCGGTCATGTCGCGCACCAGGCCGACGAAACTGGCGACGCCGCCGATGCCGGTGTTGCCGGCGGTCAGGCTGCGCATCTCCGCGCCGACGTCGAAGTCCTCGCGCTGTACCCGGATCATGGACGTCAGCCGCCGGTCACCGGCGGGAAGAGCGCGACCTCGTCGCTGTCCTTCAGAGGCGTGTCGGGGCGCGCGTAAGCCTGGTTGACCGCCACCTTGATGACCTTCTCGTTCTTCAGGGCCTCGGCATAGTTGTCGCCGCGGCCCTTAAGCCAGCCGATCAGCCCGGCGACGTCCGTGACATCGGCCGGCAGGCTCACCTGTTCGGTCTCGGCGCCGATCTTCTGGCGCAGCCATGCAAAATAGAGAAGTTTCACCCGATTACCTCGCTGAACGGCAGAACCTGGATCATCGCGCCTTTCTCCAGGCGCGTCATGTCTTCGGGCAATTCGGCCAGCCCGTCGGTATCGACGAGGGAGGAGAGGATGCCCGCACCCTCGCGCGCGAAGGCATGGGCCTCCAGCACGCCGTCCTCGCCCGGCTTCAGGCTGACCCGGATGTATTCGCGCCGCCCCGGCTTCTTCCTGCGCTCGAAGGCGCAACGCACGGCAAAGAAGGTGGGCTCGACCTCGGTGGCGCCGGCCAGCCGCAGGATCAGCGGGCGGGCGAACCGCAGGAAGGTCACCATCGCGGCGGCCGGGTTGCCGGGCAGGCCGATGAAGGCGGTGTCGTGGATCTGGCCCAGCATCAGCGGACGGCCCGGCTTGATCGCCAGATACCAGGCATGCAGGCGGCCCTGTTCCAGCAGGGTGGCGCGCACATGGTCCTCATCGCCCACGGAGACACCACCCGACGTCATCAGGATGTGGTGATGGCGGGCCGCCTCGGCGATGGCGGCACGGGTGCGCTCGCTCTGGTCGCCCAGGATGCCGAGATCGGTGACCTGCACCCCGAGGCCCCGCAGCAGCCCCATCACGGCATAGCGGTTGGCGTCATAGACCGCGCCGGGGCGCAGCGGCCGGCCCGGCTCCATCACCTCGTCGCCTGTGGAAAACACGGCGGCCCGCAGCGGCGAGCGGCATGGCAGGGAAGCGCGTCCCACAGAACTTGCCAGGCCCACGTCCTGGGGCCGCAGTCTGCGGCCGGCAGGCAGGATGATGCTGCCCTCTGCGATATCCTCACCGGCATGGCGGCGGTTGGCGCCGCGCCGGATGCCTGCGGGCAGGACCACCGTGTCGCCCTCAAGGGCCACATCCTCCTGCATGAAGATGGTGTCGGGCCCCTGGGGCATTGCCGCGCCGGTGAAGATGCGCAGGGCCTCGCCGCGGCGGGCCTGGCGCTCCAGCGGATGGCCCGCGGTGATGCGTCCGGTGACCGGCAGGCGCGTCTCGCCATCGGCGGCCAGATCGTCGTGGAACACGGCAAAGCCGTCGACGGCGGCGTTGTCGTGGGGCGGCACGTTCATCGGCGCAACGATGTCTTCGGCCAGCACGCGGCCGCAGGCGGCGGCCAGGGGCACCGGCTCAGGCCCGGTCAGCGGCTGTCCGATCTGCGCGATCAGGGCCAGCGCCTGATCCACCGGCATCAGCTCGCCGCCATAGGCGAAACAGTCGTCCTTCAGCTGGGGCATCGGCTCAGCTCCGCCCGCTCATGGCATGGGCTCGTTGCGCATGCGCTGGACGCTGGCGACGAGGTAGGTCCAGCCGGTGACGACGGTGAGCACGGCGGCGAACCAGAACAGGACCTCGCCGATGTCGTGGGTGGAGACACGCTCGGTCAGCGCCGGTCCGTAGGGACCGGGCATCAGGAAGCCCAGCGCCACCATCTGCACCGTGGTCTTCCACTTGGCGAGCTGGGTCACGGGCAGGACGACGGCGCGGCCCGCCAGATGTTCGCGCAGGCCCGAAACCAGCAGCTCCCGGAAGATGATCAGCATGGCCGGGATCGCCGGTGCGTCGCCGGTACCCACCAGCATGACGATCAGCGCGCCGACCAGCACCTTGTCGGCAATGGGATCGAGCAGGCGGCCGAGCACGGTTGTCGCCTTCCAGCGGCGGGCGAGCCAGCCGTCCAGAAAGTCGGTGACGCATGCCGCCACGAACAGCAACAGCGCGATCCAGCGCGCCTCCGGCGCGGGCCAGTAGAGCAGGACCGCGATGGGCACGATCGCAACGGTGCGGGCGATGGTCAGCGCATTGGGCAGCCAGATCATGCCGTGATCTCCAGGTCGTCGCCGTTATAGCACCGCCGCGCCGCTGGCTCACCCGTTGGGGTGGAAATGGTCCCAGATTCGCTGGGCCACCCGGCGGTCGACACCCTCGACCTTTTCCAGGTCGGAAAGCGCGGCATCGGAGACGCCGCGGGCCGAGCCGAAATGGTGCAGCAGCGCCTTCTTGCGCTTGGCGCCGATACCCGCGATCTCGTCGAGCTGGCTGCGGCCGATCTGGTTGCCGCGCTTCTGGCGGTGGGCGCCGATGGCAAAGCGGTGGGCCTCGTCGCGGATGCGCTGGACGAAATAGAGCACCGGGTCGCGCTCGGGCAAGAGGAACGGCGTGCGGCCGGGAATGAAGAACCGCTCGCGCCCGGCGTCGCGGTCCGGCCCCTTGGCGACGCCGATCACGGTGACGCCGGTGACGCCCAGTTCCTCGAAGACCTCGCTCGCCACCGAAAGCTGGCCCTGGCCGCCGTCGACGATCACCAGGTCGGGCCACACGCCTTCGGTGCGTTCGGGGTCCTCGCGCATGAGGCGGGAGAAGCGGCGCGTCAGCACCTCCTTCATCATGCCGTAGTCGTCGCCGCCGATCGCCTCCTGGCTGGCGGCCGCGCCCTTGATCGTGAACTTGCGGTACTGCGACTTCATGAAACCTTCCGGCCCGGCGACGATCATCCCGCCGACCGGCTGGCTGCCCTGGATATGGCTGTTGTCGTAGACCTCGATGCGCTGCGGCGGGGCGTCCATGCCGATGCGGTCGGCCAGACCCTCCAGCAGTTCGCGCTGGGTCGCGCTTTCGGCCAGGCGGCGGGCGAGCGCGTCCTTGGCGTTGTGGAGCGCGTGCGCCATCAGCACCCGGCGGTCGCCGCGCTGAGGCACCGAGAGCTCCACCTTGCGCCCGGCCCGGGTCGAGAGCGCCTCGGTCATCAGGTCGAGGTTGTCGGGCAGGGCCGAGACCAGCAACAGGCGCGGCACCTCCTTGTCCTCGTAGAACTGGGCGAGGAAGGCCGCGATCACCGCACCCTCGTCCTGGTCCTTCGTGTGGGTGGGGTAATAGGCGCGGTTGCCGTAGTTGCGCCCCTGGCGGATGAAGAACACCTGAACACAGGCCTGGCCGCCGGCCTGGTGCATGGCCACGACATCGGCCTCCTCGATACCGGAGACATTGATGCCCTGGTGGGCCTGGATGTGGTTGAGCGCGCGGATGCGGTCGCGCAGCTGGGCGGCCTTTTCGAAGTCGAGCGCCTCGGAAGCCTCCTGCATGCCGTGGGCCAGGCGCTCCTGCACCTCGCGGGTGCGGCCCTTGAGGAAGGCGCGGGCGTCCTCGACCAGATTGGCGTAGCTCTCCTGGTCCACCAGGCCGACGCAGGGCGCCACGCAGCGCTTGATCTGGTGCTGCAGGCAGGGGCGGCTGCGGTTGGCGATGACGTGGTCGGTGCAGCTTCGCAGCGGGAAGGCGCGCTGCAGGGCGATGACCGTCTCGTTGACCGAACCGGCCGAGGCGAAGGGGCCGAAGTATTCGCCGTCGCGGCGGCGCGCGCCCCGGTGCTTCACGATCTGGGGCCAGTCGTGATCGTTGCGCAGCAGGATGTAGGGGAAGGACTTGTCGTCGCGCAGCACCACGTTGAAGCGTGGTTTGAGCTTCTTGATCAGGTTGGCTTCCAGCAGCAGCGCCTCGGCCTCGGTCGTCGTGGTGACGACCTCCATGCGCGCCGTGGTGGCAACCATGCGGTGCAGGCGGGGGTCCAGGCGGCCGGGCTGGGCGTAGTTGCTCACCCGGTTCTTCAGGTTGCGCGCCTTGCCGACGTAGAGCACCTCGCCCTTTTCCGAGAGCATCCGATAGACGCCGGGGGTCGAGGGCATGGTCTTGAGCGCAAGCTGAATCGCCGCCGCGCCCCGCGCGCCTGCGGGGCTGGCATCCTCGGTCGCCGGGCCTGCGTTCTCCGGGCTCGGCCGCTCGTCCCTGTCTGCTTTTGCCATGGCTCCAATGTAGCGCAGCAGCGCCGAATACAAAGGGCCCGGACGTTGCCGCCCGGGCCCATGTCGATGTCGTCCGCGGCGATCAGCCCTTGGGCTGGGGCACCACGCGCAGGTAGGGCTTCACGGTCTTCCAGCCGCCGGGGAACTTGGCCTTGGCCTCCTCGTCCTTGACCGCGGGGACGATGATGACGTCCTCGCCGTTCTTCCAGTCGGCCGGGGTGGCGACCTGGAACCTGGCGGTGAGCTGCATGGAATCGAGCAGGCGCAGGATCTCCTGGAAGTTGCGGCCCGATGCCATGGGATAGAGCAGCATCGCCTTGATCTTCTTGTCCGGGCCGATGATGTAGACCGTGCGCACGGTCAGGTTGTCGGCGGCGGTGCGGCCCTCGGCGGCATCACCCGCGGCGGCCGGCAGCATGTTGTAGAGCTTGGCGACCTTGAGGTCGGTGTCGGCCAGCATCGGGAAGGTCACCTTGTTGCCGGTGACGTCCTGGATGTCGGGCAGCCAGCCCTCGTGTTCCTTCAGCGAATCGACCGACAGGCCGATCACCTTGGTGTTGCGCTTGGCGAACTCCGGCATCAGGCCGGCGACGGTGCCGAGCTCGGTGGTGCAGACCGGGGTGAAATCCTTGGGGTGCGAGAAGAGGATCGCCCAGGAATCGCCGATCCACTCGTGGAACTTGATCTTGCCCTGGGTCGAGTCCTGCTCGAAGTCGGGCGCGGTGCTGTTGATGCTCAATGTGGTCATGGGACCCTCCCCTGGGTGCCTGTTGGGACGTTGCGGCACGGTCCTCGCGTCGGACGGCGGCGGAATCGGCCGGTCGCGCGCGCCTTGCTGCAAGAGGTACGTTCGCAGGGGGCCGCTTTCAAGGCGGCGTCCCGCTTCAGGACGCCTGCCCGTCCTCGTCGATGCCGGGACGCAGCCAGGGCATCTGGCCCGGCCAGTGGGGCAGGGCGGCATCGTCGGCCATCCAGGGCAGTTTCTCGCGCGCGAAGATGACGTCCGTGGGCACCAGGTCCTGGGGCCGGTCGAGGCTGCCGGCGGCAAGCCACAGGGCGGCGGTGATCTCCTCGCGCTCGCCCTCGTAGCGGAAGCAGATGTGGCAGCCGCAGTCGCCGCAGAAGCAGCGTTCGGCAAAGGGCGAGGAACGCAGGCGCCGGGGCTCGCCGCGGGTGAAGGCAAAGCCCTCGAAAGGCACCTCGACCCAGGTGGCGAAGCTGCCGCCGGTCAGCTTGCGGCACATGCCGCAGTGGCAGTGCGCCACAGTGCGGCATTGACCCCGCTGGGCGCGGTAGGCAAGGGCGCCGCAGAAGCAGCCGCCGGTCAGTTCCTCGGCCATGGTCGCTTCTCCAGGGTCCGTGTCCGCGCGGCGCCCCCCGGGGGAAAGCGCCGCGCGGCGGGAACGATCAGAAGAGGCCGGAGATCTTGCCGCTCGAGTCGACGTCGATCTTGTCGGCCGAGGGCACGCGGGGCAGGCCCGGCATGGTCATGATCTCGCCGGTGATGACGACGACGAACTCGGCGCCGGCCGAGAGGCGAACCTCGCGGACGGGGATGTCGAAGCCGGTCGGCGCGCCCTTGGCGGTGGCGTCGGTCGAGAAGCTGTACTGGGTCTTGGCCATGCAGATCGGGAACTTGCCCGCTTCCGTGGCGTCGAGTTCGGCGAGCTGCTTGGAGATCGCGGAAGGCACGGAGATGTCGTCGGCGCGGTAGATCTCGCGGGCGACGGTGCGGATCTTCTCCTCCAGCTTCATCTCGTCGGGGTAGAGCGGCTTGAAGTTGGCCTTGCCGCTCTCGACGATCTCGACGACCGCCTTGGCGACACCCTCGGCCCCGGCGCCGCCGTCAGCCCAGTGGTTGGCCTCGACGCACTTGACGCCCATGGCCTCGCACAGCTCGATCAGCTTCTTCATCTCGGCATCGGTGTCGGCGATGAAGCGGTTGACCGAAACCACGGCCGGAACGCCGAACTTGGCGACGTTCTGGATGTGGCGCTCCAGGTTGGCAAAACCCGCCTCGACCGCCGCGACATTCTCGTTCTTGAGGTCGTCCTTGGCGACGCCGCCGTGCATCTTCAGCGCCCGCAGGGTGGCGACGATGACGACCGCGGAGGGGGCGATACCGGCCTTGCGGCACTTGATGTCGAAGAACTTCTCGGCACCCAGGTCGGCGCCGAAGCCGGCTTCGGTGACGACATAGTCGGCAAGCTTCAGTGCGGTCGTGGTGGCGAGCACGCTGTTGCAGCCATGCGCGATGTTGGCGAAGGGACCGCCGTGCACGAAGGCGGGGTTGTTCTCCAGCGTCTGCACCAGGTTGGGCTGGATCGCGTCCTTGAGCAGGGCCGCCATGGCGCCCTGGCCGTTGAGATCGCGGGCGCGCACCGGCTTCTTGTCGCGGGTGTAGCCGACCACGATGTTGCCCAGGCGGCGCTTCAGATCGTCGATGTCGCGGGCCAGGCAGAAGATCGCCATGACCTCGGAAGCCACCGTGATGTCGAAACCGTCCTGGCGGGGGAAGCCGTTGGCCACGCCGCCCAGCGAGTTGACGATGGAGCGCAGGGCGCGGTCGTTCATGTCGACGACGCGGCGCCAGGAGATGCGGCGCTCGTCGATGTCGAGGCTGTTGCCCCAGTACATGTGGTTGTCGGCCAGCGCGGCCAGCAGGTTGTTGGCAACGCCGATGGCGTGGAAGTCACCGGTGAAGTGGAGGTTGATGTCCTCCATGGGCACGATCTGGGCGTAGCCGCCGCCGGCCGCGCCGCCCTTGACGCCGAAGGAGGGGCCGAGCGAAGGCTCGCGCAGGCAGATCAGGGTCTTCTTGCCGATGCGGTTCAGCGCATCGCCGAGACCGACGGTGGTGGTGGTCTTGCCCTCGCCAGCCGGGGTCGGCGAGATCGCCGTTACCAGAACGAGTTTGCCGTCGGGCTTGCCCTTCAGCTCGTTGATGTAGTCGAGGCGGATCTTCGCCTTGTCGTGGCCGTAGGGCACCAGGTGCTTGGCGTCGATGCCGAGGCGGTCCTTGGCCAGCTCGACGATGGGCCGCAGTGTGGCGGCCTGGGCAATTTCGATATCGGACTTGGGCGTCGCCATGGGTGCTCCCCGTTGAAGAATGCTGGCTCTGGAATTGAGGTTCGCCGGACTTTAGTCCCCGCAAAAAGGCTGTCACGCACGGAATCGACAAGCCGTGTCGCGCGCGGTGCCGATTGGTCGGATCGGCATGAATTGGTCCTGCATTGGTATGCTGGAATTCCGCTCCGGGGTCAAAAAGAAGGGGCGGCGTAACCGCCGCCCCTCCGGGTTTCGCCTTGCGGCGAGGTTCAGTGTTTCTCGACCATCGCGTCGTGGTTGCCGCGGTGATCGAGCGCCTTGTCGAGGCCGACCTCGCGGTAGTGCCGCAGGGCCGCATCGTATTCGGCATTCTCCGACCGGATCTGCCAGCAGTGCCAGGCAAGCCAGATCAGGATAGCGACCAGCACCAGGATCCATTCGATCCCCGGGAAGGGATAGATGGCCCCCAGATTGGCGACGTCGCTCCAGCTTTCGACATTCGTGGACATCGGTTGTTCCTCCTTGTCCTGCCGTCAGCCCTGGCCGCGGGCCAGCTGACGGTCGATTTCTTCCATGGCGGTGTCGCGGTACGGGAAGTACGGGAAGGCATCGCCGTAATCGTGGGTGTCGAGACCGGCGAGTTCGACCTCGCGCGGCACACGCAGCCAGCCCATGCCGTTGAGGATCTTCGCGACGATCCAGCAGGGCAGGAAGCCCAGGCCCCAGAACATCAGGACCGCGCCCAGGAAGTTGCCGATCGGGTTGATCGCGGCAACGCCGTCGACATTGCCGAACCAGCCCAGCGATTCCGCGCCGGCAATGTTCGAGGGATAACCCCAGAGCATGAAGCCGGCCACGACCGTGCCGAAGAAGCCGGCATAACCGTGGACCGCGACGGCGCCCACGGCGTCGTCGATCTTGAACCTGCGCTCCACCCAGTAGTGCATCTTGTAGGCGACCCAGACGCCCGCCATGGCGATGATCATCGCCTCGACGGGGTGGTAGAGGTCGTTGCCCGCCGAAGCGGTGATGACGCCTGCAAGGCCGCCCGAGTAACTCCAGAACGCGTCACCCTTGGAGAGCACGTAGCCTGCGAGCAGGCCGCCCGAGAGCGACATCAGGAAGTTGAAGGTGATGGCCGAGAGCGAGGTCGGCGTCAGGTAGATGTTGGTGGCCGTGAAGTAGGAATCGGTCTCCTGGCCAAGCACGACGTTGGTGAAGTCGATGATCGGGATGTTGCAGGCCGCATAGAAGCCCCAGAAGCCCGTGTAGATCAGGAACAGGCCGACCGTGACGAACCAGGGGTTGTTCTGCGGGATGTCGCGCGGCGTGCCGTCGGCGGCGAACTTGCCGAGACGCGGACCGAGCACCAGCAGGACGCCCAGCGCCGAGCCGCCGGCGATGCCGTGCACCACCGAGGAGGCATAGGCATCGTGGAAGCCCCAGAGCTGCACCATCCAGCCGTTCCAGGACCAGCCCCAGGCGGCGTCGATGATCCAGGTCACGGAACCGACCAGGACGGCGATGATGAGGAAGGCCTGGGTCTTCACCCGTTCGATGACCGCGCCCGAGATGATCGAGGCCGTGGTCCAGGAGAAGAGCAGGAAGGCCGCCCAGAACACGCCGTTGATGCGTGCCCACCAGCCATGATCGCCAACGTTCAGGCTTTCGGTCTGCACGGTGATGGCGCCGCCCAGATGGGTGCCCATCAGTTCCGACCAGGGCACCGCGTGCGGTGCATCCGTCAGGCCGCCCATGAGCGGGAAAGCCGGAAATGCGAAATAGATCCACCAGCCAAAGAAGAAGAACGTGATGGTGACCAGCGGAATCACCAGGGTGTTCTTCATCAGCGTGTGCTGGATGTTCTTGCGGCGCGAGGCGCCGACTTCATAGACACAGAACCCGACGTGGATCAGGAACATGAAGACGACCGTGACCCAGTAGTAGAATTCCGTGAAGATGACGACCAGGGAGTCCAACCCATCAGACATCTTCTATCCCCCTTGTTGTAAGACCGACCCCAAAACTCCCATCGTGCGGTATGTTGAGCCCCCGCTTCGATCACACCACGCGAGTCTAGGCCGAATCATCCATGCTGCAAGTTTTGTTTCCAACCATGAGCGAATGTTTCCTGACAGGAATGTGTGGGGCCGGGCGGTGAGCGCGCGTCTTTCGGGAGCCGGCGCCGCGTTGCGCGATCACTTCATGGGCTGGCAGTGCCGCATCCGCCAGCACGCCATGCGTCTGGGCAAGGGGCGGCCGAGCGAGGGCATGACGCCGACCGTGATCCGCGCCAACGGCGAGGAAATGGGCGCGGTGGTGGTGCTGATCATCGAGCGCGACCCCGACATGACCACGGCCCAGTTCCGTCACACCGTGCAGCGCACGATGGATCCGGCCGAACGCTTCGATAAGGCTGTGGATTTCCTTTCCTCGGCCTATTTCCAGAAGGCGCGGGAGTTCGAGCCCCGGCTCTTTGCCCTCTTCGGCCCGGGCTCGCCCGGTGCGGCCACCCTGGTCGCCGACGGCACCTGCACGCTGGTCTTCGAGCAGTTCAGCCAGAGCTACCGGCTGCCGGCGCGCGTGGTGGAACTGCGCCAGGACGACCGCTTCGCCCAGGGCCTGATCTGGCACAACGCCTGCTTCAACCCCGCCCAGCCGCCAGGCTGCGTGCCGCTGGCCTTCGAACCGCTGTGGGACGAGGGCACGGCGGAGCCGCCGGTGGGGCAGGGCGGACAGTAGGCGCCCGCAGACCAAAGGCCCCAAAAAGCAAACGGCCCCGGTGCTGTCCGCACCGGGGCCGTTCGTCTTCAGGCCGGGGCCTGCCGGATCAGAACTTCCGGTAGGCCTTGTTGAGGTCGCGCATCGGATGACGCGGCGACATCTGGAACTTGATCAGCAGTTCGCGCGCGATCATGTCGCGATCCTGCTGGTTCTTCGGCAGCTTCATGGATTTCGGGATGCGGATCCAGCCGTTGGCGTTGCGATCGAACACCGCGGCATTGCCTTCCTCGTAACCCATGTGGACGTCCTCGAGCCAGTTGAGGTCGTCCCAGCCCATCAGCTCCATGTACTTCTTCAGGAACGGGGTGATCCGGTTGTAGTCGGGCACCAGGTTCACGTCGTAGCGGTAGCCGATGTGCTGGCCGATTTCCTTCTCGCGCTTGGAGTCGAGACCCGAGCTCTTGAGGAAGTAATCGACGTCGCCGATCTTGACCTTGGTCTGCTTGGCCGCGGGCTTGCGCGAGGCAGACTTCTTGGCGGCGGCCTTCAGGGAAGCGGCCTTCTTGGGAGCCGTCTTCTTCGCTGCGGCCTTGGGGGCCGGAGCCTTCTTCACCGCGGTCTTCTTCACGGCAGCCTTCTTCGGCGCAGCCGCCTTCTTCGGTGCGGCCTTGGCGGCCGGGGCCTTCTTGGCGGCAGCCTTCTTCGGGGCGGCCTTCTTGGGAGCGGGCTTCTTTGCCATCTCTAGGTTCTCCCGATCACAGGTGGTGGTAGTCGGCGACGCCGACCGTGTGGTTGGTGCCCGCGAGCGGAACACCGGCCATGGCGGAAGCCTCCATGGTCAGCGCCGCGAGATCCTCGGGCTCCAGGCTGTGCACGTTGGTCTTGCCGCAGGCACGCGCCATCATCTGAGCCTCGATGGTCAGCGTGTGCAGGAAGTTGTAGACGCGCTCGGCAGCCTCGTCGGGGTTCAGACGCTTGCGCAGCTCGGGATCCTGCGTCGCAACGCCAACCGGGCAGCGGCCCGTATGGCAGTGGTAGCAGTAGCCCGCGGGGACGCCCATGGTGCCTTCGTAGTCGGCGCCGGGGATGTCCTTGTTGCAGTTCAGCGCCATCATCGCCGAGGTGCCGATGGCGATGGCGTCGGCACCCAGGGCGAGCGCCTTGGCGACGTCGCCGCCGTTGCGGATGCCGCCGGCATAGACCAGCGAGATCTCGCCCCGCTTGCCCAGATCGTCGATCGCGCGACG
>CALLQH010000340.1 GCA_938014945.1 uncultured bacterium | reverse complement strand
GGGGCGACTTCTTCGGCGACATGGCATTCCTGGATCGCGGCACCCGTTCGGCCGACGCCATTGCCCACGGCGATTGCGCGCTCTATGTGCTCTCACGCGCCGAGTTCGACCGCCGGGCCACCGACCGTCCCGCGCTGGCGGCAATGGTCTTCGCCCGGCTTGCGCGCGTGGCCTCCGAGCGATTACGTCAGGCCGATGCCGAACTCACCGCCGTCGAGGATCGCTGATCGGTTCCACATCGCACGGTCGATCTGCACCTTTGTTCTAACCGAAAACCGCGCAGGGCTCACCCAGGCGGTCCGATTCCGGCTCGACGCCGAGGCCAGGCAGGGCGGGTGCGCTCGCGCCGCCATCGATGTTGCGGGCACCCTGCCCGGGCGCGATGTCGTCGACCAGGTGGTCCTGACAGGACCAGCCCGCCAGGCGGTGGCTTTCCGGCGTTGCCTGGGCAAGGTGGATCGCGGCGGTATCGGCCAGGACCGTGCCGCCGACATCCTCGATATGCATGCGCCAGCCCACCGACAGGCCGAAGTCGCGGACCTGGCGCGCCTTGGTCAGGCCGCCCAGCCGGTTGGGCTTCACCTTGACCGCCTCGCAGATGCCGAGGCCGTGGGCGCGGATGTGATCGGCCATGGTGTGCAGACATTCATCGAGAACGATGGGCTGGCGGACATGGGCGCGGACGTGGGCGCATTCCTCCATGGTCTCGCAGGGCTGCTCGAAATAGCCGTTGGCCCGGCCGTGGACGCTGTTCATGACTTCGATGGCATAGCCCGGCGTCCAGGCACGGTTAACGTCGAAGACCATGATTTCGCCCGGCAGCCGGGCGGCGGCGGCAGCTTCGATGCGGGCGATGTCGAGTGCGGCGTCGGTGCCGCCGACCTTGCAGGAATGCACCTTGAGACCGCGGGCGCGGGCTTCCTCGATCAGCGCCATCATGGCCTGCGGCGTGCCGGTGGAGATCGAGCTGGAGAGCGCCACCGGGCCGCCTTCGCGCCCGCCCAGCAGGTCGCAGACCGGCAGTCCGGCGAGCCTGCCCAGGATGTCCCAGCAGGCGATGTCGATGGCCGCCTTGACATAAGGGTGGCCGGGCAGCGCCACATCCATGGCGCGGTTGAGGCGCTCGGGCATGCGCGGGTCCTGGCCCAGAACAACGGGTGCGAGTTCCTCGATCCCGGCGCGGATACCGCGCCCGAAGGCCGGCAGATAGGTCGCACCCCAGGGGCAGCCCTCGCCCCAGCCCGAGACGCCGGCGTCGGTATCAAGGCGCACGATGGTGGAATCGAGCCGGTCGAAGCGGAGGCGCCCGCCCGATAGCCAATAGGGATGCGTGAGCGGCAGGTCGAGTTGCCAGACCGTGATCCGAGCAATCTTCATGTCAGGCCAGCGCCTCGCGTAGCCAGCCGTGGATCGCTGCGATGGAGTGTTCGCTCATCACGCCGCCATCGGGATCGATGACCAGGAGGCCGGGTTCGTAGACGCCGCTGTCGAGGCCGCGCTGCACCGATTCCACGATTTTGATGTCCTCGGCGACCGTCGTCGCCCGGTCCTGGGCGGCCAGCCGGTCGATCGCTTCCGAGGGCGCACCGCCGGGCGTGTACCAGCCGCGGGTCACGGTGACGCTGCGGTGGTCTTCCGCGCGCCACAGGTAGGTGTTGAGCACGTTGCCGGGATAGACCTGGAACGAGAACGTCGGCCACAGGTACCAGGAGCTGTAGTCGGCCGCGTGGGCGTTCTGCACGTCGATGGCGTAGGTCATGGCCTCGGATTGCGCCGAACGGGTGGTATGGCGCAGGCAGTGGCCCTGGGGGCGGATGTCGTAGCTGTCGGGATCGATGACGCCGCTGGAGAAGGTCGGGTGCGTCAGCTTGCAGTGGTAACACTCGCTGTAGTTCTCGACCGAGACCTTCCAGTTGCACGCTTCCGGGACGACCACCTCGTCCACCGGCGCCAGGGCGTCGATGCCGGGCACGAAGGCGCGAAGCTCCTCCTCAACGCCGGGATACCACTGGGCCATGGGGGCGGCCTGGGGATCGAGGTTGACGAAGACGAACCCACAGAAGATTTCCGTGCGCACCTCGCCCAGGGCGATGGCCGAGCGGTCGAAGCCGGGCACACGGTCTTCCCCCGGCGCGCTGCGCAGCCGCCCGTCCAGATCGTAACGCCAGCCATGATAGGGGCAGACGATGAAGGCGCGGTTGCCGCAGCCTTCCGCAAGGGCGTGGGCGCGATGACGGCAGACGTTGTGGAAACAGCGCACGGCGCCCTGCCGGTCGCGCACCGCGAGCAACGGCACCTTGCCGATGGTAAAGGCGACAAAATCGCCCGCCCGCCTGAGAGCGCTGCCGTGACAGGCATACTGCCAGGTGCGAGCGAAAACGGCGGTGCGCTCCCGTTCGAAGATCCCCGGATCGGTGTACCAGGAGGCTTCCAGCGCCAGCCGGGGCGCCTCTGCCGCTTCACGCTCGACCACCAACGCCATCGCACGACTCCGGGGCTGAACCGGAAGCACGCATAAGCCAACTTGGTTAAATTTTCACCTGAATTTTATCCAGGCGCTTATTTATGTGGCGATTATCATCGCGTGCCTTGGCCGGCGCCTTCCGAGGCGAGGGCGACCATGGCCTCGTGGGTGCTGAGGAAGATTCGGCCGGGCTTCAGGTGATCGAGGAAACCCGTGCGAGCCAGACGATCCGTGACCGGCCCCTTGACCTCGGCGAGGTGGAGGGTGACGCCGGCGTCCCGCAGTTCGCCCGATAGCGTCTCCAGGGTTTCCAGCGCGCTGGCGTCGATCAGGTTGACCGCGCTGCAGATCAGCACGACGTGGCGGACCCGGCGGTCGTCGGCGACGGCATTCAACAGGAAGCCCTCAAGGTA
>CALLQH010000339.1 GCA_938014945.1 uncultured bacterium | reverse complement strand
GGCTGGTGGCCGCCCCCCTGATGGAAGGTTCCACGGGC
Source organism: uncultured bacterium (assembly GCA_938014945.1). Taxonomy (GTDB): domain Bacteria; phylum Pseudomonadota; class Alphaproteobacteria; order SP197; family SP197; genus CALGGB01. The sequence continues at coordinate 9,277 of CALLQH010000339.1, read as the reverse complement.
TTCGAGAAGAAGCGCTGCAACCTGCCGGAGTACCGGCTGGAGGAATGGCAGGGCTTCATCTTCGTCAACCTAGACGACGATGCCGCGCCGCTCGTCCCGGCGCTGCACGAAGCCGATGCGATGCTCGCCAACTACAAGACGGACGAACTCGTCACCGGCTTTGCCTACGACACGGTGTGGGAGGGCAACTGGAAGCTCGCCACCGAGAACGGCATGGAGTTCTACCACCACATGGGCCTCCACGGCACGACGCTGGAGGACGACATCCCGGCAAAGCTGGCGACCATGGACCCGGCCCCGCCCAGCGGCCGTTTCACCCACACGCGCTGCGGCTATGCGCCCGCCTCGCTGGACCGCGCCGAAGGTTTCGGCAACTGGCCGCGCCCCGGTTGCAGCTTCAACGAACGCGAGCGCACGACCGCTTACGCCATCGGCCTCTTCCCCAACATCTCGCTCGCCATGTCGACGGCGACGCTGAACTGGCTGTCGTTCATTCCGCTGGGGCCCGAGCGCACGCGCGTCGTCGGCGGCTTCATCGTCGCCCCGGAAATGGCGGAGCAGACCGAAGTCATGGCGCAGAGCAACGAGCTGGTCTACCGCGTCAACGAGGAGGACGCCCAGGCCACCTGGCGCCTGCAGCAGGTGATGCGCGCGACGAAGGCCGCCGCCGGCCCGCTGAACGTGCGCGAAGGCACCGTGGCGCAGTTCTACAAGTACCTTGCCCGCACGCTCACGCCCGACCGCGTGCCCGCCATGCGGAGCGCGGCGGAGTAGGGACCACCATCCCTCGCCCCCGTAGGGAGAGGAAAAAGCCCGCTTACCACTTCGGATCGATGGGTGTTGCCACGCCGCAGGCATCCTCGATGGCCTGGGCGGCATCCAGCGCCATGTCCTCGCGGTAGCGCTGGGCGATGATCTGCACGCCCATCGGCACGCCCTCGACCGGACCGGTCGGCACGGCCGCGCCGGGCAGGCCGGTGAGGTTGTGGCACAGCGTCAGGCGGTTGGCGCGCCACAGTTCGACCGAACGGCTGGGCGAAACCTCGTCGTCGCCGACATGGAAGGGCGCCTCGGCGCTGACCGGGCCGACGAAGACGCCGTGTTCCTCCAGGAACAGGGTCCAGTCGCGCAGGATGCCCGCGCGGGCGGCGACGCCGCGCATGTAGCCCTCCAGGCTCTCGTCGGGTTTGTCGTTGCCGTAAAACTCGTCCATGCCTTCCTTGTAGAAATCGAAGACCCTGTTGATCTTGTGGCTGCCGTACTTGCGGATCGCGGGCTCCATCATGACCTGCGCATCGGCCATCAGCAGGTGCATCCACAGGCGCGCGGCGGCCATCACGTCGGGGCCGTCGACTTCGGTCACCTGGTAGCCCGCGTTGGAAAGGGCATCGCCCGCCTTGCGCACCGCGTCCTTCACGCGCGGATCGACACCCAGGCCGCCGGGATCGGCGCAGATCGCCGCGCGCGGCGGGCGGTGCATGGCGGCGGCCTCGATGGGGGCGGGCACCCACCAGGGATCGCGGGGATCGCGCTGCGCCATCGCTTCCAGGGCCAGGCGCGTGTCGGCGACGGTGCGGCAATGCGGGCCCTGCACGCTCATGAGCTGGATTGTCGGCGGGCGCTCCTCGCTCTGGGTCGGGTTGAAGGCGGGCACGCGGCCGAAGGTCGGGCGGATGCCGACGATGCCGTTGGCGTAGGCGGGATAGCGGATCGAGCCGCCCAGGTCGTTGCCGTGGCCGATGGCGCCCATGCCAACCGCCACCGCAGCACCCGCGCCGCCCGAACTGCCGCCCGGCGTCAGCGCCTTGTCCCAGGGGTTGAAGGTGGCGCCGCGCAGCACGTTGTCGGTGAAGTAGCGCAGGGAGAATTCCGGCGTATTGGTGCGCCCCATGGGAATGGCGCCCGCCTTCCGCAGGTTGGCGACCACGGGGGAGTCGTCGGGTGCCACCATGTCCTTGAAGGCCTCGACGCCGTTGGTCGTGGCATGGCCCTTCTGGTCGACGTTCTCCTTGATCGTCACGGGCACGCCGTGGAGCGGGCCCAGCGGTCTGCCTTCGGCCTGCGCCTTGTCGGCGGCCCGCGCATCGGCCATGGCCTCCTCGTCCATACGCACGGTGATCGCGTTGAGCTTGCCGTTGACGGCATCGACGCGGGCAAGGTGGTCGGCCATGACCTCTTCGGCCGTGACCTTCTTCGCCGCAATCGCCTTGGCGATCTCGACGGCCGTCTTCGCCCACCACTCGCTCATGTCGTCCTCCCGGTTAGGGCGCGAACAGACGAACTCAGAGGCGGCCTGTCAAGGCGCAGCCGCCCGGCGATTGCCGCTTGCCCGGTTCGGCGGGCTGTGGTCCCTTCTGCGTCACCTGTCATTCCACATAACAAGAGGTTTCCGCCATGGCCGCACCGCGCGTCTCCACCACCTTCGACCGCTCGAAGGCCGAGCCGGTCGAGCTGGCCTTTCCGAAAGCCGAGTATCAGGCGCGCTGGGCCAAGGCCAAGAAGATGATGGAGGCAGAGGGCATCGACATCCTCTACGCCACCGCGCCCGCCCACATGTGCTGGCTGCACGGCTACTACGCCGCCTGGTACCGCACCCAGGCGCCGTCCAACTGGGGCGCATGCCTGGGCACCGCGCTCTGCCTGAACTGGGACGAACCCATCCACTTCGACGCCATCGGCGAGGACCCGCTGCTCTACAAGACGTCGGTGGCGAGCGACATCCGCTTCTTCGACGACCGCTCGCCCGAGGGCCAGCCGCCCTTCATCGTCAAGCAGCTTCAGGCTTCCGGTCTGCTGAAGCCCGGCACCCGTGTCGGCATGGAATACCGCAGCTTTCAGCCCAACCGCTGGGTCCAGGAGACCATCGAGAAGGCCTTCCGCGAGGCCGGTGCCGAGGTGGTCGATGCCAGCATGATCCTGCGCCATGCGCGCGGCGTGAAATCGCCCGCCGAGATCGCCTATATCGAACAGGCGACCCGCATCTGCGAGCTGGCGCATGAGGCCGCGCAGAAGGAAATCCGCCCGGGTGTCACCGAGCTCGACGTCGAGGCCGAGATGACGCACGCCATGCACCATGCCGGCGGCGAGCTTTCGGCGATTCCGATCATGATCCAGTCGGGCAACACCACGATCGGCGGCCACCAGTTCCCGCGCCGGCGCAAGATCCAGGCGAACGAGCACATCAAGATCGACTGCTCGGGCGTCTGGTTCCGCTACCACGGCAACATCCTGCGCGGCTTCTGGACCGGCGAGCCGCCCGCCAGGGTGCGCGATCTCTACAAGCGCTCGGCAGGTTCCTACGAGGTCTTCCAGAAGGAGGCCCGCGCCGGCCGCCCGGTGCGCGAGGTCAACGCCGAGCTGCGCCGCTACTACAAGGACGTCGGCTTCACCGGTACGGACGGCTGGTGCATCGGCTACGAACTGGGCATCGCCCTGCCGCCCGACTGGGTCGACGAGTTCAACTTCTCCTACGACGAGGACCCCGACGACAGCGTCGTCTGGCAGGAAGGTTACGTCGGCAACTTCGAGACCCTGTGGAACACGGGCCTGATCGACACCTTCGTCATCGAGAAGAACGGCGCCCGCAACCTGGTCGACAACAAGCGCATCCCCTTCGACATCATCCCCTGCCAGGGCTGAGGCGGGCCGGCGGGCCGCTTCGGTGCGGCCCGCCGCCATGCTTGGATTGCCCCACACCGTGATTGATTTTGCCGGCCGGTGAGCGGACCTTGCGCGGGAAGCTGTCGCGGGGGCCGTCGTGGAATTCGACTACATCATCGTGGGTGCGGGATCGGCTGGCTGCGTGCTGGCCGAGGGCCTGAGCGCGAACGGACGCCACAGCGTGCTGCTGCTGGAGGCGGGCGGCAGCGACAGGCGCTTCTGGATCCAGACACCGCTGGGCTACGGCAAGACCTTCTACGACCGTTCGGTCAACTGGGCCTACGACACCGAGATCGATGCCGGCCTGGGTGGGCGGCCCGACTACTGGCCGCGCGGCAAGGTGATCGGCGGCTCCAGCTCGATCAACGCCATGGTCTACATCCGCGGCCACGCCCAGGACTACGAGGACTGGAAGGCTGCGGGCAATCCCGGCTGGGGCTGGGAGGACGTGCTGCCTGTGTTCCGCGCCATGGAGGACACGCAGGCGGGCGAAGATGCCTGGCGCGGCGTCGGCGGGCCGCTGCATGTGGCCGATGTCTCCTCGCGCATCGCCGACTACTGCCGCCCCTACATCGAGGCGGGCAAGCAGGCGGGCCTGCCCTTCAATCCCGATTTCAACGGCGCCCGGCAGGAGGGTGTGGGCTATTTCCAGTTCACCATGAAGGACGGCCGGCGCATGTCGGCCGCGCGCGCCTTTCTCGATCCCGCGCGTTCGCGGTCCAACCTGAAGGTCGAGACCGAGGCCTTTGCCACCAGCCTCATCCTGCAGGGCAAACGCGCCACGGGTGTGCGTTATCTCCAGAACGGCTCGCCGAAGCAGGCAAGTGCGCGGCGGGAGGTGATCCTTGCCGCGGGTGCGGTGAACTCGCCGCAGATCCTCCAGCTTTCGGGCATCGGGCCGGGCGATGTGCTGGCGCGATGCGGTATTCCGGTCGCCCACGAGAACGCCAATGTCGGGCGCCACATGCAGGATCACCTGGGCATCAACTACAACTACCGGGTCAACCAGCCGACGCTGAATGAGCGGCTCAGCCCCTGGTGGGGCAAGATGATCGCGGGTGCGCAGTACCTGCTGACACGCAGCGGCCCCCTGAGCCTGTCGATCAACCATGGTGGCGGCTTCTTCCGCACCAGCCCGGACCTCGACCGGCCCAACATGCAGCTCTATTACCAGGCCATGAGCACGGTCACCGGCACGTCCACGGCCGAACGGCCGCTGACCAACCCCGATCCCTTTCCCGGCGTCGGCCTGGGGCTGTCGACCTGCCGGCCCACGGCGCGCGGTCATCTGGAACTGCGCAGCGCCGATCCCTGGGCCCCGCCCGTCATTCACGCCAATGCCTTCGGCACGGACCACGATGTCGAGGAGATGCTGGCCGCCGTGAAGTTCCTGCGCGTGCTGGCCGCCCAGCCCGGCCTTGCCAGTGTGATCGAGGAGGAGCTTCTGCCCGGGCCCGGCGTCGTCAGCGACGAGGCCCTGATCGACGACTTCCGTCTGCGCAGCGGCACGGTCTATCACCCCAGCTGCACCTGCCGCATGGGACCGGATGCGAGCGGCGCGGTGGTCGATGGCAGGCTGCGCGTCCATGGCATGGAGGGGCTCCGCGTCGTCGATGCCTCTGCCTTCCCCAACCTGATCGCGGGCAACACCAATGCCCCGACGATGATGCTGGCGCGCAAGGGCACGGCACTGATCCTGGAGGACGCACGATGAAGATCGTGAAGCTGGAGACCTTCGCCAACCGCTTCGTCGGCTTCGTGCGTGTCACCTCCGACACCGGGGACGAGGGCTGGGGCCAGCTATCGACCTATCACAGCGACATCACCGCCCAGATCTTCCATCGCCAGGTCGCGCCCTGGGCGCTGGGCGAGGATGCGCTGGAGGGGATGGACGACCTGCTCGACCGCATCACCGAGCGCGAGCACAAGTTTCCCGGATCCTACCTGCGCCGCGCCATGGCGGGGCTCGATACGGCCCTGTGGGACCTGAAGGGCAAGGTCGCGGGCAAGCCGGTGGTGGAACTGCTGGGCGGCAAGCCGGGCAAGCTGCGCGCCTATGCCAGCTCCATGAAACGCGACATCACGCCGCAGCAGGAAGCCGACCGCCTGTGCCGCCTGCGCGACGAGAAGGGCTTCGATGCCTTCAAGTGGCGCGTGGGCGCCGAATGCGGCCGCGATGTCGATGAATGGCCCGGCCGCACCGAGGAGATCGTGCCCGTGGTCGCCCGCGCGCTGGGCGACGGCATGGCCAAGCTCGTCGACGGCAATTCCGGCTTTTCGCCCAGACGCGCCATCGAGGTCGGTCACCTTCTGCAGGACGAGGGCATCGGTCACTTCGAGGAACCCTGCCCCTACTGGGAGCTGGAGCAGACGAAGGAGGTCGCCGACGCCCTCGACATCGACGTCACCGGCGGCGAGCAGGACTGCGACCTTTCCACCTGGCGGCACATGATCGCCATGCGCGCGGTCGACATCATCCAGCCCGATGTCATGTACCTGGGCGGCCTCTCGCGCACCCTGCGGGTGGCCAGGATGGGCGCGGACGCGGGCCTGCCCTGCACGCCCCACTGCGCCAACCTGTCGCTGGTCACCATGTGCACCATGCATCTGCTGGGCGCGATCCCCAACGCGGGCAAGTACCTGGAGTTCTCCATCGAGGGCGACGACTACTACCCCTGGCAGGACGGCCTCTTCCTCGGCGATCCCTACCGGATCGAGAACGGCAAGGCGACCATACCCGATGCGCCCGGCTGGGGCGTGCAGATCAACCCGGCCTGGCTGGACGAAGCGGAATACGAGGCCAGCACGCTGGAGGATTGAGGGGGGCGAAGAGAAGAGGGGTAGCGTCCGGGTCAGCCCCGCCTGTAAGGACAACTTACCGGTCGCGTCCTCCCTCCCTGCGTCGTAGCATCCCGCCGCACGAGGGAGCACCGATGGCCGCGTTTGATCCTGCCCGACATGTAGAGGTCGAGGCGCCGTTTCCGCCGAAGGAATACGCCAGCCTCCTGCCGCGCACCCTGAACCCGCTGTGACACCCCACTGCAATCCTGTCGTGGCCGCTTCAAGCACGGGGACGACACCATGAACGCCGCTGTCTGAAGGAATCCCATGACCTCTGCCGACGCCCGTATCCGCACCGACTTCCCCCACGCCGTGGCGGTGCACGAGACCGTGTGGATCCCGCTGGCCGACGGCACGCGCCTTGCCGCGCGCCTGTGGCTGCCGGAAGGCGCGCAGGCCGAGCCGGTGCCCGCGATCCTCGAATACATCCCCTACCGGCGGCGTGACGGCACGCGTGTGCGCGACGAGCCCATGCAAAGCTGGTTCGCGGGCCATGGTTATGCCTGTTTGCGTGTCGATCTGCGCGGCGCGGGCGACAGCGACGGCCTGCTCCATGACGAATACCTGAAGCAGGAACAGGACGACGCACTGGAGGCGATCGCCTGGATCGCCGCCCAGCCCTGGTGCACGGGTGCCGTCGGCATGATCGGCATCAGCTGGGGCGGCTTCAACGGCCTGCAGGTCGCCGCGCGCCGTCCCCCGGCGCTGAAGGCGATCATCACCGCCTGCTCGACCGACGACCGCTACAACGACGACATCCACTACATGGGCGGCTGCGTCCTGGGCGACAACTTCTCCTGGGCCTCCACCTTCTTCGGCCGGGTCAGCCCGCCGCCGCCCGACCCGGAGGTGGTGGGTGAGCGCTGGCGCGAGATGTGGATGGAGCGGCTGGAGGCGACCCCCCTGCTGCTCGAAACCTGGCTCAAGCACCAGCGGCGCGACGCCTACTGGAAACACGGCTCGGTCTGCGAGGACTACGCCGCCATCGCCTGCCCGGTGTTCGCCATCGGCGGCTGGAACGACGGCTACCAGAACGCCATTCCACGCCTGCTGGCGGGGCTCGACGTGCCGCGCATCGGCGTCATCGGGCCGTGGTCGCACACCTACGGCTTCCGCGGCGGTCCCGGCCCCATGGCCGATGTGCTCGGCGAATACGTCCGCTGGTGGGATCACTGGCTGAAGGGCATCGACACCGGGATCATGGCCGAGCCGATGCTGCGCGCCTACATGCTGGATTCGCAGAAGCCCATGGCGCGCGTCGTCAACTGGCCCGGCCGCTGGATCGGCGAGCCGGCCTGGCCCGTGACCGACGGCGGCATCGCCTGGAAGACGCTTGCCCTCAACGACCGCGGCACGCTTGCCGATGCGCCCGAGCGCGGCAATGCGCCCATGAGCATCCGCTCGCCGCTCTCGGTCGGCTTCGCAGCGGGCGAATGGTGCCGCCACGATACCGGTACCGATCTTCCCACCGACCAGCGCATGGAGGATGCAGGCTCCCTCTGCTTCGACGGCGAGGTGCTGGCCGAGCCGCTCGAATTCCTCGGCGCACCGGAGGTGACGCTGTCGTTCAGCGTCGACAAGCCGGTCGCCCAGGCCGTCGTGCGTTTGAACGACATCCACCCCGACGGCGCGGTGAGCCGCATCACCTGGGGCGTGAAGAACCTCTGCCACCTCAACGACCAGGAAAACCCCGTCGCCCTGGAACCCGGCCGCACCTACACGGTGCGCTTCAAGCTCAACGACACCGCCTACAGCGTGAAATCAGGCCATCGCCTGCGCGTCGCCGTTTCCACCAGCTATTTCCCCATGGTCTGGCCGGCACCGGAGGCCGCCACGCTGACCCTGATGCCCGGCACCAGCAGCCTTGCCCTGCCGCTGCGCAAGCCGCGCCCGGAGGATGCCAGGGTCGCCTTCGATCCGCCGCGCGAGGGGCCGTCCGGCACGATCACGCCGATGACGCCGGGCGAAAAGCGCCAGACCGCCTCGATCGATGCGCAGACCGGCGTGTGGTCGCTGGAGGTGGTGTTCGACGACGGCCGCAGCCGCATCGAGGAGATCGACCTGGAGATTGCCTCCTGGCGCCGCGAACTGTGGACCATCCACCCCGATGATCCCGCCAGCGCCACCGGCGCCATCGACTACGGCTTCGAGCGCAAGCGCGGCGGCTGGGTCACCCGCCACGACGCCCGCTGCACCATGAAGCTGACGAAGGACGCCTACCTGCTCCACGCCGACCTCGACGCCTTCGAGGACGGCGAGCGCCTGTTCGCGCGTTCATGGAACCGCAGCGTGCCGAGGGACCACTCATAGTTACATACTTTTATTCGGGCTCGGCCTCGGGCGCTGCAAAGAGCGGGGTGGTCAAATTGCTCGGACGTTCTTGATCTCTGAAGCGGGCTATGATGGGACGGTCAGAGAGCGATGCACGACCAACAACAATGCCTGTACGCTCTTTCAGGTTTGGCAAAATCCGAACGTACTGATCCCCCATATAATTCTTTAGAAATTCGAATGAAGTTTGATCGAACGCCTGGAACGTGAGCGTGCCGAACTGGTTCAGGAGCGGGTACACCTGCAAACACAGCTAGATGAACTACGGGCAAATGACCGTATTATCGTCCCGAATGACCTGCAGTCGATCATGGATCAGATGAGCAGCGAAAATGATCGATTGACCAGAGAACGCGATCAAGTACAGGCTAAATTATTTGACATTCAATCGCAGCTTAAAACGGTTGGGATTGAAGAGGGAGAATCTGGGCTGGTTCAACTTATC
>CALLQH010000338.1 GCA_938014945.1 uncultured bacterium | reverse complement strand
GCATCGTGCTGACCCGCGTCGACGGCGATGCCCGCGGCGGCGCCGCACTCTCCATGCGCGCCATCACCGGCTGCCCGATCAAGCTGCTGGGTACGGGCGAGAAGCTCGATCAGCTCGAACCCTTCCATCCGGACCGCATCGCCGGGCGCATCCTCGGCATGGGCGACGTCGTCAGCCTGGTCGAGAAGGCCGCCGCGACCATCGAGCAGGAGGATGCCGACCGCTTCCGCAAGAAGTTCGAGAAGGGCCAGAGCTTCGATCTCGACGACATGGCGATGCAGCTCAAGCAGCTGCGCAAGATGGGCGGCATGGACGGCCTCATGTCCATGCTGCCGGGTGTGGCCAAGGCCAAGAAGCAGATGAAGGCGCTCAACATGGACGACAGGGTGATCGCCCGCCAGGAGGCGATCATCTCGTCCATGACCAAGAAGGAGCGCGCCGACCCGCGCCTCATCCACGCCAGCCGCAAGAAACGCATCGCCGCCGGCTCGGGCACCCAGATCCAGGAGATCAACAAGCTGCTGAAGCAGTTCCAGGAAATGAACGGGATGCTCAAGAAGGTGAAGAAGATGCAGAAGTCCGGCCGCATGCCCGACATGGGCGCGCTGGGCGGCATGGGCGGCCCCGGCGGCCAGATGCCCGATCCCGCCGAAATGGCAAAGAGCCTGAAGCTGCCGCCCGGGTTCAAGTTCTAGGGCTAGATAACCCTCAAAGCTGAAAACGGACGCCCCTTGAAACGCGTCGGTTTGCCCTTAAATTAAACGATGTTCAAATTAAGGGTCGCGTTATGCAATCGGGCCTGAACGATGACGCTCCACGGGGTGCTCGCACCCTGCGAGTTCTGATCCCCTGGTTTGCCCTCCCAGTTCTTGCCGGTCCCCTGGTCATGCTGCTGATCGAACAGGATGCCGGCATCCTGGTCGGCCTCGATCACGCCAGCTTCCGCATCGTCTGTCTGGCGATGCTTGCCGGGCTGTTTGAGGTGTGGGCAGCGGGCACGCTTGCCGGCGCGGTTGCTTCAGCCATCGCGTTCTGGCGGCGCGGAAGGGTCGGTCGCAGACGGCTCAGGAAACGACTGCCGCCGCGTACGTCCTGAAGAGATGCATGCCGACAACCGGGTTCGCTGGCCGCAGGACTCCGCCCGACGCCGAATCGCCGCTAGCCTTGTCCAAGCGCTTTCGCAGCGGACGCGGAGAGCCTCATGCGCGTGCCGACCTCGGAAATCCTTGATGACCTGATGCGGCAGGCGCCGCCGGGGGAGACGTCGCTGGTGTGGATCGTGGCGCACCTGCGTGACCGCTCCTTCGGTATCGTCATGTTGCTCATCGGCATCCTGGCGCTGGTGCCGGGTATCTCGCCGCTGGCGGGTGTGCTGCTGGCATGGCCCGCGATCCAGATGATGCTGGGGCACGAGGGGCCGGTGCTGCCGGGGCCGGTTGCGCGCCGGCGCTTCTCGACGGATCGGCTGGTGGGGGTGCTGGCCCGCGCCGTCGGCCTGCTGCGGCGCATGGAGCGCCTGGTGCAGCCGCGCTGGACCCTGCCCTTCGAGGCGACCAAGCGCATCGTCGGCTTCATCATCCTCCTGCTGGGGCTGTCGCTGCTGGCGCCGATTCCGTTCAGCCAGTTGATCCCCGCCGCCGTCATTATCCTGCTGGCCTTCGCCTGGCTGGAGGAGGACGGCCTGCTGCTGATCCTGGCGCTCGTCGCAGCGTTGATCTCCATCGCCGTCACCGCCGGAGCGGTGTGGGGCACAGTGGAGGCGGGGCTGCTGCTCTAGGGGCGCGGCTTCGGCTCAGGCGGCCTTCTTCTTCCGCATGTGGATCGTGCGCAGCGGCCCGGCGATGAAGGCGGCGGTGACGCAGCCGTTCGGCGAATGGCTGGCGTGTTTGGTGCCGGGCTCCAGGGCGACGCAGTCGCCGGTGCGATAGATCGTGCCGTCGGGATCGACCAGCTCGCCCTTCAGGATCGTGAAATGCTCGGCGCCCATGTGTTCGTGCAGGGCCGAGGATGCGCCCGGGGGGAACTTCACGACGTAGAAGCCCTCGCCGGTGTCCTGGTCGGTGCAGGCGATGTCGGCCCAGTCGATGGGGTCAGAGGTCGGCGGCAGGGCGGGATAGAGGCTGAACTTCGCCTTCTTCCAGTTGAGGCTGGTGCGCCCCTTGGCGGCGTCGCCGGGTTTGCCGCCCTTGCGCGCCGCCGTGATCGGCCCCTTGGTCCACACCAGCATGGTGGCGCCCTTGGGCGAGGCGGTGTGGTGCCTGGAGCCCGGGCCGTAGGCGATGCAGGAGCCTTCGCCGAACACCGTGCCGTCGCTGTCGACCAGCTCGCCCTTGAGCACGACGACAGCTTCGAGGTCGTGGTGAATGTGCTCGCGCGAGGCGCCGCCCGGCGCGACCTTCATCAGGTAGAAGCCGGCGCCGTTCTCCAGGGGGCGGATGGGGTGCCAGCTGTAGGCGCCGTCGCCCGCGTCCGTGCTGGGGTAGGGCGCCCAGTCGGCCTGCTTCCAGTTGACGATGGTGCGGCCCTTGGCAAGCGACGGCATGACGACCTCCGGTGGCGGCTTGGTTGGCCAATCCTGCATCAGCGCGAGGGGCTTGGCCACAGGTGCGAGAGGGTGTCACATCGCTGTCTTCCCGCTGTCACGAACGCGCAGTAGTTAGGGCAGACATGGGCGGCCCGAAGGGTCGGTGCTGCCGCAAGGGAGATCACGGCATGGCGCGCATCGCGATCAACGGGCTCGGCCGCATCGGCAAGCTGGTGCTGCGCGCGCTGATGGAGGAGGGCGCGCCGGGCGAGGTGGTGCTGCTCAACGACAAGGCGGGCGATGCCGCCCAGCACGCCCTGCTCGCCGAGTTCGATTCGGTCCACGGCCGCTGGAAGGCCGCCTTCGCCCACGACAGCGGCAGCCTCTCCATCGACGGCCACCGCATGGCGCTGACCCGGGAGGCCCGCATCGAGGACCTGCCGCTGGCCGAACACGGCATCGACCTGGTGCTGGACTGCACCGGCCATTTCAAGACGCCCGAACGCATCGCGCCCTACCATGCGGCCGGTGTCGCCAAGGTGATCGTATCCGCCCCGGTGAAGGAGGCGCCTGCCCTCAACCTGGTCTATGGCGTCAACCACCACCTCTACGAACCCGCGCGCCATCATCTGGTGACGGCGGCAAGCTGCACGACCAACTGCCTCGCGCCGGTGGTCAAGGTGCTGCACGAGGCGATCGGCATCCGTCACGGCAGCATCACCACGATCCACGATGTCACCAACACCCAGACCATGGTCGACCGCCCGGCCAAGGATTCCCGGCGCGCCCGTTCGGCGCTGACCAACCTGGTGCCCACGACCACCGGTTCGGCCACGGCGATCACGCTGATCTACCCTGAGCTGAAGGGCCGCCTGAACGGCCATGCCGTGCGCGTGCCCCTGCTCAACGCCTCGCTCACCGACTGCGTCTTCGAGATGGAGCGCGCGACCACAGTGGAGGAGGTCAACGGCCTCTTCGAGGCGGCGGCGGGCGGCGCGCTGCAGGGGATCCTGGGTTACGAGACGCGCCCGCTGGTCTCCGGCGACTTCGTCAACGATCCCCGCTCGGCCATCGTCGATGCGCTCTCGACCATGGTCGTCGCGGGCACCCAGGTGAAGGTCTATGCCTGGTACGACAACGAATGGGGCTACGCCTGGCGCATGGCCGACATCGCCCGCCTCGTTGCGGCGGGCATGTGACGGGCATGGGCCAGCCTGCCGCCCCGCAGCGGCCCGCCGGGCTTGCCGCCTACGCTGCGGTGACCGCGGCCTACTGGGCCTTCATGCTGACCGACGGCGCCCTGCGCATGCTGGTGCTGCTGCACTTCCACGCGCTCGGCTTCTCGCCGATCCAGCTTGCCTGGCTCTTCCTGCTCTACGAGCTGATGGGTGTGGTGACCAACCTGATGGCGGGCTGGCTGGCCGCCCGCTTCGGTCTTGCGAGCACGCTCTATGCCGGGCTGGTGCTGCAGATCGGCGCGTTGATGGCGCTGGCGGCGCTTGATCCGGACTGGCCGATGACCCTGTCGGTGATCTTCGTCATGGTCGTTCAGGGTCTCTCGGGCATCGCCAAGGACCTTGCCAAGATGAGCTCCAAGAGCGCGGTGAAGGTCCTCGCCCCGGCCCACGAGAAGGGCGCGCTGTTCCGCTGGGTCGCCCTGCTCACCGGCTCGAAGAACGCGGTGAAGGGGCTGGGCTTCCTGCTCGGCGCGGTGCTGCTCGGCACCATCGGCTTCCATGGCGCGACGCTCGCCATGGCCGCGGCCCTGGGCGTCGTCTTCATCGCGGTCGCCTGTTTCATGCCCGCCGGCCTGCCGATGGGGCGCAAGGACGCGAAGTTCCACGAGGTCTTCTCCAAGGACGGCAACATCAACCGGCTGAGTGCTGCGCGCCTCTTCCTGTTCGGCGCGCGCGACACCTGGTTCGTGGTCGGCATCCCGATCTATTTCTACAGCGTGCTTTCGGACGGCACGGTGGAAGGCAACCACGAGGCCTTCTTCCAGATCGGCGGTTTCATGGCGCTGTGGATCGTGGGCTACGGCATCGTCCAGGCCGCCGCGCCGCGCCTGCTCGGGGCGCGCGACAAGGGTGTTGCCGCGACGGTCGGCATGGCGCGCTTCTGGGTCGGCGTGCTGACCGTGATTCCGGCCGCTCTTTGCCTTGCCGCGGTTCTCATGGCGGCGGGGCCTTCGCTGACCGTGACCCTGGTCGCCGGACTGCTGCTGTTCGGCGTCGTCTTTGCCCTCAACAGCGCGCTCCACTCCTACCTCATCCTCGCCTTCACCCAGGCCGGACGGGTGACCATGGACGTCGGTTTCTACTACATGGCCAACGCGGCCGGCCGTCTGCTCGGCACCCTGCTTTCGGGTCTGAGCTACGAACTCGGCGGCCTGCCGGCCTGCCTCGGTACGGCAGCGGCCATGTCGGCCCTGAGTTTCCTGCTCACCGGCCTGCTGCGGCGCAGCGAAGGCCTGGCCCGTCTCGACGCCTGAGGCCTGCTATTTCCGGGCAGCGCGATTCGTCGCCACCAGGCAGGTGATCTCGAACATCAGGTTGGCGACGTTGACGAAGGTCATGCCGCCGGGATCGTGGGGAGGGGAGACCTCGCACAGATCGCCGCCGACGAAGTTGCCGCCCGTGAAGGCGCGCAGGATCACCTGCATGTCGCGCACGCTGATGCCGCCGGGCTCGGGCACGCCGGTGCCGGGGCAGTCGCGCGGGTCCAGCCCGTCGATGTCGATGGTGATGTAGCTTTCGCCGTCGCCGAGGACCTCTTTGGCGAGCTGGATGAAGGCCTCGCGGCCCATCGCCTCGTATTCGTCCATCGGCACCATGGTGATGCCGACCTCGTTGCCGTAGCCGATGTCGTCGTCGCCGTAGCGGGTGCCGCGCAGGCCGACCTGGATGGTCCGCTTCGGATCGATCAGGCCTTCCTCCACCGCGCGGCGCACGAAGGTGGCGTGGTTGATCTTCGTGCCCATGAACTCGTCGAAGGTGTCGGCATGGGCATCGACGTGGAACAGGCCCAGCGGCCGGTCCCTGGCGATGGCGCGCAGGATCGGCAGCGGCACGGTGTGGTCGCCGCCGACACTGATCGGCCAGGCGCCCGCGGCGTGGATCTGCTCGTAGAAGCCCTGGATCTTCTCGACGCTGATGTCGATCGACATGGGATGTGTCGGCGCATCGCCCACGTCGGCGATGTTGGCGATGCGGAAGGGGGCGACGCGGGTCGCCGGGTTGACCGCCCGAATCAGGCGCGAGGCCTCGCGCGTGGCCGCCGGGCCGTGGCGCGCGCCGACCCGGTAGGTGGCACCCAGGTCAAAGGGCACGCCGGCCAGCGCGATCTCGACCGCCGGCGAAATCTCGTGGCGCTGGGAGCGCATGAACGTGGCGATTTCCTGAAAGCGCGGCGTGACGCCCGAATCGAACGGCTTGAAGTCCCCCGGTCCGCTCATGATCTCCCCCTTGTGCCCCGTTGGTGATGTGCCCGTGCTGTGGTAGCCCAGCGCCGGGCTGGCGGCAATGTGGCACGCCGGGCTTGCCAAGCGGGCGCGGGCGCATTATGAACCGCGCCCCGTCTTCCGGACTCGGAACGACGGCCGTCGTCTGTTGCCCGATTCGTTTCGGGGCAGTCGTCCGGCCCCAGGAAACCTGAAGGACACCTCGTCGATGCCTTTGAAGATTCGTTTGTCCCGTGGCGGCGCCAAGAAGCGCCCGATGTACCGCATCGTCGTTGCCGATTCGCGCTCCCCGCGCGATGGCGCGTTCCTGGAGCGCGTCGGCGTCTATCAGCCGCTGCTGGCCAAGGACAATCCCGAGCGGCTGACGATGAACGTCGATCGCATCAAGTTCTGGCTCGACCGCGGCGCCACCCCGACCGACCGTGTCGCGGCGTTCCTCGGCAAGGCCGAAGTGATCCCGATGCCCGAGCGCACCAAGGGTCTGGGCAAGCAGAAGGCCCGCGAGGCCGAAGCTGCCGCCAAGGCCGCGGCGGAAGCCGCCGAAGCGGCTGCAAAGGCCGAGGAAGAGGCCGCCAAGGCGGCCGAGGCCAAGGCTGCCGAAGAGGCCGCGGCCGCAGAAGGCGGTGAGAGCGATGCCGAGGAGACCGCCTCCTGAGGCGAGCGCTGCGGACCCCAAGGACTGGGTCTGTCTGGCTGAACTAGGCGCGCCCAAGGGCGTACGCGGCGCCCTGCGTCTCAACTGTTTCAACGAAAATCCGGCCGATGTGGTGCGTTATGCGCTCCACGCCGGCCCGGGCGGCCGTGTGCTCAAGGCGCGCGTGCTCGAATCGCCCAAGCCCGGCCAGCTGGTCGTCGCCATCGAGGGTGTGGCCGACCGCGATGCCGCCGCCGCGCTCACCGGTACCCGCCTCTACACCCCGCGCGACGCCCTGCCGCCGCCCGACGAGGACGAATTCTACAACCACGACCTGATCGGTCTGGCCGTCTTCCATGTCGACGGCCGCGAACTCGGCCGAGTCGCAGCCGTGCTCGACCACGGCGCCGGCACCCTGCTCGATGTCGAGGGGGCCGAGGGGATCAAGGGTTTCGTGCTGCCGTTCACGCGAGAAGCGGTGCCAACGGTCGATGTGAAGGGCGGGCGAATCGTCGCCGATCCGCCGCCGGGCCTGCTCGATGACGCCTGAATCCGCCCCTGCGCCCTGGCGGGCGACCGTGATGACCCTGTTCCCGGAGATGTTCCCCGGGCCGCTGGGTGCCTCCCTGCCGGGAAAGGCGCTCGCCAGCGGCCTGTGGAGTCTGGAAACGGTGGACATCCGCGATTTTGCGAGCAATAAACACCGCACCGTTGACGACGCTCCCTTCGGCGGAGGGCCCGGCATGGTGATGCGGCCCGATGTTCTGGCCGCTGCCATCGATGCCACGGCCACCGGAGGCGAGGACGAAGCGTTGATCTACCTCTCGCCACGCGGCGCCCCTTTGACACAGGCGCGCGTGCGGGAGTTTTCTGCGCTCCGGCGCCTGGTGCTTGTGTGCGGCCGATTCGAGGGCGTGGACGAGCGGGTGATCCAGGCCCGGGGGATGCAGGAAGTCTCGATCGGCGACTACATCCTCTCGGGCGGCGAACCGGCGGCGGTCGTGCTCATCGATGCCTGTGTCAGGCTGTTGCCTGGCGTGGTGGGCGCGCCCGAAGGACTGGTTGAGGAGAGTTTCGAGGCCGGTCTGCTCGAATATCCCCAGTACACGCGGCCCAACCCCTGGGAAGGACGCGAGGTGCCGGAGGTGCTGTTGTCGGGCCACCACGAGAAGGTGCGCGCCTGGCGGCAGGAGCAGTCCGAAGCCGTGACGAGGAAACGCCGGCCCGACCTGTGGCAGATCCACAGGGAAGCGGCCAGGGACAAGAGCTGATCTTAAGTATGCGGCCCACACGCCGCAGGAGGATGGACCGATGAACGTCGTCGAAAAGTACGAGCACGAGCAGATCGCCAAGCTGATGGAAGGCAAGGAAATCCCTGTCTTCGCACCGGGCGACACCGTGCGCGTCGCCGTGCGCGTGGTCGAGGGTACGCGCGAGCGTATCCAGAACTACGAGGGCGTCTGCATCGCGCGCAAGAACCGGGGCCTCAACTCCTCGTTCACCGTGCGCAAGCTGTCGTACGGCGAGGGCGTCGAGCAGGTCTTCCCGCTCTATTCGCAGCGCATCGCCAGCATCACCGTGGTGCGCCGCGGCGATGTCCGCCGGGCCAAGCTCTATTACCTGCGTGGCCGCACCGGCAAGGCCGCCCGTATCGCCGAGAAGCGCGACGAGCGGACCAAGAAGGCCGGCAAGTAACATCTCGCTGCGGCGTCCCGCGCCGGTTCAGGTGGCGGTAACGCCCCTCCTCGACGCGGACCGCGATCAGGAAAGGGCGAACCCGTCATGACGACCCCCAGGACCCTGTTCGACAAGATCTGGGACAGCCACCGCGTCGCGCTGAACGACGACGGCACGGCCGTGCTTTATGTCGACCGGCACCTCGTTCACGAAGTCACCAGCCCGCAGGCCTTCGAGGGCCTGAAGCTGGCCGGCCGTTCGGTGCGCCGGCCCGAGGCGACGCTGGCCGTGGCCGACCACAACGTGCCGACCAGCGACCGCAGCGCCGGCATTGCCGATGAAGAGTCGCGCATCCAGGTCGAGACGCTGGAGCAGAACTGCCGCGACTTCGGCGTGCCCTATTTCGAGATGGATGACATCCGCCAGGGCATCGTCCACATCATCGGGCCTGAGCAGGGTTTCACCCAGCCCGGCATGACCATCGTCTGCGGCGACAGCCACACCTCGACCCACGGCGCCTTCGGCGCGCTTGCCTTCGGCATCGGCACCTCCGAGGTCGAGCATGTGCTGGCGACCCAGACCCTGGTGCAGTCGCACCCCAAGAACATGCGCGTCACGGTCGATGGCGAACTGCCCGTCGGCATCACCGCCAAGGACGTGATCCTTGCCATCATCGGCAAGATCGGCACCGCCGGCGGCACGGGCCATGTCATCGAGTTCGCCGGTTCGGTCATCAAGGGGCTTTCCATGGAAGGCCGCATGACCGTGTGCAACATGACCATCGAGGGCGGCGCCCGCGCCGGCCTGATCGCGCCCGACGAGACCACCTTCGCGTATCTGAAGGGCCGCCCCATGGCGCCCCAGGGGGCCGACTGGGACAAGGCCGTCGCCTACTGGAAGACGCTGCCGTCCGATCCCGGCGCGACCTATGACAAGGAAGTGCATCTGGCCGCCGGCGACATCGTGCCGCAGGTCACCTGGGGCACCAGCCCGCAGGACGTGCTTCCGATCACCGGTGTCGTGCCTGATCCCGATGCCGAGACCGACGAGGACAAGCGCAACAGCATCAAGCGTTCCCTGGCCTACATGGGCCTCACCCCCGGCACGCCGCTGTCGCAGGTGAAGATCGACCGCGTCTTCATCGGCTCCTGCACCAACGGGCGCATCGAGGACCTGCGCGCCGTCGCCGCCGTCGCCAAGGGCCGCAAGGTCTCCGGCCACGTCAACGCGATGGTTGTTCCGGGCTCCGGCCTGGTGAAGAAGCAGGCCGAGGAAGAGGGTATCGACAAGATCCTGATCGAGGCCGGTTTCGACTGGCGCGAGCCCGGCTGCTCCATGTGCCTGGCCATGAACGCCGACAAGCTGGAGCCGGGCGAGCGTTGCGCCTCGACCTCCAACCGCAACTTCGAGGGCCGCCAGGGCCGCGGCGGGCGCACCCATCTGGTGAGCCCCGCCATGGCCGCTGCCGCCGCGATCAAGGGTGCGCTCGCCGACGTGCGCGAACTGGCCCAGTAAGGGGCGCGGTGCCTCTCTCCTCATCCCCGCGAAGGCGGGGATCCAGACGCACCGGCGGTGCGTGCCGGAGCGGGAAGGGTTAGGGCTGCACCGATGGCGTCGAACGCGGGCGTCTGTGCGTATGGATGCCCGCCTTCGCGGGCATGACGAGAAGGAAGGGTGAGGGGCGTTGGCGCCCCGCCCTGAAGGAGAGGACGGGATGGAAAAGTTCACCACGCTGACCGGCATCGCGGCACCGCTGCCGATGATCAACGTCGATACCGACATGATCATCCCCAAGCAGTTCCTCAAGACGATCAAGCGCACGGGTCTGGGCAAGCATGCCTTCGACGAGATGCGTTATCTGGAGGGCGGCAAGGAGAACCCGGACTTCGTGCTCAACAAGGAGCCCTACCGCAAGGCCTCGATCCTGGTCGCCTACGACAACTTCGGCTGCGGTTCCTCGCGTGAACATGCGCCCTGGGCGCTGGCCGATTTCGGCTTCCGCTGCGTCATCGCGCCGAGCTTCGCCGACATCTTCTTCAATAACTGCGTCAACAACGGCATCCTCTGCATCCAGATGCCCAAGGAGCAGGTCGAGGCCCTGGTGAAGGACGCCGAGATGGGCGCTAACGCCCGCTTCACGGTCGATCTGGAAGCCCAGACGATCACCCGCCCGGACGGCTCCACCATGACCTTCGAGATCGAGCCGCACCGCAAGGAGCGCCTGCTCAACGGCCTCGATTTCATCGGCCTGACGCTGCAGAAGGATGCCGCGATCGCCGACTACGAAGCGCGCCGCAAGGCCGAGACTCCCTGGCTCTGAGCCCTGCCGCTGCCGCCGACCCGTGCTGAAAGGAATCTGACGTGCCCGCCAACAAGAAGCTTCTCCTGCTGCCCGGCGACGGTATCGGCCCCGAGGTTGTCGCGGTCACCCGCCGCGTCATCGAGTGGTTCGACAAGCGCGGCGTGCTCGCCTTCGACCTCGACGAAGGCCTGATCGGCGGCGCCAGCTACGACGCCCACGGTACGCCGCTCACCGACGAGACGCTGGATCGCGCCAAGGTGGCCGATGCCGTGCTGCTGGGCGCGGTCGGCGGCCCGAAGTGGGACGATCTCGAGTTCTCCAAGAAGCCCGAGCGCGGCCTGCTGAAGATCCGCAAGGAGATGGGGCTTTTCGCCAACCTGCGCCCGGCCGTGGTCTTCCCGGCCCTGGCCGAGGCCTCGACGCTGAAGACGGAGATCGTTTCCGGCCTCGACATCATGATCGTGCGCGAGCTGACCGGCGGCATCTACTTCGGCGAGCCCCGCGGCATCGAGGATCTGGGCGGCGGCGAGCGCCGCGGCTTCAACACGCTGACCTACACCACCTCGGAAATCCGCCGCGTCGGCCGCGTCGCCTTCGACCTGGCGAGGAAGCGCTCCGGCAAGCTCTGCAGCATCGACAAGGCCAACGTGCTCGAATGCACCGTGCTGTGGCGCGAGGAGATGACGAAGCTGGGCAAGGAGGAGTTCCCGGACGTCGAGCTCTCCCACATGTACGTCGACAACGCGGCCATGCAGCTCGTGCGCGCGCCCAAGCAGTTCGACGTCATCGTCACGACCAACATGTTCGGCGACATCCTTTCGGACTGCGCGGCCATGCTGACGGGTTCGCTCGGCATGCTGCCCTCGGCCTCGCTGGGCGCCGAGCAGGGCGGGCGCATCCCCTCGCTCTACGAGCCGGTCCATGGCTCGGCCCCCGACATCGCGGGCAAGGACATGGCCAATCCGCTGGCCACCCTGCAGAGCTTCTCCATGATGCTGCGCTACAGCTTCGACCTGCAGGATCAGGCGGACCTCGTCGACAAGACCATCGCCAACCTGCTCGCCAGCGGCCTGCGCACCGCCGACATCATGCAGGAGGGCAAGGCCAAGGTTTCGACCAGTGTCATGGCCGACGCCATCATCAGGGAACTGGACAAGCTCTCCGCATAGGCTTATGCAGCGCGCCATCATGGAACGGCATTCGATCGCATACGCCTCCCGCTTCGTGGCTCCGGCCGCGCTGCTGGCCGTTGCGGCGACGAAAACCACCACCGTGACCCGGGGAGGCTGACCAGCGGCCCGGTCAGCATCCTTGATATGTGTGAGAAGAGGGGCCGCAGGGCCCCTTTTTTATTGGGCCTCTTTTGGCAACGGCGGGCAGGCACCCCACATGGGGAGTTCGCCCCGCGATGGAGAAGAAGACGATGGGCTACAAGGTTGCGGTTGTCGGCGGCACGGGTGCCGTCGGCTCGGAAATGCTCTCGATCCTGGCCGAGCGGAACTTTCCGGTCGATGAGGTCGTGGCGCTCGCCTCGCGCAATTCGGTGGGGCGCGAGATCAGCTTCGGCGAGAACAAGACGCTGAAGGTGCAGGACCTGGAGACCTTCGACTTCCGCGGCACCGACATCGCGCTCTTCTCGCCCGGCGCCAAGGTCTCGGACGTCCACGCGCCGCGCGCGGCCGCTGCCGATTGCATCGTCATCGATAACACCTCGCGCTTCCGCTACGACGAGGACATCCCGCTCATCGTGCCCGAGGTCAATCCCGACGATCTCGCGATGTACGAGAACCGCTACATCATCTCCAACCCGAACTGCTCGACGATCCAGATGGTCGTGGCGCTGAAGCCGCTGCACGATCTGGCGCGCATCAAGCGCGTCGTCGTCGCGACCTATCAGGCCACGGGCGGTGCCGGAAAGAAGGGCATGGACGAGCTCTTCGACCAGACCAAGAAGAAGTTCCAGAACGAGGTTCTCGCACCCGACGTCTTCCAGAAGGAGATCGCCTTCAACTGCATCCCCCAGATCGACGTCTTCATGGACGACGGTTCGACCAAGGAAGAGTGGAAGATGGTGGTCGAGACCCAGAAGATCCTCGATCCCGCGATCAAGGTGCAGGCGACCTGCGTGCGCGTGCCCGTGTTCGTCGGCCACGCCGAGGCGGTGAACGTGGAGTTCGAGAGCGCGCTTTCGGTCCATGATGCCCGCGACCAGCTCCGCGAATCCGATGGCGTCGTCGTCTTCGACAAGCGCGAGCCCGCCGGCTACATCACCCAGCGCGACTGCGCCGGCGAAGATGCGGTCTACGTGAGCCGCATCCGCGAGGACAAGACGGTGGAGCATGGTCTTTCCATGTGGATCGTCTCGGACAACCTGCGCAAGGGTGCGGCGCTCAATGCCGTGCAGATCGCCGAGGAACTGGATCGCCGCTTCCTCAAGGGCGCGCTCGACAAGGCGAGCTGATGTGTTGTGGATCACCCGGCGCGGGCGTTCGTGGCCGCGCCGGGGCCCACGTAAGCTGATGGTAAGATCGGTCGTCTATCTGGCGACCCCAATCTCGGGCAAAGTGCGCGCCGTTTTCGAGGGGATTCGCAGATGAGCAGCGGTCAGGACAAGGTCTTCGAGAAGGTCACCGATCCGAGGGATTTCACCTTCAACAAGGAGGTGGTCTCGGTCTTCGATGACATGGTCTCGCGATCCGTTCCCTATTACGACGAGATGCAGCGCATGACCGCCGAACTGGCGCAGGATTTCGCCCAGGACGAGACCAACGTCTATGACATCGGCTGTTCCACCGGCACCACGCTGCAGCTGCTCGACGGCGCCATCGAGAACCGCAACGTCACCCTGATCGGCCTCGACAATTCCGAGGACATGCTGGCCAAGGCCGAGCAGAAGCTCTCCGCCGCCGGCCTCAAGCATCCCTATGACCTGAAGCTCGGCGATGCTCAGAAGGGCATGGGTCTGCGCAACGCCTCGGTCGTCACCATGCTGCTCACCCTGCAGTTCATCCGCCCGCTCTACCGCGAGCGGCTCGTGCGCGAGATCCACGAGGGCATGGTCGAGAACGGCTGCCTCATCCTGATCGAGAAGCTGACCAGCGAGGACACCCTCTTCAACCGGCTCTTCATCAAGCACTACTACGACTACAAGCGGCGCCGGGGCTACTCCAACACGGAGATCTCCATGAAGCGCGAGGCGCTGGAGAACGTGCTCATCCCCTATCGCCTGGAGGAGAACTTCGATCTGCTCAGGGGCGCCGGTTTCCGCCACGTCGAGATGTTCTTCCGCTGGTACAACTTCTGCGGCATCGTCGCGGTCAAGAGCACCGAAGCGGAAGGACGGGTGGCATGAGCGACAAGAGCCTCTTCGTCCGCATCGGCGATTTCTTCTTCAAGTATCGCAACGTCATCTTCCCGGTCGCGATCTTCGCCAACCTGCTGGCGGTCCCGCCGGGCAACAGCTACTTCGGTGTGAAGGCCTATGACGTCTGGATCGACTGGATCGGCGTCGCCGTGGTCTGCGCGGGCCTTGCCCTGCGTGGCGCCATCATCGGCTTTGCCTATATCAAGCGCGGCGGTCTCGACAAGAAGGTCCATGCCGACGAACTGGTGACCGAGGGCTTCTTCGCCGCCGGGCGCAACCCGCTCTATGTCGGCAACATGCTGATCTACACCGGCATCTTCCTGATGCAGGGCGGCTGGCCCGCGCTGATCGGTCCTCTGGTCTTCTTTGCCATCTATTCGGCGATCATCGCGGCGGAGGAGCATTTCCTGCGCAACAAGTTCGGCCAGGCGTTCGAGGACTACTGCGCCACAACGCCGCGCTGGGGCATCCGCCTTTCGGTGCTGCGCAAGGAGCTGCCCGGCATGCACTACGACTGGCGCCGGGTCGTGGCCAAGGACTACACGACCTTCGCCAATGCGATCCTCGCCATGGTCCTGGTCAGCCTGATGGAGCTGGTGCACCACGGCACGAGGGCGGCCGTGGTCGATGCGCTGCCCTTCTTCGTCGGCTGCTTCGTCGCCATCGGGCTGGCGGTGCTTGCGATCCGCCTGCTCAAGAAGCGCACGGACCTGCTGCGCACCTGATCGTCCCGGAAGCGGGAAGCGGGCACCACATCGGATGCACGATCCGATCGAAACCGCTTGTTGCCATCAAATCGTTGCCCGCGCCCGCCCGCGGCCGCGATCAGGCAAGCGGCGTGACGGTCACTGCGCGGCTCGGCGTGGCGATTTCCTCGCGGGCGGCGACCAGAGCCATTTCAGCAACGCCCATCTGCGCGGTCCGGCGCAGGACGCCGTGGGTCGACGCCAGGGCATGGGCAAGGGCGCCCGGCAGGTCCTCGCCGCGCAGGGTTGCTCCGGTGAACACCGCCGCCATCAGGTCGCCTGCTCCATCGACGGGGACGTCCAGGCGCGGCACGCTGGCCTGCCAGGCGCCCTTGTCGTCGACCGCCAGCACCGGGATCGTGTCGGGGTAGTCGTCGCGCGCCTCGAGCGAGGTGACGACGACGGTTTCCGGCCCCATGGCGCGGACTTCCAGCGCGGCGGCATGGGCCTCCTCGAGACCCCGCACCGGGCGGCCGACCAGGAACTCCAGCTCCATGTGATTGGGAAACAGGATGTCGGTGCGCGGCACGATGTGGTCGCGCAGATATTCGGGCACCCCGGGCTTCACGAAGAAGCCGTCCTCGTTGCCCATCACGGGATCGCAGGCATAGAGTGCCTGGGGGTTGGCGGCGCGCACCGCGTCAAGGGCATGAAGCACGACCTCGCCCAGTTCCGGCCCGCCGATGTAGCCCGTGAGGAGGCAGCGGCAGCGCTCCAGGCCGCGCGCGGCGACGCCATCGACCACATCGCGAATCCAGGCCGGATCCAGGGGCTTGCCCTTGAAGTCGCCCCAGCCCAGGTGGTTCGAGAACACCACCGTGGGCACCGCATCGACCTCGAAGCCCAGGAGCTGGAGCGGCAGGACAGCGGCATCGAGCCCGACATGGCCGCGCGCGACATGCGACTGAATGGTGAGAATATCCATCGTCCTGCGTCCTCCCGGCGGTTGTCGCCTGCGCGGGCGCGACTATAGTACGCCGCCTCACCCCAGCGGGAGGTCTCATGCCGCGCCCCATTCGCCCGCGCCGCAGCGTGCTCTACATGCCAGGTTCCAACGCCCGAGCGCTGGAAAAGGCCAAGGCCATACCGGCCGATGCCCTGATCTTCGATCTGGAGGACGCGGTCGCGCCCGACGCCAAGGACGAGGCGCGCAGCCAGGTATGCGACGCGATCCGTGCCGGGGGCTACGGCAACAAGGAACTCATCGTCCGGGTCAACGGCCTGACCAGTCCCTGGGGCCGGGAGGACATCGTCGCGGCATCCACCTGCGGAGCGCACGGTGTGCTGCTGCCCAAGGTGCAGGGAGCGGGCTACATCCGTGAGGTTCTCTCGATCATGGATGTCGCCGATGCGCCGGAGACGATCTCGATCTGGTGCATGATGGAGACGCCGCTGGCGATCCTCCATGCCGAGCGCATCGCCGCGGCGAGCCCACGGATCGGGGCTCTGGTCATGGGCACCTCGGACCTCACCAAGGATCTGCAGGCCCATCACACGCGCGACCGGCTGCCGATGGTCACGAGCCTGGGCATCTGCATGCTTGCCGCGCGGGCCTTCGACATCGCGATTCTAGACGGCGTTCACCTTGATCTCGACGATGCGGAAGCCTTCGAGGCCATCTGCCATCAGGGCCACGATATGGGCTTCGACGGCAAGACGCTGATCCACCCCAAGCAGGTCGAGCCGGCCAACCGCATCTTCGGTCCCTCCGAGGTGGAGATCGAAGGCGCACGGAAGATCATCCAGGCCCATGCCGAGGCTGCCAAGGCGGGCAAGGGCGTCGTGGTGGTCGACGGCAAGCTGGTCGAGAACCTGCACGTTCAGGAAGCCCGCCGCACGCTTGCCCTGGCCGAGGCCATCGGCAAGGACGCCGGGAGCGCTGCATGAGCGCGATGCCCGGCAACTTCTTCGAGGATTTCCGCATCGGCGCGGTGCTGCGCCATGCCACGCCGCGCACGGTGACCACGGGCGATACCGCGCTCTACACCGCGCTTACCGGCTCGCGCTTCGCGCTGCATTCGGCCGATACCTTTGCGCAGGGCTGTGGCCTGCCCCAGGCGCCGGTCGACGACATGCTGGTGTTCCACATCGTCTTCGGCAAGACGGTGCCCGATGTCTCGCTCAATGCCGTGGCGAACCTGGGGTATGCCGACGGCCGCTGGGGCGTTCCGGTCTATCCCGGCGATACGCTGAAGACCGTCTCCACGGTGATCGGCAAGCGCGAGCTTTCCAACGGCAAGGCCGGCGTCGTCTGGGTCGAATCCGTGGGCACCAACCAGCGCGACGAGATGGTGCTGGAGTATGTCCGCTGGGTCATGGTCAACAAGCGCGATGCGGCCAGCCCGGCCTGCGAGCCGGAGGTGCCGACCCTGCCCGACGCGGTCGATGCCGCCACCCTGCAGGTGCCCGCCAAGCTCGACCTCAGGGGCTACGATGCCGAGGCCGCGGGTGATGCCCGGCTGTGGGACGATTTCACGGTGGGTGAGAAGATCGACCATGTCGACGGCATGGCGATCGAGGAAGCCGAGCACCAGATGGCCACACGCCTCTACCAGAACACGGCCAAGGTCCATTTCGACCTGCACCGCGCCGCCGAGACCCGCTTCGGCCGGCGCATCGTCTATGGCGGTCATGTCATCAGCCTGGCCCGTGCCATCTCCTTCAACGGTCTGGCCAGCGCCTGCCGCATCGTCGGTCTCAACGGCGGGCGCCACACGGCGCCCTCCTTTGCGGGCGACACGATCTACGCCTGGTCGGAAGTCCTGGAGAAGACGGAACTGGCTGGCCGCAGCGATGCCGGCGCCGTGCGCATTCGCACGGTGGCGGCCAAGAACCATCCCTGCGAGGCCTTCCCGGATCTGGGCGAGGACGGCAAGGACCATCCGGCCAAGGTGCTCGATCTGGACTATTGGGCACTGATGCCGCGCAGGGCAGGCTGAAATCAGGCGTCCCGCTCCAGCACCTCTTCGTTGACCGCGGTGGGGCCGGGCACCTAAAGTCACCATGTTGGTTGCGATGCAGCAATCCGGGGTCGCCGGCATCGCGTACAAGCCCCTGAAGGAGCTCCCGCCCATGGCCGATGTCCGCAATCGACCGCTTTCTCCGCATCTGCAGGTCTATCGCCCGCAGATCACCTCCGTGCTGTCGATCACCCACCGGGCAACCGGCATCGTGCTCTCGCTGGGCTCGGTGTTCCTGGTGCTCTGGCTGCTGGCGGCCGCATCGGGCCCCCGCGCCTTCGAGATCGCGCAGGACTGCGCCGGTTCGTGGCTCGGCTACGTCTTCCTGTTCGCCTTCTCGCTGGCGCTCTTCTATCACCTGCTCAACGGCATCCGGCACCTGTTCTGGGACATGGGCCACGGCTTCGAGCTGACGACCGCCACGCGCACCGGCTGGGCCGTCGTCCTGGGCGCGCTGGCGCTGACCGCGGTCGCCTGGATCCTGGGCACCCATATCGTGGGAGGCATGTGACCATGGCTTCGAAGAAGCGCCGCCTGGGTCCGGCCCACACCGGCACCGGCCATTTCTGGCACCAGCGCCTGACCGCCATCGCGCTGATCCCGCTCACACTGTTCTTCGTCGGCCTGCTGCCGAACCTCGCCGGGGCGACCTACGCCGAGTTCGTTACCCTGATGAAGTTCCCGGTGACGCCCATCGCGCTTGCGCTGCTGGTCGGCGTCGGCCTGTGGCACATGAAGCTTGGCCTGCAGACCATCATCGAAGACTACATCCACAGCGAAGGCTGCAAGGTGGCGGCGCAGATCTGCATGACCTTCGCCACCGTGCTGCTCGGCGTGGCGGGGCTTGTCGCCCTTGTCATGCTCGCAGCCTGAAAGCCCGGGAAGGTAACGTCATGGCGACCGCTTCGCCTGCCTACAAGATCGTCGATCACTTCTACGACGTCATCGTCGTCGGCGCCGGCGGCGCCGGCCTGCGCGCCACGCTGGGCCTGGCCGAAGCCGGCCTCTCGACCGCCTGCATCACGAAGGTCTTCCCCACCCGCAGCCATACCGTGGCCGCCCAGGGCGGCATCTCGGCCGCGCTCGGAAACATGGGCCACGACGACTGGCGCTTCCACATGTACGACACCATCAAGGGGTCGGACTGGCTGGGCGACCAGGACGCCATCGAATACATGTGCAAGTCGGCGCCCGCCGCCGTCATCGAGCTGGAGCACTACGGCGTGCCCTTCTCGCGCACGGCAGAGGGCAAGATCTATCAGCGCGCCTTCGGCGGCATGACCACCGACTACGGCGAGGGCACGGCCCAGCGCACCTGCGCGGCGGCCGACCGCACCGGCCACGCCATGCTGCACACGCTCTACCAGCAGTCCCTGCGCCACCAGGCCAAGTTCTTCCTGGAATACTTCGCCCTCGACCTGATCATGGACGACGACGGCTCCTGCCGCGGCGTCATGGCCTGGTGCCTGGAGGACGGCACCCTGCACCGCTTCGGCGCCCACATGACGATCCTGGCGACGGGCGGCTACGGGCGCTGCTATTTCTCCTGCACCTCGGCCCACACCTGTACGGGCGACGGCAACGGCATGGCGCTGCGCGCCGGCCTGCCGCTGCAGGACATGGAGTTCGTGCAGTTCCATCCCACCGGCATCTACGGCGCCGGCGTGCTGATCACCGAGGGTGTGCGCGGCGAGGGCGGTTATCTCGTCAACTCCGAGGGTGAGCGCTTCATGGAGCGTTACGCGCCCCACGCAAAGGATCTGGCCAGCCGCGACGTCGTCAGCCGCTCCATGACCATGGAGATCCGCGACGGCCGCGGCGTGGGCGAGGACAAGGACCACATCTTCCTCAAGCTCGACCACCTCGATCCCGCGATCATCCACCAGCGCCTGCCGGGCATCTCCGAAAGCGCCAAGATCTTCGCGGGCGTCGACGTGACGCGCGATCCCATCCCCGTGCTGCCGACCGTGCACTACAACATGGGTGGCGTGCCGGCGAACTATCACGGCGAGGTTGTCACTCTGCGCGACGGCGATCCCGATGCGGTGGTGCCGGGCCTGATGGCCGCGGGCGAGGCGGCCTGTGTCTCGGTCCACGGCGCCAACCGCCTGGGCTCCAATTCGCTGCTCGATCTCGTCGTCTTCGGGCGCGCCGCCGCGGCACGCGCGGCCGAGCTGATCAAGCCGAACGGCCCCCACCGCGAACTGCCCAAGGGTGCCGGCGAAGCCGCCATCGAGCGTCTCGACCGCCTGCGCCATGCCAGCGGCGGCACGCCCACGGCACAGATCCGCGACCGCATGCAGCGCGTCATGCAGACCGATGCCGCCGTGTTCCGCACCCAGGAGACCCTGGAGCAGGGCGTGGCCAAGATGAACGACGTCTTCGCCAGCTTCTCCGACGTCGGCGTCAACGACCGCTCCATGGTCTGGAATACCGACCTGCTGGAGACCCTGGAACTCGACAACCTGCTCTCCCAGGCCGTCGTCACGATCAACTGCGCCGAGAACCGCAAGGAAAGCCGCGGCGCCCACGCCCGCGAGGACTTCTCCGAGCGCGACGACACGAACTGGATGAAACACTCCATCTGCTGGCTCGATGCCGACGGCAAGCCGACCATCGACTATCGCCCGGTGCACATGGAAACCCTGACCGACGAGGTCGAGGCCGTGCCGCCCAAGGCGCGTGTCTACTGAGTGGAGGAAAGGACCATGGCACGTCTGTTCCGCACCCTGATCGCCGCTGCCGCGCTGGCGGGCCTGTCGCTGCCGGCGCTGGCGACCGAGCAGTGGCACCGCAGCAACCTGACGCTGCCCGAGGCGCTCACCGCGGGGTTCCGCGTCGTCGATACCTATCACAACGAACAGGGCCACCTGTTCTTCGTTCTCCAGCGCGAGGCCGATCTGCTGCTCTGCATGTTCCAGGAACAGCAGACCGAGACCTGCGTCACGCTGACCCCCGGTCGATGACGGCAAGGAAAAGCACCGATGGCTGAATTCCGCCTGCCCAAGAATTCCCGCGTCAAGCAGGGCAAGACCCACAAGGCTGCCGAGGGCGCCAAGCGCACGACCACCTTCAAGGTCTATCGCTACGATCCCGACAGCGGCGAGAACCCGCAGATGGACACCTACGAGGTCGATCGCGACCGCTGCGGCCCGATGGTTCTCGACGCCCTCATCAAGATCAAGAACGAGACCGATTCGACGCTGGCCTTCCGCCGCTCCTGCCGCGAGGGCATCTGCGGTTCCTGCGCCATGAACATCGACGGCACCAATACCCTGGCCTGCACCAAGCCGATCGACGACGTGAAGGGCGAGGTGAAGATCTATCCGCTGCCCCACATGGACGTGGTGAAGGATCTCATCCCCGATCTCACCCATGCCTACGAGCAGCTTGCCTCGGTGAAGCCCTGGATGCGCACCGAAGCGCCGGTCTCGCCGACCCAGGAGCGGCTGCAGAGCCCCGAAGACCGCGCCAAGCTCGACGGCCTCTACGAGTGCATCCTGTGCTTCTGCTGCACCACGAGCTGCCCCAGCTACTGGTGGAACCCGGAGCGTTACCTCGGCCCCGCGACCCTGCTGCAGGCCTATCGCTGGATCGCCGACAGCCGCGACGAGGCGACCAACGAGCGTCTGGACGAGCTGGAGGATCCCTTCAAGCTCTATCGCTGCCACACCATCATGAACTGCACCAAGACCTGCCCCAAGCACCTCAACCCGGCCAAGGCCATCGCCGAGACCAAGAAACTCATGGTCGAGCGTCAGGGCTAGAAAGCCGCGTCTGTCAGTTCACGCTAACGCAGAGAGGCCCATGTCCGCCGGACATGGGCCTCTCTGATTCCGGGCAGGCGGTCTAGCCGCCCATCATCGCCCCGAAGATGACGCCCACCACGATGGCGCCGCCCACACCCAGCCCCAGATAGGCGGCGAAGACCCTGGGCTTCACCAAGGACCACACCGCCGCCATGGCGGGGATCGAGCTCACCGCGCCCGCGACCATGAAGGTGAGGCCTGCGCCCGGGCTCATGCCCTGGTCGATCAGGCCGGCGACCAGGGGCGGGGCGGCATAGCTGTTGATGTAGGCGGGCATGCCCACCAGGGCCGAAATCACGATCGCGCCCAGGCCGTCGCCGCCGACCACGGCGCCGATGGCCTCGGCCGGGACATAGGTGATGAGCAGGGCCTCCAGCAGATAGGCGAACGTCAGCCACTTGATCAGGAAGATTCCGTTGGACGCGGCCTCGGTGCGGAAGGTCTCGCGCCGGGCGGGTTCGCGCCAGAAGCGCCAGACCGGCTTGCCCTGGAAGGGCGAGGGGCCGCAGCCGCAGCAACCGCCCTTGCTGCGTTCGCGCAAGGGCGCAGCAAAGGCCCCCTGGGCCATCACGGCCCGCAGGGCAAAGCCACCCATCAGGCCGATGGCGACCGCGGCGACCGCCTTGGCCACCGCAAACTCCCAGCCCAGCGCTGCCGCCGTGATGAACAGCGTCGGCGGATCGATCAGCGGCGAGGCAAGCCAGAAGGCCATCACCGCCGGCAGCGGCGCGCCCAGCGCCAGCAGGCCCGCGATGAAGGGGATGACCTCGCAGGAGCAGAAGGGGGCAAGGCCGCCGAACAGGGCGGCGAGCACGATCATGCGGCTCATGCGCCCCTGGAAGGCGCGCGCCACCAGGGCCTCTGCGCCTGTCGCCTTCAGCCCGGCGATCAGGCCGACCGCGATGACGATATAGGGCAGGGTCGAG
The DNA here is from genome assembly GCA_938014945.1 of uncultured bacterium. Lineage (GTDB taxonomy): Bacteria > Pseudomonadota > Alphaproteobacteria > SP197 > SP197 > CALGGB01. The sequence goes on along the minus strand of CALLQH010000338.1, from coordinate 3,835 downwards.
AGCAGCGCCCGCAGGGCGATGGCGACGATCTCGCCCGTGCGGGCGGGGTCGAGCAGGGCGACACCCAGAGGGATCAGCACGATCAGCAGCCAGACGCTGGCGAGATGACGCATGCCGCGGCGCAGGGGGCTGCCGGCGGAGAGGGACAGATCGGTCATCGCCCTTCTCCTCAGGCCCGGGTGGCCAGCGCGCGCAGCACGCCGTTGTCGGAAGGTTCGCTGCAGCAGGCCTGAAGCAGAAAGTCGGCGAGCCCCTGAAGGCGGTCGAAGGCCGCGCGGTTGACGATGGTGCGGCCGTGCCGCTCCTGCTCCACCAGTCCGGCGGCGGCCAGGAACTTCAGGTGGTGGGCCAGGGTGGAGGCCGGAATGCCCAGCCGTTCCTGAATCTCGCCCACGCTCAGGCCGCCCTCTCCGGCGCGCACCAGCGCCAGCAGGACGGAAAGGCGTGGTTCCGAGCCCGCGGCGGCAAATCCCTGGGCGGCTTCCTCGATTGCAATCATCGATGTTCTCCCGATTCGATAAAACTAAATAACTAGTTTGATCGAAATGAGTCAACGGCAATTGCATCGGGCTTGTTAGGGCGCAAACACCTCGATGGGGTCGGAAACGCCGCGCAGGGCATGGCTGCCCACGGACTGCCAGGGGCAGTCCAGCAGGCGGGCGAAGGCGGCGCTGGCCAGTAGGGGGCGCTCCAGCACCTTGGTCAGGGTCTCGATGCGGGCCACCTGATTGGCGGCGGGGCCGATGGCGGTGAACTGCAAACGCTGGGGAATGCCGATGTTGCCGTAGGTGAGGTCGCCGACGTGAAGGGCAATGCCGCAGGAGACTGTTGGCAGGCCACCATTCCGCCGCTCCGCGTTGAGCGCCTCGAGCCGGCGCAATGCCTCCTTCGAAGCGCGACCGGCAGCCGCCGCAGCCTCATGTTCGGTCATCTTCGCCGTGGGAAACAGGGCGAGCACCGCATCGCCGATCAGCAGCAGCACCTCGCCGCCCTCCTCGATCACCGGGCCGGCGGTTGCCTCGAAGACGCTGTTGAGCGTGGCAAGATAATCCTCCGGAGCCATGGTCTCGGCCAGGCGCGTCGAATTGCGCATGTCGGAGTACCAGATGACCGAATGGACGGTTTCGGTGTCGCCGCGGCGGATGTTGCCGCCCAGCACCTTGGCGCCGGCGTCGGCACCCAGATAGGCGGTCAGCACGTTCTGGGCAATTTCGGTCTTGATGCGGATCTTGGCGGCCACGGCCAGCCGCTTCTGGATGCGCCGCAGGGCGGCGATGTCGCCGTCGGCAAAGCCCGAGGGGCGGTCGCTGGTCCAGGACAGGAAGATGCCCCGCGTGCTGCCGTTCTCACCCGCCCGGCCGAAGGGAACATGGGCGGCGATATAGTCGGTGCCGCCCTGGTCGCGGAAGTCAGTGAGCGCCGGGAAGTCGAGCATGGCTTCCTCGCCGGTCAGGCGGCGGCGCACGAAGGGAACACCCGTCTCCATCATGTGGAAGAAGGGGCTGGCCTGGAACACGGCCTCGCCCATGGAGCCATGGGGCATTTGATAGGTGCCCATGCCGTTCTCGCGGTGCCAGGTATGCCAGACCGCCTCGTAGAGCGGATGGAGGGTGCCGTGGGAAACCAGCGCGCGCAGGATCGGGATGCCCGCCGCGCGCATGCGCTGGCAGCAACCCTCCACCAGGTCGACCATGGGGGTTTCGGCCAGCGCCTGCTCCATCAGCCAGTCGGCGATGGAATCGATCAGCACACTGTCGAGGGTGACCTGTTCCTGGGGTTTGGACATCAACGCAATATGGTGCGCCGGAAGCGCCGCGTCATTGCGCAAAATGCAGCCTGCCGCATGGCCTTCCATACCGCTTGCATTTATTTTATCATTCTATAATTATCAAAATATGGAAACAACAACAGCCGTCGACGCGCTTCAGGCGCTGGCCCAGGAAACCCGGCTCACGGCCTTTCGCCTGCTGGTGGAGGCCGGGCCCGAGGGCATTGCCGCCGGGGAGATCGCGCGGACCCTCGGGGTCGCGCCGCCGAATCTCTCCTTCCACCTTTCCGCGCTTGTCCATGCGGGGCTGGTGACGTCGCGCCGCGACGGCCGCCAGGTGATCTACGCCGCGGACTTCGATGCGATGGACTCGCTGGTGGGATTCCTTGCGCAGAACTGCTGCAGGGGCGAGGGCGGCTGTCTGCCTTCGGTGGAACAGTCCGGCTGCGTGCCCGCGCGGCGAGCCGGCAAGGCGTAACGCTCTCAACGGAACATGGCCATGACAACTCCGCGTGCCCCTTTCAACGTGCTTTTCCTGTGCACCGCCAATTCTGCCCGCTCGATCATGGCTGAGGCGCTGCTCAGGCGTTGGGGGCAGGACAGGTTCCGCGCCCTTTCCGCCGGCAGCCAGCCCGCAGTCGCGGTTCATCCCCGGACACTGGCCCTGCTCTCGCGCTGCAATCACGACATCACCGGCCTGCACGCGAAATCCTGGGACGTCTTCGCGGCCCCGGGTGCTCCCCAGCTCGACTTTGTCTTCACGGTCTGCGACCGCGCGGCGGGCGAAACCTGCCCGGTGTGGCCCGGTCAGCCGATCACCGCGCACTGGGGCGTTGACGATCCCGTCGCTGTGGAGGGCAGCGACAGCGTGATCGAAAAGGCGTTCCGCGACGCCTATCTTGTCCTTGAGGCGCGCATCAAGCTTTTCACCGCGCTGCGGATCGAGGCGCTGGACCGCTATAGCCTGCGCCGGCGACTGGAAGAGATCGGGCAATCCCATGACAGCGCGGCCTGAACCGGCACTGGCACGAAACCGGAATCGCTCATGACCGACGGACCCACGACCCAGCCCGCCCCCGGCGGCATCGGCGTCTTCGAAAAATGGCTCAGTGTCTGGGTCGCGCTCTGCATCGCCGCGGGCGTGGCCCTGGGCAATCTGGTGCCCGGCCTGTTCGGCGTGCTCGCCTCCTTCGAGGTCGCCTCGGTCAACCTGGTCGTCGCCGTGCTGATCTGGGCGATGGTGTATCCGATGATGGTGAACGTCGATTTCGCCAGCCTTTCCCATATCGGCGACCGCCCCAAGGGCCTCATCGTCACCATCGCGGTCAACTGGCTGATCAAGCCCTTCACCATGGCGGTGCTGGGTGTCGCCTTCTTCGAGGGTGTCTTTGCCGACTGGATTCAGCCGGCCGACGCCCAGCAGTACATCGCCGGTCTGATCCTGCTGGGGGCCGCGCCCTGCACGGCCATGGTCTTCGTCTGGTCCCAGCTCACCCGGGGCGATGCGACCTATACCCTGGTCCAGGTTTCGGTGAACGACCTCATCATGGTCTTTGCCTTCGCGCCCATCGTCGCCCTGCTGCTGGGCGTCACCGACATCGTGGTGCCCTGGGAGACGCTGCTGCTCTCGGTCGCCCTCTATGTCGTCATTCCGCTGGTGGCCGGCGCCATCACCCGGGCGCGGCTGACCGCCGGCGGGCGCGGCGAGGCGGCGGTTGCCCGGTTCACGGGCGCGCTGAAGCCGGTCTCGATCCTGGGCCTGCTGGCGACCGTGGTCCTGCTCTTCGGCTTCCAGGGCCAGACCATCCTGGAGCGGCCCCTGGTCATCGCCATGATCGCCGTGCCTCTGCTGATCCAGTCCTACGGCATCTTCGCCATTGCCTATGGCGCGGCCTGGGCCTGGCGGATTCCCTTCAATGTCGCCGCACCCTGCGCGCTGATCGGCACCTCGAACTTCTTCGAACTGGCCGTGGCCGTGGCGATCAGCCTGTTCGGGCTGAATTCCGGGGCGGCTCTGACCACCGTGGTCGGGGTCCTGGTGGAGGTCCCCGTGATGCTCTCGCTGGT
>CALLQH010000337.1 GCA_938014945.1 uncultured bacterium | reverse complement strand
AGAGAATGTCCTTCTGAGCCTGCGTGGCGTAGGGACCGAGCGTCTTGCTCGCCACGTTGCCCGGTGAAAACTCCATCAGGCCGAACAGCAGGAAGGAGGCCACGAACATCGTGACCAACATCATGCCCAGCCGCTTCAGGATAAAGACTGTCATGTCCCCCCGCCGTGCCGCAAAACCTCAGGGACGCTGTGGACCGGTTATTCCGGCCTCTCTGCGACATCGCCCCATACCGCATTGTGAGGAGCAGCAGAGGGGCTGTCCATAGCGCGCCCCTCACTAATTGTTCCGTATCCGCCGATATGCCCGAATAAGGCGTGCGAGACCAGTCTGGCTGCGGGTTTTCCCAGGACTGCAATCCCGGCTCAGCTCGTGCGCGCGGCCACCACGGATACCTGCAGGCGCCAGGCCGGGTCGGCCAGTCCGGCAATCCGAACGGTGCGCGCGACATGGTGGCGGACATGGCGCTTTTCCTCCTCCGCCGCGGCAACCAGATCGGCGCGGTCGGCAAGGTCGGTCTCGATGGCGACGATGTGGCGGGTTTCCAGATGCTTTTCGGCCAGCGCGTCGCGCACACCGGCCCAGACCAGCGCCGCCTGCCCGGCGATGTCCTCGGGCGTGCCCTTGCGCGGATCGACCGGCACCTGCGCCCCCACGATCACCAGCGTGCGGCTGGAGGGAACCTCCACCGCGCCCTTGAGATATTCCGAAACCGCCTTGACCATCTCTGTTCCCTCTCCTGTCATCGCCGCCATCCGCACCGGCGACCTGCCGGTACGGCGGATGAACGGGTGTCCCTAAATCTCCAGCGCCAGCTTGCGTCCCTCGTAGATCGCGGCCGCGGCCTTGCGCGGGGCAAGGCCGTCGCCGATGGCATGGAGCGACAGCCCCTCCTGCCCCTCCAGTGCGTCAAAGAGCGCGCGTTCGGCACGGTTGACGGTGGCGAGCACAAGGCTGTCGAACTCATGCGTCTCGACTTCGCCGTCGAGCGACGACTTGAAGGTCGCCGTGGTGCCCTCCCAGGAGAGCAGGCTGACCTCGACCATCTGGTCGATCTTCAGTTGCGCCATGCGTTGGTTGAGCGGCGCGACGGCGGCGGGACGCACCAGTTCGGGCGCGATCATGGGATGGCGCGTGGCGATGGTGACGGCATGACCCTGCTCGGCCATCAGCAGGGCCGTACCCGCGGCCTTCCAGTTGCCGAGGTCGTCCAGCACCAGGACGCGATGGCCCAAAGCCGCCTCGCCCTCCAGCACGTCGTCGATGGCAAAGACATTGGATTGTGTGACGCCCGGCAGGCTCTCGCGGAAGGGCATGGAGCGCTGATAGCCGTCGCGCGCGGGGACCGAGCCGGTGGCGACGATCACCTCGTCCCAGTCGCCCGCCTTGATCTGGTCCCTGGTCATCTCCGTGCCCATGCGCACCTCGACCTGAAGCTTGGTGAGCTGATCACCGTACCAGGCCAGCAGATCGCCGATGGCGCCGCGGCGCGGCTGGCGCGCGGCAAGGGCGAACTGGCCACCCAGGCGCTGCGACTTCTCGACCAGCGTGACCCGGTGCCCGCGCTCGGCCGCGATACGCGCGGCCTCAAGACCCGCCGGGCCCCCACCCACCACCAGCACCCGCTTGGGCTTCTTCGCAGGACTGACGCCGCCGTCGCCGCCCCATTCCCATTCGCGCCCTGCGGAAGGATTGACGAGGCAGGAGATCCAGTAATCGCGCGCCCGGCGGCCCCAGCACATCTGGTTGCAGGAGATGCAGGGGCGCACGTCCTCGGCCCTGCCCTCCCTGGCCTTGTTGGCCATGTGCGGATCGGCGATCTGGCCGCGCACGATGGAGACCATGTCGGCCATGCCCTGGGCCAGCACCGTCTCGGCCTGGGCGGGCGTGCGGATATGGCTTTCGGCCTGGACGCGCGCATGTTTCACCACGGACTTGATCGCCTGGGCGAGCGGCGGGCCCAGCATCTGGTCGTACATGAAGGTCGGGATGATCTGGGAGAAGTCGTAGAAGCTGCCGGTGCCCACCGAGACGTAGTCCATCAGGCCGCGCTCGTCGTGCCAGGCGACGATCCTCTGCATCTCCTCCAGCGGCAGCCCGCGCTTTGTCAGATCGTCGCCGGAGATCGAGAGGCCGATGATGTAGTCCTGCCCGCAGGTCTTGCGGATGCGTTCCAGGATCGTCGCGGTGAAGCGGCAGCGGTTCTCGATGGAGCCGCCCCAGCGGTCGTCGCGCCGGTTGGTCAGCGGCGACCAGAACTGGTCGGCAAGGCCGTTGTAGGCGGCAAGCAGATCGTTGCCGTCGAGCCCTGCCCGATGGCTCCTCTGGGCGGCCTCGACGTAACGGTCGATGACGTGTTCGACCTCGGCATCGCTCATGGCGTGACTGCCCGCGTGATCCTTCATCGAAGGCAGCCCGGAGGGCGACCAGTTGGATTCCCAGGAGTTGTCGAAGTCGGCGTGCTGGCCCGAATGGTTGAGCTGCTGGACGATGGCGGCCCCCTCGGCATGGACCGCCTCGCCGATGGCCTTGAGCCCGGGGATGATCTCGTCGGACAGGCGCAGGCGCCCGCGCGTCAGGCCGCCGTGTTCCTCGACCGACTGGCCCTCCATCACGATGAGGCCGACGCCGCCCTTGGCGCGCTCGCGGTAGTAGCCGAGGTGGCGCGCGCCGGGCAGGCCTTCGTGGCTCATGTTGGCCAGATGGGGACCGAAGGTCAGCCGGTTGCGCAGGGTGACATGGCGCAGCTTCAGCGGCTGGAAGAGATGGGGAAAGTGCTGGCTCACGGGAGCGCCCTCACAAGGTCATGGCGACGCGGCGGCCGTCGTAGATGGCGCCGGAGGCAAAGTGAAAGGCGATGCAGTCGCCCGCGGCATGGAGACCCGGCATCCCGTCCAGCGCACGGAACAGCGCATCGTCGGGTTTGGGTGTTTCGGCCAGGACCAGCGTGTCGAAGGGCCGGGTTTCTTCCGCACCGCTGGGGAGATGGCGGATGGTGGCGGCATCGCCCAGCCAGCGCATGACCGCGCTCGCCGGACGCATCTGCGCCCCTGCCCTGGCCAGCCCCTTGCGGATAGCCTTGTCGCTGGCGCCGCGCGCGGCATCCATGGCGACATAGGCATCGCGCGTGACGATGGTGACGGCATGGCCCGCCTCGGCGAGCTTCAGGGCCGTGCCCGGCCCCTGCCAGGCGCCGCCCAGATCATCGATCACCAGCACGTTGTGGCCGGGAACCACGCGTCCGGAGAGCACATCGTTGATCGAACAGACATTGCCCAGTTCGACGCCGGGCAGGCTGTCGACCTCCGGCAGGCAGCGCTGGTAGCCGGTCAGCGGCGGCCGCGCGCCCGTGGCGATGACGACATGGTCGGCGCCGAAGGCGCGCACGGCGTCGCCATCCATGGCGCGGCCCGTGCGGACCTCCACGCCCAGGCGCGCCAGTTCGCTGCGGTACCAGTCGAGATGGGGTTCGATCTCGTTGCGCATCGGCTGGCGCGCGGCAAGGCGCCAGCTGCCGCCGAGATGGTCGCCGGCTTCGGCGAGTGTCACCGTGTGGCCGCGCTCGGCGGCGACGCGCGCGGCCTCCATGCCGGCCGGGCCGCCGCCCACCACCAGCACGCTGCCCGGCTTTGCAGCGGTCTCGAAACGGTCGCCGCCCCACTCGAACTCGCGCCCGGCGGAAGGATTGACGAGGCAGGAGATCCAGTAGTCGCGCCGCCGCCTGCCGATGCATTGCTGGTTGCAGGAGATGCAGGGCCGGATGGTCTCCGCCTTGCCCGCCGCGGCCTTGTTCGCCAGATGCGGATCGGCGATCTGGCCGCGCACGATGGAGACCATGTCGGCCAGCCCCTCGGCGACGATGCGCTCGCCGTTCGCGGGCGTCTTGACGCGCGCCTCGCATTGCACGCGGGCGTGCTTGCACACGGCCTTGAGGCGGCCGGAGAACTCCTCGCCCTTCATGGCCTGCTCGAAGACCGGCGGGATGATGTTGGAGAAGCCCCAATAGCTGCCCCGGCCCAGGGTGACGTAGTCGATGAGCGCGCGTTCGTCGTGCCAGGAGACGGCGGCTTCCAGCGCCTCGATGTCCTGCACCACTGCGGCGCCGGGATCGATGGCGACGGCCAGGCCGCAGACGAAATCGTCGCCGCAGGCCTTGCGGATGCGGCTGTAGATCTCGGTCGAAAACCGCATGCGGTTGTCGAAGCTGCCGCCCCAGCGGTCCTCGCGCCGGTTGGTCATGGGCGACCAGAACTGCTCCATCAGCGCCGAATAGGCCGCCATGATCTCGATGCCGTCGAAGCCCGACTCCTTCGCACGGCGGGCAGCGGCGACATGGCCTTCGATCACCTCCTCGACCTCGCGGTCGGTCATGGCGTGGCTGCCGTCGCTGTCGAACATCGACGGCAGGCCCGAGGGCGACCAGTTCTCGGCGAAGCTGTTGTCCCAGTCGCCGTGGGCGCCGACGTGGTAGAGCTGCTGGATGATCGCCGCACCGTGGCTCTTCACCTCCTCGGTGATGCGGCGGAAATGCGGGATGACGGCATCGCTGTCGTGCAGGAAGTTGCCGCGGATGATGACGGCGGTGCGATGCACGGGCACCGGCTCGACCACGATCATCGCCGCACCGCCGCGGGCGCGCTCGCGGTAGTAGCCCAGATGCCGCTCGCCCGGGATGCCCTCCTCACTCATGTTCGCCGTGTGCGCGCCAAAGACGATGCGGTTCTTCAGGGTGAGGCCGCGCAGGGCCAGCGGCGCAAAGAGATGGGGATAAGGCGACGTCATGGAGGGCCAGCCTGTTGTCGGGAGGGCGGCAGACAGCCTAGCTTGCGCGGGCCGCGACATGAAAGGCCCAACAGCAATGACCGAAGCCAGCTTCAAGACGCTCGCCGAACTTTCGGCCATTGCGCTGCGTGCCGCCGCGGCTCAGCCCTTTGCGTATCGTGCCGAACTCGACCTGGCGGTCCAGGGCATGCACGCGCTGGAGTTTGCAGGCGATGCGAAACCCACGGGTCATCCCGTGCTGGAGCGGCACCTGAAGCCGCGTGCCGTGCGCCACCCCCATGCGGGCGCCGTGCTCGACTGCCTGATCGACGCGGCGCCCTACGGCAACTGGACCAGCGGCACGAACGCCTATCCCAACGAACCGGGCATGGAGGCCTTCACGGCCGATTACGCCTTCATGTCGATCAGCGGATCGGCGCGCTGGGCGCAGGGCTGCTACGCGGTCTCCGACAAGGTCGGCATCAGCTATACGGTGCAGGGCCCGAATGTCACCTATCCCGACCATGCCCACAAGGCGATCGAGATCTACTACGTGATCTCCGGCAAGGCTCTGTGGAAGCGCGGCGGCGAGCCCTGGATCGAGCGTTATCCCGGCGACGTCATCCTGCACACCGCCGGCATGCGCCACGCCATGAAGACGGCGGACGAGCCCCTGGTCTCCATGGCGGTGTGGATCAGCGACATCGAGTCCGGGCTGGTGGTCGTGCGCGCCTGAGTCAGACCTGCGGCAGCGGATGACGCCGACGCATGCCCGACAGCGCATTGCCCACCATGGCGGCAAGCACGATGCCGCCGCCCCAGAAGGTCGCCTGGACCGGCACTTCGCCGACCACCAGCCAGACCCAGATCGGGCCGCAGATCACTTCGGTGAGGGAGAGCAGCGCCAGTTCGGCCGCCGGCAGGTTCTTCGAACCGATGATGAACAGCACCATGCCGCCGGTGATCTGCACGACGCCCATCATGGCGCACCAGAACAGGTCGTTGGTCGATACCGCCAGGGTTTCGCCCTGCAGGAACACCATGAAGGTGGAAAAGCAGCAGGCGACGAACCCGCCCAGGGCGACGCAGGGCATCATGTCGACATTGCGCCCGGCGCGCACGGCGATGACGACGAAGGCAAAGGCGGTGACGGTAAAGAGCGCCAGCACGTCGCCCAGCCAGCGGTCGGTGCCGAGGCCGCCCGAAACCATCACGCCCACGCCCAGAGCGACGCCCATCATGGCCAGCAACGTGGCGCGGCGTACCCGTTCGCGCAGCAGGACCCAGGCGATGATCGCGGAGATGACCGGCGAGGCGCTGAGCATCAGCAGGGTGTTGGCGACGTAGGTGTGCTGCAGCGAGAACATGAAGATGGTGTTGGCCGCACCGATGCCCAGCGCACCGATGATGCCCCAGCGGCCCATGCGCGTGAACGCCGCCAGGGTCTTGCCACGGTAGCGCCAGAGGACGAAGGCGAGCATGGAGACGCACAGGAAGCCGGTGCGCCAGGCGACGACCTGCCAGATGCCCGCCTCCTCCACCATGCGGAAGAAGAGCCCGCCCAGGCTCCACACCAGACCGGCGGCACCGACCAGCAGGACACCGCGCAGGTAACCTTCCGGTTTCGGCTCGGTCAGGATCGCGGCGGCTGTCATGTCGCGGACGCCTGACGAAAGCCCAGGGCGTTGCCGAAGGGGTCGGAGAAGTCACAAATCAGCGCACCGTCCTCGGCACGCCTGGCGGGGGCCGTCTCGAGGCCGAAAGCCTCATTGAGGTATGCGCGCGCCGCCTCGATATCGGGGACGGCAAGATGCACGGGCCCGGCATCGCCGGCCGCAAGGCCTTCCTTGAGCTCAAGCCGCAGGCCCGGTTCAAGCTGCCAGGCGATGCAATCCTCGCCGCTGCGCGCATCCGCCTCGCGCTTCAGCAGGCGCTCGTAAAAGGCGTCTGCAACATCGATGTCGTCGACCGCGTACCGGACGGTCGTCCTGTTTGTCGAAATCGCCATTGCTGCCCTCCCGGCACGGCGGCGAGATTGCGCGCAGGAAGCGGAACTGCGCCAGCGAAATTGCAGCCGTGAACGGTCTAGCTCACCAGGTCGGGAAGTTCTGCCCTGCGCCCGGCCATGAACGCCTGCAGCGCCTCGTCGATGCCGGGATCAAGATCGGGCGGCTGGTACTGGGACAGGCGCCACTTGGCGGTGGCCGCGGCGCGTTCATCGAGGGTGCGGCAACCCTCGGCCTCCCACTGCTCGAAGCTGTTGTTGTCGGCCAGTTCGGGGATGAAGAAGCCGTTGAGATAGTTGCGCCGGGTGTGGGCGCAGCCGAGATAATGGTTGCCGGGGCCGACCTCGCGCACCGCCTCCAGCCCCAGGCCGTTCTCGGAAAGGTCGATGGCCTTGGAAAAGGTCTGGAGCATGGCGATCTGCTCGCAGTCCATGATGAACTTGGCGTAGCCGGCCGAGAGCCCCGCCTCCAGCCAGCCCGCCGAATGCAGCACGAAATTGGTACCGGCCAGCAGGGTAGCGGTCATGGTCTGCATGGACTCGTAGGCCGCCTGGGCGTCGGCAACCTTGGAACCGTTGAGCATGCCGCCCGAACGCAGCGGCACCTTGTAGCGGCGCGCCAGCTGGCCCACGCAATAGATCATCTGCAGGGTCTCGGGCGTGCCCATCATCGGTGCACCCGACTGCATGGAGACGGTCGCCAGGAAGCTGCCATAGACCATCGGCACGCCGGGTTTGACGAGCTGGCTGTAGGCCAGGCCCGCCGTGACCTCGGCATTGAGCTGGGCGACCGCGCCCGCGGTGGCGACCGGTGCCATGGCGCCGGCCATGATGAAGGGCGTGATGAGCACCGCCTGGTTGTGCTGGGCGTAGTGCCGCAGGGAGCCCAGCATCGAGGCATCCCAGACCAGCGGCGAATTGCAGTTCACCACCGAGGTCATCACGGTGTTCTGCGCGACGAATTCCTTGCCGAACAGGATCTCTACCATCTTGCAGGAATCGTAGGCCCGGTCGGGTGCGGACTGCACGCCCATGAAGGGTTTGTCGGAGTACTTGATGTGACTGTAGATGATGTCGAGGTGACGCTTGGGCACCGGCACGTCGATGGGTTCGCAGATGATGCCGCCGCCATGGTGCAGCACCGGCGTCATGTAGGTCAGCTTGATGAAGTTCTGCAGATCTTCGAGCGTGGCGTAGCGGCGCACGTTGTCGAGATCGCGCACGAAGGGCGAGCCGAAGGTGGGGGCAAACACCGTGTTCTTGCCGCCGATCTCCACGTTGCGGTCGGAGTTTCGGGCGTGCTGGGTGTACTGCTCCGGGATCAGCGCCAGCTTTTCGGCGATCAGTTCGCGGGGGATGCGCACACGCTCGCCCCGGACATCGGCGCCGGCTTCCTTCCACTGGGCGAGCGCCACCTCGTCGCGGAAGTCGATGCCGACCTCCTCAAGGATGGTCATGGAGGTGTCGTGGAGCAATTCGACACCGTCCTCGTCGAGCAGTTCGTAGACGGGAATCTCGCGCGTGATGTAGCGCTTCTGGACAATCGGCCCGCCGATCCGTTCGGCCCGCCGCGCCGCGCGGCCGCCGCGCCTGCCCGCCTGTTCCGTAGCCGCCATCTGGTGTTCTCCCCGAACCACGCCGGACGGCACTTTCAGGCCGCGTGACGCACACTGTCAAAAGGTGTCTTGCCCCGTGGATTCCGTGCCCGGAGGCCACATTTGTAACGATTTCTCCCAATGGCCCCATGAATGCGCCGGCTCTGTCGCGATCACGACACTGCGTGTCGCGATCATATTAGCCGGGGCGGGCGTTGCGGAACTACGTCTCGCACCGGGCAAAGGGGCCCGAAGCACGCTATAGCGGGAGCCTGCCATGGCCGACGAAGAGGATCTCGACCTCAATACTCTCGACGACGACGAGCTTGTGCAGCAGATGCACGAGGACCTCTACGACGGCCTGGCCGAAGAGGTCTGCGAAGGCGTCAACATCCTGCTCGCGCGCGAGTGGACCCCCTACAAGGTCCTGACCGAGGCGCTGGTCGAGGGCATGCGCATCGTCGGCATCGACTTCCGCGACGGCATCCTGTTCGTGCCGGAAGTGCTGCTGGCGGCCAACTCGATGAAGGCCGGCATGGCCATCCTGCGTCCGCTGCTCGCCGAAACCGGCGCGCCCAAGCAGGGTTCCATCGTGATCGGCACCGTCAAGGGCGACATCCACGACATCGGCAAGAACCTGGTCGGCATGATGCTGGAGGGCGCCGGTTTCGACGTCCACAACATCGGCATCAACAACGACGCCGACGCCTATCTGGCGGCGCTCGAGGAGCACAAGCCCGACTTCCTCGGCATGTCGGCCCTGCTGACGACCACCATGCCCTACATGAAGGTGGTCATCGACACCCTGAAGGAGCGCGGCCTGCGCGACGACTACATGGTCCTGGTCGGCGGCGCGCCGCTGAACGAGGCCTTTGCCAACAGCGTCGGCGCCGATGCCTATTGCCGCGATGCGGCGGTGGCGGTCGAAACGGCCAAGACCATGGTCGCCGAGAAGCGCAAGTCCAACTCGGCCGGCGCCGCCAACTGAGTTGATGGCACAGCGCGACCGCAGCCTGGTCATTGCCTGCGGCGCGCTGGCCTGGGAGATCATGGCCCTGGTCCGCGCCAACGGCTGGGACGCGCTCGACGTGGAGTGCCTGCCTGCTAGCTGGCACAACCACCCGGAGCGCATTCCCGAAGCCGTGCGCGAAAAGATCAGGGCCGCGCGGGAGCGCTATGACCACATCTTCGTGGCCTATGGCGACTGCGGCACCGGCGGAATGCTGGATGCGGTGCTGGAGGAAGAGGGCGTGGAGCGCATCGGCGGCGCCCACTGCTATCAGTTCTTCGCCGGCGAACAGGAATTTCTCGATCTTCATGATGCCGAGCCGGGCACGTTCTATCTGACCGACTATCTGGCCAAGCATTTCGAGACCCTGGTGATCAAGGGCATGGGCATCGACCGGCATCCCGAGCTGATGCCCATGTATTTCGGCAACTACACGCGTCTGATCCTGCTGGCCCAGACGGAGGATGCCGGGATACGCAGCCTGGCCGAAGCGGCGGCACAGCGCCTGGGCCTGCGCTTCGAATACCGGTTCACGGGCTACGGGGGCCTTTCCCCCCTGCTCGCAAAGGCACAGGCGGCGGGAGCACAGCACTGATGGCAACCCTGACGATCGTTTACTGGCGCGACATCCCCGCCCAGGTCATCGCCAAGGCCGGGCGCACCACGGCCAAGCGCGTGCTGCCCGAGCGTTTCGAGAAATCCATCGACCAGTCGGCGATGCGCGCCAAGCTGCGCGACACCGATTCCTATCTGGAGCACTGGCGCCGCGGCGAGCCGATCGCCTGCGGCGACGATCTGGAGGCCGAGGCCGAGGCCCTGGCCAACAGGCTGGATGCCGAATACAGCGACGACGTGCTCGTCGCCTACATCAAGAACGGCGGCCTGAAGCCGGCCGAGTGAGACAGGGGACGAGAGCGATGAAGACCAAGGGGAATCTCGAGGCCAAGCTGGCGCGCGGCGAGTTCGTCATCACCGCCGAGACGACGCCGCCGGACGGCGCCGACGAGCAGAGCGTGATGGACAAGGTCGGCTGCCTGAAGGGCCTGGTCGACGCGGTCAACGTCACCGACGGCGCCGGCGCCCGCAGCCACATGTCGGCCTTCGCCTGTGCGGCGATCATGGCCAAGAACGGCATCGAGCCGGTGCTGCAGTTCACCGTTCGCGACCGCAACCGCCTGGCCATCCAGGGCGAGTTCATCGGCGCCCCGGCCATGGGCATCCCCAACATCCTGTGCCTGCACGGCGACGCCATCACCAACGGCGACCAGCCCGATGCCAAGCCCGTCGAGGACGTCGACAGCAAGGGCCTGATGTCGATGGCGCGCATGCTGCGCGACGAGGGCAAGCTGCCTTCGGGCCGCGAGATCAACCCTGCCCCGGGCCTGCTGATCGGGGCCGCCGATACGCCCCGCGATCCCGATGCGAACTTCAAGCCGACGGGCCTGCAGGGCAAGATCGACGCCGGTGCGGACTTCTTCCAGACCCAGTTCGCCTACGACATCGAGGTCCTGAAGCGTTACATGGCCGTGCTCAACGATGCCGGCATCACCGAGCAGGCGCATTTCATCGTCGGCGTCGGCCCGCTGATCTCGGCGAAGTCGGCCCGCTGGATGACCGAGAACCTCTTCGGCGTCCATGTCCCCGACGCGGTCATCGCGCGCATGGAAGGGGCCGAGGACCAGAAGGCCGAAGGCCGCAAGATCTGCGCCGAGCTGGTCGAGCAGTTCAAGGAGATCAAGGGCATCAGCGGCGCCCATCTGATGGCGCCGCGCGGCGAGAAGGCCATCGCCGAGACCCTGACCGAATACAAGCTGCGCGGCTAGCCGGCCGCGCTTTCCGGGAGTGGTGCCCATGCGCGCCGTTCGTCATTGGTCCGTTCGCAACGCCAGAGGCCTGATGCGCCTCTACGACCTGTTTCAGGGCGCCATCGTCGCCATGGAACCGGTCGTGCGCCGCATCGGCTACGACCGGCTGGAGAAGCCGGTGGCGGCCGTCGAGCACGTCATCAAGGGCGCCATGTTCGACTGCCAGATGTGCGGCCAGTGCGCGCTCTCCTCGACCGGCATGTCCTGCCCGATGAACTGCCCGAAGAACCTGCGCAACGGTCCCTGCGGCGGCGTGCGCGCCAACGGTCATTGCGAGGTCAAGCCGGACATGCCCTGCGTCTGGGTCCAGGCCTGGGCCGGCGCCCAGCGCATGATGAGCGAGAACATCCTCGACGTGCAGCTTCCCGTGGACAACCAGCTCAAGGGCAAGTCCTCCTGGCTGCGCATCATCCGCCAGGTCAAGGACGGCAGCCTGCCTCGGCCGGCCTCCAGCGCGAGGACGGCGGCATGACCACCGAAGGCGAAGAAGGCCTCGGCACCGGCCCGCTCAACGACGGTCCCGCCTTTCCCGAGATGCGCGATCCGGGTCCGATCGACCCGGCAGCCCCGCTTGAGCCCCTGCCCGGCCACAGCTCCCGCGGCCGCCTGGAGCGCATCCTGCGCGCCGGTGAATTCGCCGTCACCGCCGAGCTGTCGCCGCCCGACAGCGCCGATCCCGTGGATGTCTTCGACCGCGCGGCGATCTTCGACGGCTGGGTCGACGCCATCAACGCCACCGACGGTTCAGGCGCCAACTGCCACATGTCGAGCGTGGGCGTCTGCGCGCTGCTGACCCGCGTGGGTTATGCCCCGGTGATGCAGATCTCGGGCCGCGACCGCAACCGCATCGCCATCCAGGGCGATGTGCTCGGCGCCTCTGCCATGGGTGTGGCCAATATCCTGTGCCTGACCGGCGACGGCGTGCAGTGCGGCGACCACCCAGAGGCCAAGCCGGTGTTCGACATGGACTGCATGGCCACGCTCGAGACCATCCGAACGATGCGCGATGAGAGCCGCTTTGCCTCCGGCCGCAAGCTCGACAAGGCGCCCGACATCTTCATCGGCGCGGCGGCCAATCCCTTCGCCCAGCCCTATGACTTCCGCCCCCTGCGCCTGGCCAAGAAGATCGCCGCCGGGGCGCAGTTCGTGCAGACCCAGTACTGCTACGACATCCCCATGCTGAAGGCCTACATGGAGCGCGTGCGCGACATGGGCCTGCACGAGAAGTGCTTCATCCTGATCGGTGTCGGCCCCCTGGCCTCGGCCAAGGCGGCGCGCTGGATCCGCTCGAACGTCCCCGGCGTACATATCCCCGACAGCATCGTGGCCCGGCTGGAGGGCGCGGCGAAGCAGAAGGAGGAAGGCAAACGCCTGTGCATCGACCTGATTCAGGAGATCAGGGAGATCGAGGGCGTTTCCGGCATCCACCTGATGGCTTACCGTCAGGAGGAGTCGGTGGCAGAGATCATCTCGGAATCGGGTGTGCTGCGCGATCGCAAGCCCCATTCCGTCAACCCCGTCATTCCACACTACATGCAACAGAGGTTCAGGGTTCCGTCATGACCGAGACCGTTATCAGTTCGGCGACCAAGACCGTCGTCATCGGCTTCGACCGCCCCTTCACGGTGATCGGCGAGCGCATCAACCCCACGGGCCGCAAGAAGCTGGCCGAGGAGATGGCCGCGGGCGACTACAGCCGCGTGCAGTCCGACACCATCGCCCAGGTCGAGGCCGGCGCCCACATGCTGGACGTCAACGCCGGCGTGCCCCTGGCCGACGAGCCGCAGATGCTCTACGACTCGATCAAGCTGGTGCAGTCGCTGACCGACATCCCGCTCTCCATCGACAGCTCGATCGTCGCCGCCCTGGAAAAGGGCCTGGAAGCCTATGAGGGCAAGGCGCTGGTCAACTCCGTCACGGGCGAGGAAGAGCGCCTGGAAGTGGTCCTGCCGCTGGTCGCCAAGTACGGCGCCGCGGTGGTCGCCATCTCCAACGACGAGACCGGCATCTCCGAGGATCCGGACGTGCGTTATGCAGTGGCCAAGAAGATCGTCGAGCGCGCCCAGGACTACGGCATCAAGCCCTGCGACGTCGTCGTCGACCCGCTGGTCATGCCGATCGGCGCCATCGGCCAGGCCGGCCGCACCGCCTTCCAGATCATCCGCCGCCTGCGCGAGGAGCTGAAGGTCAACACCACCTGCGGCGCCTCCAACATCTCCTTCGGCCTGCCCGCCCGCCCGGCGCTGAACGCCGCGTTCCTGACCATGGCGGCGGCCAGCGGCATGACCTCGGCCATCACCAACCCGCTGGAGCCCGAGATCATGTCGGCCCTGCGCGCGGCTGATGTGATGAACGGCGTCGACAAGAACTGCCGCACCTGGATCTCGCTCAACTCGGGCCATGGCAACCAGGGCGGCGCCATCTCCGAAGCCCGCGCAAAGCGCCGGGAAGGACGCCGCCGGTCGTGAGTGAAGATCCGCTCGTCGTCTTCACCCCCTCGGGCCGGCGTGGCCGCTTCAAGCGCGGCACGCCGCTGCTGCAGGCTGCCCGCGAACTGGGCGTCGACCTGGATTCGGTGTGCGGCGGGCGCGGTATCTGCACCCGCTGCCAGGTCAACATCGGCGACGGCGAGTTCGCCAAGCACGGCATCGTCTCGACCAACGACCACCTGACGCCGTTCACCGACGCTGAACAGCGCCAGCGGGGCGACGGGCGCCTGGCCGAGGGCCGCCGCCTCTCCTGCCAGGCGCGCATCGGCGGCGACCTCCTGGTCGACGTGCCGGCCGAAAGCCAGATGCACCGCCAGATCGTGCGCAAGCGCGCCGAGGCCCGCGCCGTGGAGCTCGATCCCGTGGTGCGCCCGATGTACGTGGAGATCGCGCCGCCGGACATGAACGAGCCGGCCGCCCACCTGCGCCGCCTTGAGACCGCCCTGAAGGAGACCTGGGGCGTCGACATCAACGGCGTCGATGTCCATGTCCTGCGCAAGCTGCACAAGACCCTGGAAGACGGCGACTACAAGGCGACCGTGATGGTCCGCCGCGGCAAGCGCATCGTCGACATTCGTCCGGGCTTCCACGACAAGGTCTATGGCCTTGCCACCGATGTCGGCTCCACGACCATCGCCATGCATCTCTGCGACCTGCTGACCGGAGAGGTCCTGGCCTCGGCCGGGCGCATGAACCCGCAGATCCGCTTCGGCGAGGACCTGATGAGCCGGGTCAGCTACGCCATGATGAACGAGGGCGGCGCCGAGCTGATGACGCGCGCCGTGCGCGACGCGCTGAATGATCTCGCCCAGGAGGTTGCCGCAGAGGCGCGCGTGCCGATCGCCGACATCATGGAGGTGACGATCGCGGGCAATCCGGTGATGCACCACCTGGTGCTGGGCCTCGATCCCACGCCGCTGGGCTTTGCCCCCTTCGCCCTGGCGACCGACGACGCCACCATCATGCTGGCCAGCGACATCGATCTCTATCTCAACCCCGGCTCGCGCATCTACGTGCTGCCCTGCATCGCGGGCCATGTCGGCGCCGATGCCGCGGGCGTCGTGCTCTGCGAGATGCCCTACAAGTCCGACGAGATGACGCTGATCGTCGATGTCGGCACCAATGCCGAGATCGTGCTGGGCGACAAGAACCGCCTGCTCGCCGCCTCCTCGCCCACTGGCCCCGCCTTCGAGGGCGCGCAGGTCAGTTCGGGCCAGCGCGCGGCGCCGGGCGCCATCGAGCGCGTGCGCATCGATCCCGAAACCCTCGAGCCCCGCTTCAAGGTGATCGGTGACGACCGCTGGTCCAATGAGGAAGGTTTCGACGCCCGCCCCACCGGCATCTGCGGCTCGGGCATCATCGAGGTGCTGGCCGAGATGTATCTGGCGGGCCTCATCACCACCGACGGCGTGATCGACGGCAGCATGGCCAGCCGCACGCCGCGCATCATCGCCCAGGACCGCACCTTCGCCTACGTCCTGCACGAGGGTGAGCAGACCATCACCATCACCCAGAACGACGTGCGCCAGATTCAGCTCGCCAAGGGCGCGCTTTATGCCGGCGCACGCCTGCTGATGGACCACATGGGCATCGAAACGGTGGAGCGCATCACGCTCGCCGGCGCCTTCGGCAGCCACATCGACACCAAGTACGCCATGCTGCTGGGCATGATTCCCGACTGCGACCTCTCCAAGGTCGGCTCGGCGGGCAATGCCGCGGGCACCGGCGCGCGCATCGCCCTGCTCAACGGCAAGCTGCGCAGGGAGCTGGAGGAACAGGTCCGCCGCATCGAGAAGATCGAGACCGCGGTGGAGCCGAAGTTCCAGGAGCACTTCGTCGACGCCATGGCGATCCCGCACAAGACCGCCAGCTACCCCAACCTGACCAAGGTCGTCACCCTGCCCGAACCGAAGTTCTCGGCAGCCGATGTCGAGGATGGCGGCCGCCGTCGCCGCCGCCGCGAAGGCCGGGGTTCGCGCGACGAGGCCGCGCAGTAGGCGCTTTCGTCAACCGGCGGTGCGCTGCGCACCGCCGGGGGCGATCCCGAGCTGGTGGTCGATGTAGTCGTGGCACAGGGCCACGGCCTTCTGCCGCGTCGTCGAACCCGCGCCGATGGAAAGTTCCAGCCACAGGCCGTCGATCAGGGCGATGAGGCCCGTCGCCGCGCCCTCCGCGTCGATCTCCCTGCCGAGCCTGGCTGCAGCCTCGCGGAAATGGTTGAGCGAGCGGTTGCGGTAGCCGACATAGAGCTGCCGGTTGGCGTCGCGCACCGCCTTGTTGAAGCGCACCTCGTGCCACAGGGCGAGGAAGGCCGAGCGGGACGTCTCCGTGAAGACCTGGGCCGAGAACATCGCCTTGGGCACGGCCTTCAGGCGCACCACCGGGTCCTCCCCCGCGCGCGCAACCTGCTGGGCGATCTCCTTGCCCACGGTCGTGAACAGGTGGTCCAGCGCGGCGACCAGCAGCTCGTCCTTGTTGGCGTAGTAGTGGCCGATCAGCCCGTGGCTGGTGCCGGCAGCAGCCGTGATGGCACGCACCGTGGCGCCGGCCACGCCCTTTTCGGCAAGCAGTGCAATGGTCGCCTCCATCAGCTTGAGGCGGCGGAATTCGTTGATCTCCGGCTGGGTCCCCGGCCGCTTGCGCGCTGTCGTCGCCACCCTGTCCTCCCGTTCGCTGTCGCAGTCTAGCCGGTTCGCGGGCGCACGCCATCCGCGAACTGGACAACTGTCCAGCATTTTGCAAGGCTTGGCTATCCCCGATGCCCTCCGCGGCCCTGCACCCGAACGAGGAACACCGCCATGACCGAACTGACCCGTCTTGCGGGCAATGCCGAGCCGCAGGCGATCTGCGCCGCCCTGGACGAGGCCGGCGTCGTCATCGTCGAGGGTTTCTTCGATCCGGCCTGGGTCACCCGCTACAACGAGGAGGTTCAGCCCTTCATCGACAACCACAAGCGCACCTATACGGGCGTCGACGTCTTCGACGATTTCCTGGGACATCACACGGTGCGCCTGCAGGGCCTTCCTGCCAAGACCCCTGCCCTGATCGACGCCCTGATCGATCCGCGCCTGCTGGCGGTGATGGATCACATGCTGCTGCCGGTCTGCACCGACTACATCCTCTCGGCCGCCGAGCTGATCGAGATCCGCAAGAGCGAGACCGCCCAGCGCCTGCACACCGACAACAACTCCTGGCCGACGGCAATCCAGGGCATGGGTTCGCTCTGCGTCAACGCCATGATCGCGCTCACCGACTACACCGCAGACAACGGCGCCACCCTGGTCGTTCCCGGCAGTCACCTGTGGTCGAAGGGCCGCGTGCCCATGGAGTCCGAGATCGTACCCGCCGCCATGCCCGCGGGCTCCGTGGCGATCTTCGGCGGCGAGACCATCCATGCCGGGGGCACCAGCACCTCCGACAGCATCCGCCGCGGCCTCTCGGTCTCCTACTGCGCCGGCTGGCTGCGCCCGGTGGAGAACTGCTACCTCAACCTCACCGTGGAACAGGTCGCCGCCATGCCCGAACGCGCCCAGGAACTGCTGGGCTTCGACGTCTACGACGGCACGGGCCGCGGCAACGGCGTGCTCGGCTACTACGAGATGGGCAACCCGAAGGACCTGTTCCGGGCCTGAGCCCTATTGCGCGGCTTCCGCGCGCAGGGCGTCGCGCAGCTCGCCGCCGATCTGTTCGGTGCCGAGCACCGTGCCGAGGGCGCCGCGAAAGGATCCGCGCGCATAACTTCCCGCGACCGCGCGGCAACCCCGCATCCAGGCGAGTTCGTTGCCGCCGGGACCATCGAGGACCGACGCCGCGGCCTCGCCCGCCTCGACTGCCATCGAGGAGGTGGCGGCGGTATCGCGCGCAATGACGCGGGTCAGCAGCGGTTCGCCTGATTCCGCGCTGGGGAAGGTCTGCAGCAGCAGGTGGGGATAACGCGGCACCGCGGGCGCCTCGCCCGTTTTACCGCCCGCGATCACGGAGACCTCGATCACCGCGTCCTTGCGCTTCATGGAGGCGGTGACGGCGCGCCCCGTGCGCTGAACGTGGGAGCGGGCATATTTCTTCGGATAGCCGAAAGGTTCACGCCCCAGGGCCAGGGCATCGTCGGTGTCGATGTAGCAAAAGGCGTAGTAGCCGCCCAGGGTGTCGCCGTAACGCGCCGGCACGATAACGCCGCCGCCGCAGAACGGTTCGACGCCCCAGGCGCTGCGCAGGGCGATGATCTCGATCCAGGCATGGGCCGAAACGAAGGCGAAGGGTGTGTCGGCGAGCAGACCGCGGACCGCAGCCTCGTCGACCTCGACGAGGACACTTACCCCCTCGGCGTCGTCGCTGCCGTAGTCGAGCGAGGGCGGGAAGAGCGGGTTGTGGACGGGGATGTTGTTGGTCACGGCAGCTCCGGTCAGACGGCGGCGCGACGCTCCTCGCGCGGGGTGCGCCCGAAATACTCGCGGTAGCGCCGGCTGAAATGGGAGGCCGAAACGAAGCCCGCGGCAAGGGCGATGGAGAGGATCGAGGCCGAACCCTGCATCAGCATCAGGCGGGCATGGTGCAGGCGCAGTTCCCGGTAGTAGCGCGAGGGCGTGCGCCCCAGGTGCTTCTCGAACAGGCGTTCCAGCTCGCGCGTCCAAAGCCCCACCGCGTCGGCGATGTCGGGCAGCGGCAGCGGCTCCTCCAGATTGGCCTCCATCTCGGCGATGGCCGAAAGCAGCTTCGGGTCGCTGACGCCGACGCGGCTCTGCAGGGCCATGCGCTGGTGGTCGTGGGCCTCGCGGATGCGCTCGTGGATGAACTGCTCGGAAACCTTGCCCGCGAGTTCGGCGCCATGCTCCATGGTGATCATGTGGAGCGTCAGGTCGAGCGCGGCAGTGCCGCCCGAACAGGTGATCCGGTTGCGGTCGATCTCGAAGATGTCGTCGGTGACCTCAAGCTCCGGGTTCTCGTCGGCGAAACTCTCCAGATCCTCCCAGTGGATCGTGCAGCGGTAGCCGTTGAGCAGACCGGCGCGGGCCAGTAGATGTGTCCCCGTGCAGAGGCTGCCGACAATGCCGCCCTGACGCGCGATGCGGCGCAGCCAGGCCATGACCGCCCGGTCGTCGTAACGATGGGCGTCGATGCCGGCGCAGACGAACAGCGCCTCGCAGGAATCGGTTTCCATGATCGAGGCGTTGGCGACCACCTGAAGGCCGTTGCTGGCCGGTACAGGATTGCCGTCCTTGGAGATCACCCGCCAGCTGTAGAGCTGGCTGCCGCTCATGCGGTTGGCCGAACGCAGGGGTTCGACGGCAGCCGTGAAGGCCATCATCGAGAAGTTCGGCACCAGGTAGTAGGTGAAGACCCTTGGCTGTGCCATGGCCGCGCCCGGAATGAGGTCGATTACGACACCAAGATGTCGGATATCGGCAAAATGTCAATCGCGCAGAGTACTTGCGGTCAGGCCCGCATTCCCATGCGGCTTCGCTTGATCAGGTGCGCTCGTCTTCGCCGGGGGGCGCCAGCATATCGCTGTTCTTTGTCTTCGGTTCGCCGCCGTCTTCGCTGTCGGTCGGGCTTTCCTTCTCCGGGGCGTCCGGGATGGTCTCGGCGTCGATGCGGACATGAGCGACCGGCGGAGGCACATTGCCTTTCATTTCGCCGAACCAGACCGTCATGTGCGGGAACGGAATTTCGATCCCGACCTCGTCGAACTTCAGCTTGATGCGGCGCAGGTATTCGCGGCGCACGCCCCACTGATAACCGGCGACGGTCTTCACCCGGACGCGCAGGGTGACCGCGGAATCGCCGAGTTCCGTCACGCCCATGATCTGCATTTCCTCGATCAGCCGCTCGGCCAGTTCCGGATCCTGGCGCGCCTCGGCGTCGACCTGCTTCAGCACCTCCAGCACATCGTCCGTGTTCTCCTTGTAGGCGACGCCGACATCGATCACGGCATAACCGAAGTCGCGCATCATGTTGGTCAGCGCGGTGATCTCGCCGAAGGGCACGGTATGCACATAACCGTCGATGTCGCGCAGGCGCACGGTGCGGATCGAGATGCTCTCCACTCCGCCGGACTTGCCGCCCGCATCGATCCAGTCGCCCACCGTGAACTGGTTTTCGAACAGCATGAAGGCGCCGGTGATGATGTCCTTCACCAGGGTCTGCGCGCCGAAGCCGATGGCGATGCCGACCACACCGGCGCCGGCCAGCAGCGGGCCGATGTTCACGCCGATTTCGGAAAGCACCGTGATCACCGCGATCGCTGAGATCGCCACCATCAGGGCATTGCGCGCGAGCGGCAGCAGCGTCTTGAGACGCGGCGTCAGGACGTGTTCATCGCCCTTGGCCAGGGTGCGCGAGATCAGCCCGTCGCCGACCTCCCAGACGATGGCGGCGATGACGGCCACGATGATCACGGCCAGGAACCGCGAGATGACCTCGCCGCCTTCCGGGGTCATGAAGAAGGCAAACGTGCCCACGCCCCAGGCCTCCAGCACGACAATGAGCGCAAAGCCCCAGACGAAGACGTTGAGGACCACGGAGATGACGGCGACATAACGGTTGGCACGCCGCTCCAGGCCGGGGAAGCGCCTCTGCATCAGCTCGCCCAGGCTGAAGAGACGCTCGACGCCCCGGCGCAGCAGGGTGCCGCCCAGCAGCGCGCCGAAGATCGCCGCTGCCGTGATGCCAAAACCACGAAGCAGGAAGATGAAGCCGCCGTCGACATTGAGCGCCCAGACGACATACACGGCCACCACCGCGATGCAGGCAAGGACATGCCAGATGTCGGCAAGGCGATTGCGCAGCATCCGTGCGGTATGCCCGCCCGGGTGATTACGGATCCATTCGGAAACCGCGTCGTGCGATTGCAGCACCAGCATGACGGCCATGGCGGCCAGGAGCAGACCGACGATGCGCATCAGCAGGCCGGAACTGCCCTCGGGCAGGCCAAGGGCCACCAGCAGGTTGACGAGGAAGAAGCCGAAGACGGCGACCCGTGCGAACCGCACGACCCAGACAAAGAGATAGGCTGCCTGTTCGTCGTTCAGCGGCAGGGGGCGCAAGGTCGGCGAAAACGGCGAAAGCAGGCTGGTCGCTGCGACGCCGATAAGACGCACGACGATGATGGCATTGGCGATCGTGACGCAGACGATACGCGCAACGCCGTCGGGCGCGATGAGCATCATGGCCACGTAAGCTGCTGCGGCAAAGGCGCCGATCGGCAGAACCAGCAGCATCGCGCGGCCCAGAGCCAGCAGGATGCGCTCGGCCCAGCCGCCATGGCCTCGGCCCTCCAGTCTTTGCAGCTGCTTGCGGACGACTACCGTGAACCCCAGCCATGCAAGGGCCGCAACGCCGAGCACGACGGCGATCTGCAGGAGCGTCTTGATCCAGCCGTTGCGCAGCTCCCGGTCGGAGACCTGCTCGGAAAGCCAGTCGAGCATGGCCTGGCCATCCTCGAACTCGCTGGCGAGAAGCTCCACCTGCCCGTCCAGATGGGCCAGGCGCCGGGCGATGCCCGCGACAAGATTGCTGCCCCCGTCGTCTTCGCTCGCAAGCGCCTTCTGGCCGTCGACCAGCGCCTTGAGATTGTCGATGAAGGCCTGCCGCTCGCTGTCGTTTTCCAGCGTGGCAATCAACCTGTCGAGCTCTGCCGTGGTGATGGTGCCGCCGTCGCCGCCCTGAGCGCTGCCCTGCTCACCGGCCGCCACGGTGCTCTGCTGGGCCTGGGCCTGCCATGCCGCCACGCCCAGCAGCAGGACGAGCACGCAGACGCGCAGGGCAACAAACGGCAAACGGAAGGTTACTGGCATGTCGATCCGGCTGGAATGGCTTGGACTGAGAGCTGCAGTGTCGCGCCGCGACACGCTCGATGTCATCATAGGCCCTTCGGCGTGACAAGGAACGATGGCGATGGCCCGTGTTTGCATCGCAATACTCTTCGCGCTGGCCGCCGCGTTGCCGTCGAGCCACGCAGCTGCCGACTATCGCGCCGCCGAGAATGCCCTGGCAGGCGGCGACTTCGCCCGCGCCCTGGCGGAACTGACGCCGCTGGCCGAACGCGGCGATGCCCGGGCGCTCAACCTGCTGGGTCTCCTCCGCCAGAACGGCTGGGGCACCGAACGCGACGCCGCACTGGCGGCCGATAACTACCGGCGCGCCGCCGACCTGGGCTACAGCCGGGCCATTCACAATCTTGGCAGGCTCTACCGCTCCGGCCTGGGGCTGGCGCCCGACAGCACGGAGGCCGCACGCCTGTGGAAGATCGCCGGCCGCCAGGGCTATGTCGCCTCCCAGGCCGCGCTGGGGGCCCTCTACCATGCCGGCGACGGCGTGCCGCAGGACATGTTCCGCGCCTATTTCTGGTGGTCCCTGGCCGCCCGCCGCATGGATCTGGAGTCCGTGCGTGCGCGCGAGGACATCATCTACACGCTAAGCGCGCAGCAGAAGGAGGTTGCCGACCAGTTGGTCGACGGTTTCGAGGCCGATCGCTAGCGCAAGCGCTTCACAATCGGGTGCGCTTTCTCTTATAAACCCTGCCAAGCGGCACGACGCCGCACGACAATTCGGCTTCTTGAGCTGGGGGACGACAATGAATCACGTGGTTTCGGACTGGACGCGCTCGGACGATCAGGTTCTGGGCACCTATCACCGCTTCGTGCGCATGACGAAGATTTCGAGCGTCTTCCTCATCATCCTGCTGATCCTGATGGCGCTGTTCCTGCTCTAGGAGCAGACCCTTCCCCGCTTCCCGCCGCACCCTGCCCGAACGGATCATCTCGGGCGGGCAGACCGGTGCCGACCGCGCAGCGCTCGACGTTGCCCTGGAACACGGCATCGCATGCGGCGGCTGGTGTCCCGAGGGCCGGCGGGCCGAGGACGGCCCGCTGGATGCGCGGTACCCCCTGCGGGAAACCCCGACACCCGATTACATCCAGCGCACCGACTGGAACGTGCGCGACAGCGACGGCACGCTGATCGTGGCGCAACGGCCGCTTTCGGGCGGCACGGCGATCACGGAACGTTTTGCCCAGCGCCGCGGCAAGCCCTGCCTGGTGGTGCATCCCGATGAGGCAGGCGCGGCAGAGCGCACGCGCGACTGGATCGCACGCCACGCCATCGCCGTGCTCAACGTCGCGGGCCCGCGCCAGGGTCCGGACAACGATTCCTACGGTGACACCCGGCGTCTTCTCGAGGCGGTGCTAGGCGGCGGCTGAAGCCCGGCGGCGGGCGCGATCACGCCGCGCGGCCGCGGCATCCTGCATCTGTCCGCTCCAGTAGATCGCCTGCGCGGCGATCCGGCCGAAGGGACCGCCGGCCCAGTCCAGACCGAAGGGCTCGAACAGGCGGTAACGGTCGCCCTGCCCGCTGATGCCTTCGGCCAGCAGCTCGCCCGCCACCGTGGTCGTGCCCATGCCGCTGCCGCCGAAGGCCTGGCCGTACCAGACCCCCTCGCGCAGGCGGCCGATCTGGGGCATGCGGTGCCGGGCATAACTCATGGTGCCGGTCCAGGCGCTCTCCACCCGGGCATGGCCGCGCAGCTGGGGATAGACGGTCAGCAGATCCTCCAGCATCAGGGCCGCCAGGCGCGGCGGTTCGCCGACGCGGGCGGTCATGCGCCCGCCCCACAGGATGCGGCCGTCTGGCAGCGCCCGGTAATAGTCGCCCGCGCGGCGGGTATCGGCCATGCAGACCTTCTGGCGGATGGCGGTGGCCAGCACCTCCTCGGGGATCGGTTCGGTCGCCATCACGTAGGTCGCCACGGGCAGCACGGCGCCCGAAACCTCTGGCAGCACGCCCAGGCCATAACCGCCGCAGGTAAGCACCAGATGGCGGGCGCGCACCTGGCCGCGATCCGTGACGATCAGTTTTTCGGCGCGCTCGGTTTCCAGGGCCGTCACGGGTGAGCCCTCGAAGATGCGCGTCCCCGCCGTCTCCGCCGCCCGGGCGATGCCCAGGCAATAGTTCAGAGGATGGAACTGGAAGGTGCCCGTGCTGAACAGAGCATCGAAATAGACCGGAGAGTCGGCGAACTCCTCGGCCACCTGTTCACGCGGCACGAAACGCTGCTGGGTGCCGAAGTGTTCCGCCATCCAGTCGATGTGGCGGTGCAGATCGTCGGCCTCATCGGTCCAGGTCGCCACCAAAACGCCCGGCGTGTTGGGGCCGCAGGCGATGGCGTGCTGGTCGATGCGGCGGCGCACCAGGGCGACCGCATCGCCGGTGAGATCGTAGAGCGCCCGGGCATGGTCGAGCCCCAGCTTCCCGACCAGGGTGGAAAGCTCCTGGGAATACCCCTTGCCGACAAAGCCGCCGTTGCGCCCGGAGGCACCGAACCCGACGGACTGCGCCTCCAGCACGATGACGGAGATGCCGCGTTCGGCCAGCGCCAGCGCCGTGTTGAGGCCCGCGAGCCCCGCACCGACAATGCAGACCTCCGCCTCGTGTTCGCCTTCCAGCACCGGGCGTGGTGCATCGCCGGTGCGGGTCTGGGCATAGAAGCTGCGGGGATAACTCATACGGCTCTCCCGGCGCGGCGGCGTGCCCGCCTGGTGGCGATACGGTCGATGCCGCGCACCCAGATGCGATAGGCCTCACCATAAAGCTTGCCGACCGGGCCGCCGCACCAGTCGAGCGTGAACGGGCGGAACAGCTCCCATGTGTCGTCGGTGCCCGTGATGCCGCCGGCCAGCGCCTCGCCCGCCACCGTCGTCGGGCCCATGCCCTGACCGCCGAAGCCCTGGGCGTACCAGACGCCGGGGCGCAGCATGCCGATCTCGGGCATGCGGTGGCGCGTGAAGGCCATGATGCCCATCCACACGCTGTCGGCCTTCACGTCGCGGAACTGGGGATAGACCTTGGTCATGTCGCCCAGCATCAGGTGACGCAGGTTGTGCGGCTGATGGACGAAGGCGGTGCCCCGCCCGCCCCAGAGGATGCGGTTGTCTTCCAGGCGGCGGTAGTAATCCAGGCTGAAGCGGTCGTCGGACACCGCCTGATGGGTCTTGATCGCCCCCCCGACCAGGTCTTCGTCAACCGGCTCGGTCACAACGATGAAGGTGGCGATGGGCAGGAAGGAGGCGCCGACCTCCGGCAGCAGCGAGCGGTCGTAGGCCCCGGTGGCAACCACCACGGTCTCTGCTGCAATGGTGCCCCTGGCAGTGCCCACCAGCTTGGGCGAACCCTCGCTCATCAGGCTGATGACCGGGGAATCCTCGTAGATCGTCACACCCCTGGCCTCGGCCGCCGCGGCAATGCCCAGGCAATAGTTCAGCGGGTGGTACCAGAACGAGCCGTGGTGCATGAGCCCGTCGAAGTACATGGGCGAGTTGACGAATTCCTCGGCCAGCTGCTCGCGCGGGATGAAGTCGTACCGCTCGCCCAGATGTTCGGCCTCGAAGGCGATGTCACGCTTGAGGGCGTCGGGATCGTCGTGCCAGGAGCCCATGACCTGGTTGCGCGGATTGGGGCCGCAGGCAATCTGGTAATCGGCGATCCGCTTGTCGATCAGGTCGACCGCGTTGCGCGTCAGCTTCACCAGGCGCACCGCGTGATCGAAGCCGACGCGGCGCTCGATCTGGTCGAACTCCGCAGCGTAGTGGGTATCGACAAAGCCGCCGTTGCGTCCCGAGGCGCCCCAGCCGACCCGGTTTGCCTCGATCAGCACGACATCCTTGGCGCCCCGCTCGGCCAGGCCCAGCGCCGTGTTGAGCCCGGCCAGCCCGCCGCCGATGACACAGATGTCGGCTTTCACGTAACCCTCCAGCGCCGGGCGGGAGGGCGAAGGCGTGCGTGTGCGGGCGTAGTGGCTGTCGATATAGCCGCTCATCGGTTCGCTCTCATGGGCAGGGATAGGTGTAGCGCTTGTGGATGTTCTCAAGCCCGGCGAGCAGTTCGTCGCTCAGGGTGACGTCGAGGCACGCCATGTCGGCCTCGAGCTGGGCCATGGAACTCGCCCCGATGATCGAGGAGGTGACGAAGGGCTGGCGTGCGACGAAGGCAAGCGCCATCAGCCCGGGATCGATGCCGTGCTCGCGGGCAAGCTCGACATAGGCGCGCGTCGCCGGTTCGGCGTTGGGCGGACCGAGATAGCGGCTGTTCTTGGGGTACATCGTCATGCGCGCGCCTTCTGGGCGGGCGCCGCCCAGGTACTTGCCCGAAAGCGCCCCGGCGGCCATCGGCGCATAGGCAAACAGCCCGACCTGCTCGCGCATGGCGATCTCGGCACAGCCGGCCTCGAAGCTGCGGTTGAGCAGGCTGTAGGGGTTCTG
Source organism: uncultured bacterium (assembly GCA_938014945.1). Lineage (GTDB taxonomy): Bacteria > Pseudomonadota > Alphaproteobacteria > SP197 > SP197 > CALGGB01. Next base: position 259 of record CALLQH010000337.1, on the reverse strand, counting down.
GTTCGTCACGATGCGCGGCAGGCCCATGGTTTCGGCCAGATGCAGGAAGCGCATGGTGCCCCAGGGCGTCTCGTTGGAGACGCCGATGTGGCGCACCTTGCCCGCCTTCACCATGTCGCCCAGGACCTGCAGCGTCTCTTCGATGGGCACGGAATCGTCGCTCTCGGGATGTTCGTAGCCCAGCTTGCCGAAGGTGTTCGTCTCCCGGTCCGGCCAGTGGAGCTGGTAGAGATCGACATAGTCGGTCTGCAGCCGCTTC
>CALLQH010000336.1 GCA_938014945.1 uncultured bacterium | reverse complement strand
CGAAGGCCCAGGAGGCCGACCCGGAGCTCGGCATTCTCAACCCGCTCCATCCGGCCGACACGTCGAGTCCACGCGACACCCTGAAAAGCTTCATCGCGCTCTCCGACGAGATCGTGGCGATCTGGGACTCCGAAGGAATCTCCGACCGGCATCACCTGCTGTTCCGCGGCCTGCGCGAGACGATGGACTTCAGCGCCACGCCCTATGGCACCTCGTTCCGGGAGCAGGCGCGGCGCATTCTGCTGCTGAACGAAATTCTCGAGCGGATCGAACTGCCGCCACTCGACACGGTGCCGGGCGATGCCGAGGTGGCGGCAGGCAATATCGCGTCCTGGACCATTCCGGGAACCCGGCTGCGCATCGTTCGCCAGAACGGCGGCGCCTACGATGGCGAATACCTGTTCTCGGCCCTCACCGTGAGCCGTCTCGACCGCGATTATCGCCGTGTCGAGCTGCTGCCCGACGCACCCGGCCACGATATCGACCACGCGGAATGGTTCGCACCCAACGGCCTTCTGGGCGCCGACAGCAGTGTGGTCGCCACGCGCCTCAAGGGCGGCGACTTCTCCAGCCCGCTCGCCACGCTCGAAAGCTTCATGGCGAGCATGAACGAAGCCTATCGCATCGCGCGGGAGGCTCAGGCCGCGCTCGACGCCACACCGCCGGCCATCACCACCGCCGAGGCGCGGGACGCCGACGAGCGCGCCAGGCTGCTGATCGCCCAGGCCGTCGCGGCCTTCGACCTGAGCGAAGTGCCACCGGCCCAGCGCGAGGACTTCGGCATCGAACGCGCGCTGATGCTGAAGGAAGTGCTCGACCGCATCGCCTTGCCGCCGGTCGACTCCGTGCCGGGTGAGACCGAGATCATCGAGCCCAGCGATGTGGACGAGCCCTATCGCTGGCGGCTTCCGGGCACGGAGATCGAGATCGAGCGCATGGAGCAGGGCGACCGGGTCGGCGAGTTCCTGTTCGACCAGGTGACGATGGAAGCCCTGCCGCAGATGTACGATCTGCTGGACGACCTGCCCTACCGGCAGGCCGACAACCTCTACGATCTGCTGGAGTACCAGTCGCCCCAGACCTCACCGGGGTTCTACGAGTACTACATCACCTATCCCGGATACCTGGTTCCCGGAGCTCATTTCCTGGGGCCGATCGTGGCCGAGCTGCCGGCCTGGACGAAAACGGTCTATGGCGAACAGACCGTGTGGCAGTGGGTCTCTCTGGTGCTGCTGATCGCACTCACCGCACTGGCGATCTGGCTGACCTTCCGGATCGTTTCCGGCCTCGCCGCCATGACCCGCCCGCTCGCAGGACGCTGGATCCTGATCGCCGCGCCGGTCCTGGCCACGGTCGAGGTCGGCTGGATGAGCGATCTGCTCAACTACGAGATCAACATCACCGGCGACCTGCTGGTCAATCTGCTGCTGACGGTTGGGCTGGTCGAGATCTTCTTCGACGCCTTCATCGTCTGGCGCGTCGCCTCCGCCATCGCGCGCACCATCATCGCTTCACCGAAGATCTCCGAAGGCGGCATCAACGCCAGCCTGGTGAGCATCGTCGGCAGCATCACGGGCATCGGCTTCATGGCGGGCATCGTGATCTATGAACTGACCCTGCTGGGCTTCGATGTCTTGCCGCTGCTCGCCGGTCTCGGTGTCGGCGGTCTGGCGGTGGCCCTGGCGATCCGGCCGACGCTCGAAAACCTGATCGGCGGTTTCATCCTGTTCACCGACAAGCCGGTCAAGGTGGGCGACTACTGCTCCTTCAGCGGCATGAGCGGCACCATCGAGGCGATCGGCGTGCGCTCGACCCAGGTGCGCGCGCTCGACCGGACCCTGATCTCGATCCCCAACGCCAAGTTCGTCGACATGGAGATCGTCAACTGGGCCCGCTGCGACCGCATGCTGCTCAAGACCAACCTGCAGCTGCGTTACGAGACCGGGGACGACCAGCTTCTCTACCTGCTGGCCAAGCTGCGCGAGATGCTGCTCGCCCACCCCAGGATCGACCGCGATACGGTACGCGTACGCTTCGCCGGATACGGCGAGTCCTCGCTCGACGTCGACATCCGCGTCTATGTCGCGACACGGGACTGGAACGATTTCTATGCCGTGCGCGAGGACGTGTTCCTGCGCATCAAGGCGCTGGTGCGCGAGTCCGGCAGCGGTTTTGCCTATCCCTCGCGCACGCTCTACCACGGCCAGGACGGCGGCCTGGACGAGGAGCTCGCCAGGACCGCGGCCGAGGAAGTGGCGCGCTGGCGCGAGAAGGGCGAACTGCCCTTCCCCGACCTCGCCGACCGGCGCCAGGAGGAACTCGCTGGCACGCTCGATTATCCGCCGCGCGGCTCGGTGGCGCGTTCCGCGCATGAGGCCACCGCCGACATGGAATCCGAGCCACTGTCGGTGGAGGAGACCGACGAGGAGACGGACGGCAAGCGCCGCTAGCAGAGCGGGTTCAGCCCGGGGCTTTCGACGGCAGGAGCCTGGCCGGGTGCGAACGACCGGGTGACTGCGCCTGCCCGTTCGTTTCTCCTCAATCATGTCATCCTCCGGCTTGACCGGAGGATCCATGCTGTGGCGTTCCTTCCGCATCACACCGGAGGCGCGCCTGCGGCTAGGTCACAGCATGGATGGTCCGGTCGAGCCGGACCATGACCATCTGGTAGCGGGAGAGAGAGACCTCAGCTCTTTAGCGCGGTGTTCTCCGGGTCGTAGGCGGCATCGGCAAGCACGGTGCAGGTCTTGCGCTCGCCCAGAATCTCGATGGCGAAGCTGCTGCCCGGCGCGGCGAGCTTCGGGGGGACATAGGCAAAGACCAGGCTCTTGCCCGTGTGGTGGCCGTAACCGCCCGAAGTGGTGACGCCGACGCAGGTCTCGCCGTCGAAGACGGGCTCGCCGCCGCGCGGATCGCTGTCGCCGCCGGCCAGATCGACCTCGGCATAGACGAGCTGGGCGGCATGGCCCGCCTGCTGCACCGACTGCACCGCGGCCTTGCCCTGGAAGTCCTTCTCCAGGCGCACGAAGCGCATGATGTCGGCCTCGACGGGCGTGATCTCGTTGGTCATCTCCACGGCCATGCCCTTGTAGGCCTTTTCCATGCGCAGGCTGTTGAGGGCATAGGTGCCGAAATCGGCGATGCCGTGTTTTTCGCCCGCCGCCCACAGGGCGTCGTAAAGCTCGCCCATGCGGTTCATCGGGCAGTGCAGCTCCCAGCCCAGGGAGCCGACGTAGTTGACGCGCAGGGCTACCAGATCGATGCCGGCAGCCTTGATGGCCTTGCCGGTGAGCCAGCGGAAGGCATCGTTGGAAAGGTCGGCGTCGGTGACGGCACCGAGCACGTCGCGGGCGCGGGGACCGGCCAGCACCAGGATGCCGATGTGGTCGGTGACGTTCTCGATCGAGACGTCCTCGCCCTCGACACGGGCCTCACGGAAACCGTCCTCATCGCGCACCTCCCAGGAAGCGCCCGAGAGGACGTAGTAACGCTCCTCCGCCAGGCGCGTGATCGTCGACTCACCATGGATGCGGCCGTCGGCGCCCAGACGATGGGCCAGCGTGATGCCGCCGACCTTGCGCGGCATGCGGTTGGCGAAGATGCGGTCGAGGAAGGCGCCGGCATCGCGGCCGGTGACCTCGAACTTGGCGAAGCTGGAGAGATCCAGGATGCCCACCCGCTGGCGCACCGCGGCGCATTCGGCACCGACGACCGCATGGGTGTTGTTGCGGCGGAAGCCGGTCTCCTCCTCGCGGCCGTCCAGCGAGAACCACTTCGGGCGCTCCCAGCCGAAGGCTTCCGTATGGACCGCACCCTTGGCGGCGAGCTTCTCATAGAGGGTCGAAGCGCGCGCCGGGCGGGCGGCGGGACGCTCGTCGCCGGGCAGATGGGTGGCATACATGTGGGCGTAGTCCTGATGGGACTTCGCCGCCGTATAGGCGCCATCGGCATAACTGCCGAAGCGGCGCGGATCGACGCCGGCCATGTTGATCTCGGCATCGCCGTGGACCATCCACTGGGCCAGATACTTGCCGCAGCCGCCGCCCTGGGCGATGCCGATGGAGGAGCCGCAGCACATCCAGGCGTTGTCGAGACCGGCAGCCGGACCGAGCAGCGGATTGCCGTCGGGCGTATGGGGGATCGCACCGTTGACGATGCGCTTGATGCCGGCGTCGGCATAGACCGGCATGCGCGAGAAGACCCTCTCGATATAGGGCGCGATGCGGTCGAGCGCGTCGGAGAAGAGCTCGTTCTCGCTGTCCCATTCGGGCGAGTTGTTGGTATCGCGCCAGGCTTCGGTCGATTCCCACTCGTAGATGCCGACCAGGCCCGACTTCTGCTCCTGGCGGTAGTAGGAGGAAGCCCAGGGATCGCGCATCACCGGTACCTCTTCCTCCCGGTCGATGAAGGCCTGGATGGCCTCGGTGACGATGTAGTGGTGCTCCATGTTGGTGATCGGCGCAGTGGTGCCCATCATGGCCGCGACCTCGCGGGCGTAGCAGCCCGCGGCGTTGACGACATGCTCGACGGTGATGTCGCCCTGCTCGGTGTGGATCTTCCACTCGCCCGAAGGCAGGCGCGAAACGTCGGTGACACGGTTGTGCCGGATGATGGTGACGCCGAGATCGCGCGCGCCCTTGGCCATGGCGTTGCAGACGCCGGCCGGATCGATGTGGCCGTCCATCGTGGTCCAGGCGCAGGCAAGGATGCCGTCGGTATTGAGGAAGGGGTTGATCTCCTTCGCCCGCTCCGGGGTGACGACCTCCATGTGGAAGCCGACATTGGGCGCAAAACCCTCGACATAACGGAACCAGTCCACTTCCTGGGGGGTCGTCGCGATGCGCAGGCCGCCCGCGCCGTGCCAGGAGACGTACTGGCCGGTGATCTCCTCCAGCTTCGGGTAAAGCGTGTTGGAGTAGTGGTGGATCTTGGCCATGTTGTAGTCGCCGATGAAGCTGGGGCACTGGCCGGCGGCATGCCAGGTGGAGCCCGAGGTCAGCTCGCCCTTCTCGATCAGCACGGTGTCGGTCCAGCCCTCAAGCCCCAGATGATAGGCAAGGCCGGCGCCCATGACGCCGCCACCGATGATGCCGACACGCGCATGGCTCTTCATGGCAACTTCTCCTGGAATCTTCTAGACGGGGCAATGTAGCGGCGCCCGGCGCCGCCCGGAACCGGCTACTGCAGGCCGGCGATCAGATTGTTGACCTGGGTCCACTCGGCGCTGTCGGCCGGGAACTGGTCCCGCAGCCGGGTCCAGCGCTGGGTGGCGCGGGCGATATCGCCCGACTGGGCCGCGGCAAGGCCGGTGACATAAAGCGCGACCTGTGTATCGGGCGCACGTTCGAGCACGGCGTCGAGCTCGGCCACCGCATCGTCGGGGATCGGCGCGTTCTGGTCGAGGCCACTGACGATGGCGTTGGCGTAACCGTCGAGCACGGTGGCGTCATCGGGCGCCAGGGTGAGGATGTGTTCGTAGGCTTCGCGCGCCTTGTCCCATTCGCCCAGCACGCCATAGGACTGGGCCAGCCGTGACCAGCCTTCCAGGTTGCCCGGTTCATCCTGCATGCGCTCGGCAAGGCCCGCGACCATGCTGCGGATCATGGCCAGCTGGTCGTCCTGGCTCATCTCCGCGGCCGCGGCAATATCGTCCTCCGTGGGACCGCGCACTTCCGAATTGCCGTTGTCCCCGGCCTGCACCTGGGCGGGCGGCAGGTCGGAGGGCTCCAGGCCAAGCTGCTGTTCGGCTTCGGCAATACGGGCGATGAGCGGGTCGCGCCAGGCGGCATCGGCGGGGGTATCGGCATACAGCGCACGCCAGGCTTCCAGCGCCCCGGCGACATCGCCGGCCTGGGCATCGGCCATGGCGAGGTAGTAACGCGCCACCGGCTCGCCGGGGGAAAGCCGCAGGGCGGCCTCGAAGGCGCGCCGGGCGGCCGGCGTCACCGTGCCCTGGTGCTGCAGGGCAACGAATTCGCCGTAGGCGGCCTGCCATTCGCCGTTCTCGGGGTCGATCGCCAGCACTTCCGTCATGGCCTGCGCGGCGGCGGCATACCGGCCGACAAAGGCATTGGTGTTGGCCAGCAGCAGCCAGCCCTCGACATCGCCGGGGTTGTCGGCCAGGCGCTGCTCGAGGCGGGCGATCATCTCGTTGATCTGGGCGTCTTCCTCGGTCGCCATCGCAGGATCGACCGCGTCCTGGCGCATGGCGAAGGGCAGCGTCGGCAGAGCGGGAGAGCCGAGATCGGCATAGATGACAACAGCGCCGCCGACCACGACCACGCCCATCAGGGCGGCGGGCACCAGACGGCGCCCTGGGTGGGCCGCAGACTTGGAGGCGGCTTGCGCATGCGCGCCCTCGGCCAGGATGCGCCGCTCGATCTCGCGCCGGGCGGCGCCGTAACCGCTTTCGTCGATCAGGCCGCGTGCAAGATCACGGTCGAGTTCTTCCAGCTGATCACGGTAGACGACCAGGGCGTCGCGCCGGACGGCCGCGGTGCGCCCGCGCAGCAGGGGCCAGGCAAGCGCCAGCACGACCAGTGCGGCCAGGACGGCAAAGGCAACGTAGATCATGCGCCGCTATCCTTGCCGGCGGGATGGAGAAGCTGGCGCAGGCGTTTCTGTTCGGCCGGCGTGAGATCGGCCGCGGACTCGAGCTCCTCGCCGCGGCGGCGGCGGGCAAACAGCACGATCAGTCCGCCGCCGATCAGCGCCAGGATGGGTGCTGCCCAGAGCAGGAGCGTATCGGCCTTGAACGGCGGCTTGAGCAGGACGTAGTCGCCGTAACGCTCGACCACGAAGTCGATGACCTGCTCGTCGGTGTCGCCGGCCACCAGACGCTCGCGCACGATGACGCGCAGGTCGTGGGCGAGCGGCGCGTTGGAATCGTCGATCGACTGGTTCTGGCAGACCAGACAGCGCAGTTCGGCGCCGATCTCGCGGGCGCGCGCCTCCAGCGCGGGATCGTCGAGGATCTCGCCGGGCTGGGTGGCGAGCGCCGGCGGAGTGGCCAGCGCCAGCAGGGAAAGCAGCACCAGGAAACGCAAGGGGCGGATCATGCCGGCTGCGGCGCGGATGCGGCGGCGGCCTTGGCGCGTGTGGGCGCGCCGATCCGGTGACGCCGGTCGCTGAGGCTGATGAGGCCGGCGCCGAACATCATGATCGAACCGAGCCAGATCCAGGGCACCAGCGGATTGTAGTACATGCGCACCGCCCAGATATCCTGCCCCTCCGTCTGATCGCCGATGACGACGTAGAGATCGGCAAGAATGGTGGTGCGGATCGCCGCTTCGGTCGTCTGGGTCGCCGAGACCGGATAGAAACGCTTCTCGGGCTGCATGACGGCAATCTGCTCGCCATCGGCAAAGACCGTGAAGGTCGCCCGTTCGGCCGAGTAGTTGGGCCCCATGGCATCGCCCACGCCGTCGAAGCGGACCGTGTAGCCGACGATCTCCTGGCTCTGGCCGGGCTCCATGGCGCGGATGATCTCCGTGCGCCAGGACGAGGAGGCGACGACACCCGCGACCAGCACCGCCACGCCCAGATGCGCGACCATCATGCCGTAGGCCGCGCGCGGCAGGCGCAGGGCGCGCCGGTAACTTTCGCCGAGCGTGACCCGGAAGAGGCCCAGGCGCACGGCGTATTCCAGGAAGACCGCCAGGGCGATCCAGACGGCAAGGGCGATGCCGAAGGCCGGCAGCGGCGAACTGTCGGTCGCGAGCCACCAGACGACACCCCAGGCCGCCAGCGAGACCGCGGCGACGAAGCGCAGGCGATGGAGCACGCCCTTGAGATCGCAGCGCTTCCACGGCATCAGCGGCCCGATGCCCAGCGCCAGGAAGAGCGGCACCATGAGCGGCACGAAGGTCATCTCGAAATAGGGCGGGCCGACCGAAACCTTTTCCCCGGCAACGACATCGAGCGCCAGGGGATAAAGCGTGCCGGTGAGCACGGTGAAACAGGCAACCGCCAGCAGCAGGTTGTTGAGCACCAGGCCGCCCTCGCGGCTGATCGGCGCGAACAGGCCATCGGCCTTCAGCAGCGGCGCGCGCCAGGCGTACAGCGCCAGCGAACCGCCGATGGCGACGATCAGCAGCAGCAGGATGAAGACGCCGCGGGCGGGATCGGTGGCAAAGGCATGGACCGAGGTCAGCACGCCCGAGCGCACCAGGAAGGTGCCCAGCAGCGACAGCGAGAAGGCGACGATGGCCAGCAGCACGGTCCAGCTTTTCAGGGCGCCGCGCTTTTCCGTGACGATGGCCGAGTGCAGCAGGGCGGTGCCGGCAAGCCAGGGCATGAAGCTGGCATTCTCGACCGGATCCCAGAACCACCAGCCGCCCCAGCCGAGTTCGTAATAGGCCCACCAGCTGCCCATGGCGATGCCCAGGGTCAGCGCGGTCCAGGCGGCAAGGGTCCACGGGCGCACCCAGCGCGCCCAGGCGGCGTCGATGCGGCCCTCGATCAGCGCGGCAACCGCGAACGAGAAGGCCATCGAGAAGCCGACGTAGCCGAGATAGAGGAAGGGCGGATGGAAGGCGAGGCCGGGATCCTGCAGCAGCGGATTGAGGTTGCGGCCGTCAAGCGGCGCGGGATCGAGCCGGGCGAAGGGATTGGAGGTGAAGAGCGAGAAGGCAAGGAAGCCGACCGCGATCATCGCCTGCACCGCCAGCACGCGGGCCTTGAGCGTCAGCGGCAGGTTGTTGCCGAGCAGGGCCACGGCCAGGCTGAAGATCGCCAGGATGAAGGCCCAGAGGAGCAACGAGCCCTCGTGATTGCCCCAGACGCCGGAGATCTTGTAGAGCATCGGCTGCAGCGAATGGGAATTCTCGTAGACGTTCTGGACCGAGAAATCGCTGATGGCGTAGCACCATGTCAGCGCGCCGAAGGCGATGCCGACCATCAGGATCAGCGCCACCGCGGAAGTGTTGCCCACGGCCATCAGGCGGGCATCGCCGCGCCAGGCGCCATAAAGCGGAACCACCGCCTGGACACAGGCGACAAGCAGCGCAAGAACAAGCGCGAAGTGGCCGATTTCTGCGATCAACTGCGTACTCCGTCGAACCGGGCGCAGTCCTAGCGGGACACTGCCCGTCTGTCCATCGGATGCGCGATCACGAGACCGTCACACGGGGGCCGGAACGGGAAAAACCCGCCCCGGCCCTCGCGTTTTGCGGCATCAGATGGAGAACTGAAGCTCGCCCAGACGCTTGGTGAGCTTGCGGTTCTCGGCATAGTCGACCGGCACGCCGATCAGTGCGGGGCCTTCCTGCTTGAAGGCCTCCTCGATGGCGGGCTTCAGCTGCTCGTGCGAGGTCAGCACCTTGCCCCAGGCACCGAAGGACTTGGCCAGCATGGCGAAGTCCGGGTTGCCGAAGGCAAGATCGGAATGCTTGCCGTCGAACTGGTTCGACTGCTTCCACTTGATGAGGCCGTATTCGCCGTCGAGCAGGATGACCGTGACGACGTTGAGCTTGCGCCGCACCGCCGTCTCGATGTCCTGCACGTTCATCAGGAAACCGGCATCGCCGCAGACCGCCAGGACCCTGCGGTCCGGCATGGCGAACTTCGCGCCCATGGCCGCCGGGAAAGCAAAACCCATGGAGCAGAAGCCGTTGGAGATCATGCAGGTGTTGGCCTCGTCGCACTGGTAGTAGCGCGCGATCCACATCTTGTGGGCGCCGACATCGGAGAGAATGATGTCGGATGGGCCGAGAGCCTCGCGGATGTCCCAGATGATCTTCTGGGGCTTCATGGGGAAGGAGGTATCGTCCTTCTCCATGGCGAGGTCGTCGAGGATGGTCTGGCGCAGCTTCTGCCGGTCCTTGATGTCGTGCATCGGCAGCTTTTCGGCATACTGCGCGTTCAGCTCCTCGTTGATCTGCCAGAGGGCGTCGGCAATGTCGGCGACGACCTCGACATCGACGTCGTAATCCTCGTCGATCTCGGCAGGCCAGAAATCGATGTGGACGATGGTCTTGCCGCCGCGCTTGTTCCAGTGCGCCGGGGCGTATTCCACCAGATCGTAACCCACGGCGATGACGACATCGGCGGCGTCCAGCGCGGCGTTGGCGTGGTCGCGCTGCTGCAGGCCGATGGTGAACAGGCAATGCGGGTCATTGCGCGGAATCGCACCCTTGCCCATGAAGGTGTTGATGACGCCGATGCCCACCTTCTCGGCCAGGCGCTGGAGCTGCTGGGCGGCGCGTTTGCGCACCGCGCCGTTGCCCGAAAGGATGATCGGGTTCTTGGCTTCGGCGATGGCCTTCACCGCGGCGCGCACGGCCTTGTAGTCGGCGGCGGCGCGGCGGGTCTTGCGCGGCTCGATGGGCTGGGCGTCGATCTGCTCCTTGGCGATATCCTCGGGCAGTTCGAGCACGGTGACGCCGGGCTTTTCCTGCTCGGCGATCTTGAACGCCTTGCGCACCATCTCGGGGATGGCCTCGGCGCGGTAGATGCTGTGGGACCACTTGCTGATCGGACGCACCATGTCGATGGCGTCCATGTTCTGATGGCTCTCCTTGTGGAGGCGCCGGGTGCTGGCCTGGCCGACGATGGCAACGGTCGGGGCGCGGTCCATATTGGCGTCGGCAAGACCGGTCACCAGGTTGGTCACGCCCGGCCCGAGCGTGGCCAGGCAAACGCCCGCCTTGCCGGTCAGGCGGCCGTAACCGTCGGCCATGAAGGCGGCGGCCTGTTCGTGCCGGCACAGGACGAAGTCGATCTTGCTGTCCATCAGCGACATCATGAAGTCGGCGTTTTCCTCGCCGGGAACGCCGAAGATGCGCTCGACGCCCTCGGCTTCCAGGCAGCGCACGAAGAGATCGGATGCTTTCACGTGATCCTCCAGAGTTTCTCGGGAGGCTGCGGATCGCACGACGGCGATCCGCAGCCTGACCCTTGCTTGATCCTAGCGCGGCATCGCAGGGATGCCACCGCGCTCAGACGTGACCGTAGGCAAGCATCGCTTCGGCGACCTTGACGAAGCCGGCGACGTTGGCGCCCTTGAGATAGTTGATCTTGCCGCCGGGCTCGCCGCCGAACTCGACGCAGCTGTCGTGGATGTTCTTCATCATGGACTCGAGCATCTGCGTCAGCTGCTCGCTCTCCCAGGAGATGCGCGCGCTGTTCTGGCTCATCTCCAGGCCCGAGACGCCGACACCGCCGGCATTGACCGCCTTGGCCGGGCCGAACATGACGCCGGCGTCCATGAACGCCTCAACGGCATCGGGCTCACAGGGCATGTTGGCGGCCTCGGCGACCAGCTTGATGCCATTGGCCACCATCGTCTTGGCCTCGGCACCGTTGACCTCGTTCTGCGTCGCCGAGGGAATGGCGATGTCGGCCTTGACGCCCCAGGGCTTGGCATCGGCATGGAAGGTGATGTTGGGGAACTCGTCGGCGGCCTCGGAGATACGGCCACGACGCCTGTCCTTGAGGTCCTTGATCCAGTTGATCTGCTCGAAGGTGAAACCATCGGCGCAGTGGATGAAACCACCGGAGTCCGACATGGTCAGCGCCTTGCCGCCAAGCTGGGTGACCTTCTCTGCGGCGTGGGTAGCGACATTGCCCGAGCCCGAGACCAGCACGGTCTTGCCCTCCATGCCGTCGCCGACATGGTGAAGCATGTTCTGGGTGTAGAAGACGGCGCCGTAGCCGGTCGCCTCGGTGCGCATCTTCGAGCCGCCGTAGGAAGCGCCCTTGCCCGTCAGCACGCCGACGAAGCGGTTGGTGATGCGCTTGTACTGGCCGAACATGAAGCCGATCTCGCGGCCGCCCACGCCGATGTCGCCGGCGGGAACATCGGTCACCTCACCGACGTGGCGATAGAGCTCGGTCATGAAGCTCTGGCAGAAGCGCATGATCTCCAGTTCCGACTTGCCCTTCGGATTGAAGTTCGCGCCACCCTTGCCGCCGCCCATGGGCAGGCCCGTGAGGCTGTTCTTGAAGGTCTGCTCGTAGCCCAGGAACTTCAGGATGCTCTGGTTGACCGAGGGGTGGAACCGGATGCCGCCCTTGTAGGGGCCGATGGCGCTGTTGAACTGCACGCGCCAGCCGCGGTTGGTGCGGATGTTGCCTTCATCGTCGGTCCA
>CALLQH010000335.1 GCA_938014945.1 uncultured bacterium | reverse complement strand
ATGGAAGAAGTGATAACCCTGAAACATCTCGTGGTGCTTCACGGTCCAGAAGATCTCCGGGCGGACATAGGGCTTGAGGATCGCGGCGCAGAATTCGCCGTGGTTGTAGGGCGCGAAGAAGTCGCCGATGTCGTGCAGCAGGGCCGCGACGATCATCTGGTCGTCCCCGTCTTGACCCGCGCGCCATGCGCGCGTCGCAGTCTGCAGGCTGTGTTCGTAGCGGTCGACCGGATAGGCCGGCTCAGGCTGCTTCAGCTTCTCGAGATGCTCCAGGCAGAGCTCCAGGACATGGCTCTTGTGTTCGCCGCCCCTGGAGATGATCGCGGCCCAGTCCTCGGCGGTGCTTTCCGAGAACGAGCGGAAACGGGCCTGCGCCGGAAGCTGTGCGCCTTCGGCGATCAGGTCGTGGGCGGTCTTGATCTTCTCTGCGGCAACGGCCATCTGCGGGCTCCTGTTCTATGAACTGACAGGTTGTTTAAAGCCCCGCGTCCGCCGATGCAATCACGACAGGATGGTCGGCACCCAGAGATAACCCTCGGGATCGAGGATATAGGCCTCGCGCGTGCCGTGTCCCTTGGTCGTCGCCGGCTCCATCACCTGGCAGCCCAGGCGGTCCGCCGCCGCGCAGGCTTCGTCGGGGTCGCGGCCGTTGAGGCGCAGTTCCGCGCCGACCCCGCGGTCGAGGTTGGCGGTCAGCATCCGGTGCAGCGGATGGCGGTCGTAGGTGTGGTCGGCGTGCAGCATCCAGACCGCCGCGCCGAAGGCGAAGGAGGCGAAATCGACGCAGACGAATTCGGCCGTCGCCCCCAGGACCTGCGTATGGAACGGTACGCAGGCCTCCACGTCGCGCACCATCAGGTTGATGGTGAGGCCCTTCATGCGGGCGGCGTAGTCTTCGGTGCTCATCCACCAGGTGTCGGGATTGCTCTTGATCGTCATGGCCTGCTCCGTGCCGGAACGCGATGGAAGCCCGCCACGCGGACTCCGGGAAAGGGCCAATCCCGCACTGCTGGCGGGGCCACCCCTACTCGCCGAAGACCGCCCAGCCGCCGTCGATGACGAAGCTCTGGCCCGTGGTCCAGCGGCCGGCGGGCGACGCGAGATAGACCGCGATGCCGGCCAGATCCTCGATCTCGCCGATGCGGCCCAGCGGCGTGATCCGCTCCTGTTCGGCGAGCAGCTCGGGATCGTCCCACAAGGCCTTGGCAAAATGGGTCTTCACGAGGCCGGGCAGGATGGCGTTGGCGCGGATGTTGTCCTTGCCGTGGGAGACCGCGAGGTTCTTCACCATCTGCACGTCCGCAGCCTTCGTCAGGCAGTAGGTGCCGAGATGGTCGCTGCCGCGGATCGCACCCGTCGAGGAGGTGATGACGATGGAGCCGCCGCCCTGGGCCTGCATCGCAGGCACGACCATGCGGCAGAGCTTCATGACGTTGCGCACGTTGACCAGCATGGTCTTGTCGTACATGTCGTCGGGAATCTCCAGGAACGGCCCGTAGTGCGGGTTGGCGGCGGCATTGCAGAACAGGGAATCGATGCGGCCCCAGGCCTTCAGCGTCTGGTCGACCAGGCCCTGAAGCTGCTCCTCGTGGCTGACGTTGCAGGGGATGACCAGCGCCTCGCCGCCGGCCTTGCGGATGGCAGCGGCGGTCTCCTCGCAGCCCTCGGCCTTGCGGCTGGAGACCACCACCCTTGCGCCGTGGGCGGCCAGCCCTTCGGCGATGGCGCGCCCGATCCCCCGGCTCGACCCGGTGACGATGGCGACCTGGCCGGAGAGGTCGAACAGCTTGGCGTAATCGGTGGTCATCGTGGGTCCCTTCCCGTTGGCGCGGCACTCTTGCCCGCGCCGTTGGTGTGCGCAAGACGGGCCGGCACCGAGAGGTGACCGGGCTTGACGGGACGGACCTTCTCGCGCCCCACGACCCAGGTCTCGAAGCCGCCGGGGAAGAGACCGGAAAGAGCGGGCTCGAAGATGTCGAGGCCGCCGGTGTAGGCGCCGAAGGCCGGCATCACCATGCGGCGGCCGTCGGTGACGAAGCAGCGGCGCCGCAGGCCCCTGCCCCGTACCCGCACCGTGGCGCAGGGATGGAGATGGCCGCAGATCTCGCCTGGTGCCGGGCGGGCGGCAGGCTCGTGGCGGAACTCCAGCGGCCCCACAGCCAGCGCCTCGACGCAGCTTCCTGCAAGGTCGGCGGGCGGCAGCGGATCGTGGTTGCCCGCGATCCAGAACCAGTGGCGTCCGGCGACCAGCGCTCCGAGCATGGCGCGTGCGTCGTCATCGAGGCGATGGGCGGCATCGCGGTCGTGGAAGCTGTCGCCCAGGCAGATCACCACCTCGGGCTTGAGGCGCGCCAGCGCCTCGCTGAGGATCGCCAGGGTGGCGCGGCTGTCGTAGGGCGGCAGAAGCTGGCCCTTGGCGGCATAGGAACTGCCCTTTTCCAGATGCATGTCGGCGACGACGAACAGGCCGCGCTCGGCCCAGTAGAGGCCGCCGGAGACATCGGGCTGCAGGGTGACGCCGTTGAGGATCACAGCAGCCTCGTGGCTTCGGCGACAAGCGTGTCCTCGGCTTCGGCGAGCAGGTCCTCCTCGGCATCGCCGCCGACCATCTGTTTGCTGATCTCCAGCATGATCGGCACGGCAAGCGGCGAAACCCGTTCCAACTCCTTCAGGACAATGCGGCCCTTCACCCGCGCCAGCATGTCGCCCAGGCGGCGCACGTCGAGCAGGCCGCCGGCGGCCTCGCGCCGGGTCGCCTGCAGCAGGACATGGTCGGGTTCGTAGCGGCGCAGCACGTCGTAGAGCAGGTCGGAGGAGAAGGTCACCTGGCGGCCGTTCTTCTCGCGGCCGGGATGGCGCCGCTCGATCAGCCCGGCGACGATGCCGACGTTGCGGAAGGTGCGTTTCAGCAGGCTGGATTCGGCCATCCACTCCTCGAGGTCGTCGCCCAGCATGTCCTCGTCGAACAGCGGATCCGGGTTGGTGACCGGGCGCAGGCTCCAGATCGCCAGCGCGTAGTCGTTGCACATGAAGCCGAGCGGCCCCAGCCCCTCCCGTTGCATGCGCCGGGTCAGCAGCATCCCCAACGTCTGGTGCGCCGGGCGGCCCTCGAAGGGATAACAGACGAGATAGTGTTTCTTCGAGCGCGGAAAGGTTTCGACCAGCAGTTCGCCGGGACGCGGCAGGACGGAACGGTATTCCTGGATGCGCAGCCACTCCTGCACGTCGGGCGGCAGACGGCGGCGGCGCGCCGGATCGGCGATGATGGCGCGCAGGTGCTCGGCGACGTTGGTCGTGGGCGGAAACTTGCCGCCGCCATAGACCGGCACCTGGGCCGTGTCGGACTTGGCCGGGCTGACGATGACCTCGTTGTCGCGGATGCCCTCCAGCTTCCAGATACGCCCGGCGAACAGGAAGGTGGCGCCGGGCTCCAGGCCCATGACGTAGTACTCCTCGATCTCGCCAAGTTCCCTGCCCCGCCGCCGGCGGACCTTGAGCATGGGCTCCTCGACGATGGTGCCGACGTTCATGCGGAACTGGTGGGCGACGCGCTCGTTGGCGATGCGCAGGCGCCCGTCGGGCATGGCATAGAGGCGCTTGTAGCGGTCGTAGGCGCGCAGGGCGTAGCCGCCGGTGGCGACGTATTCCACGACCCGGTCGAACAGCGCGCGGTCGAGCCCCGCATAGGGCGGCGCGCTGACAACCTCCTCGTAGAGCGCGGCGGGATCGAAGGGCCCGGACGCGGCGGTGCCCAGGATATGCTGGGCGAGCACGTCGAGGCCGCCCTCCTCGCGCGGCGCGCCGTCCAGACGGCCCGCGTCGATCGCCTCCAGGGCGGCGCGGCATTCCAGCAGCTCGAAGCGGTTGGCGGGCACCAGCAGGGCCCGGCTGGGGGCATCCATGCGATGGTTGGAGCGCCCGATCCTCTGGAGCATGCGCGAGATGCCCTTGGGCGCACCGACCTGCACGACCAGATCCACCGCACCCCAGTCGACGCCGAGGTCTAGGGTCGAGGTGCAGACAACGGCGCGCAGGTCGCCCCGGGTCATCGCCGCCTCAACCTTGCGCCGCCCTTCGACCGAGAGGGAGCCATGGTGCAGCGCGATGGGCAGGGCGTCCTCGTTCAGCTTCCAGAGCTCCTGGAAGATCAGCTCGGCCTGGCTGCGGGTGTTGACGAAGACCAGCGTCGTCTCGTTGACGCGGATCGTGTCGTAGAGCTCGCCGAAGGCATGGCGCGCCGTGTGGCCGGCCCAGGGTACCCGTTCACCCGAGACCAGGATGCGGATATCGGGCTTCACGCCGCCGCGGCCGATGACACGACTGACCTTGCCGGCCGGTCCCAGGTAACCCTCCAGCTTCTCCGGTTCGGCGACGGTCGCCGACAGGCCGATCCGGCGGTGCCCCGGCGCCAGCGCCGAGAGGCGGGCCATGCCCAACGCAAGCTGGTCGCCGCGCTTGGTACCGGCCATGGCGTGCAGTTCGTCGGCGACGACATAACGCAGGTTGCCGAAGATGCGGCCGGCATCCGGGTAGGAGAGCAGCAGGGCGAGCGATTCCGGAGTCGTGAGCAGGATATCGGGGGGATCGCGGCGCTGGCGCTGGCGGCGGTGCGAGGGCGTGTCGCCGGTGCGCGCCTCCAGGCGCAGCTTCAGCTTCATCTCCGCGACGGGTGTTTCCAGGTTGCGCTTGATGTCGACGGTCAGCGCCTTCAGCGGCGAGACGTAGAGGGTGTGGAGGCCGTTGCCGCCGCCGTGGGTCGCCAGATCGACAAGGCTCGGCAGGAAGCCCGCCAGCGTCTTGCCGCCGCCGGTCGGCGCGATGACGAGGCAGGAATCACCCCGGGCCGCGGCTTCCAGCACCGCAAGCTGGTGCACACGCGGCTGCCAACCCCGCGCCGCGAACCAGTCCGCGAAGGCCGGCGGCAGCAGGGAGGGCGTAGCTTCGTTCCTTGCAGCAAGGGATGACATGGCGGCATCATAGGGCATGGCGACAAAAGGTGAACAACAACGACGGGGCACGAAACCTGCTCCGAACTGGCTTTTGCCGGTGCCGGGCGGCCTGTGGTGCGAGCCCGGCGGCTTCTTCGTCGATCCCACGCGCGCGATCGACCGGGCGGTCATCACCCACGGCCATGCCGACCACGCCCGCGCCGGCCACAACCATGTGCTCGCCACCGCCGAGACGCTGGCGATCATGGAGGACCGCTACGGCGACCGCGCGGGCGCCCAGCGCCAGGCGGCGCGCTACGGCGAGACGGTGCGCGTCGGTGAGGTCAGCATCACCCTGCGGCCGGCCGGCCATGTGCTGGGCAGCGCCCAGGCGGTGCTGGAGCACAGAGGAGAGCGCATCGTCGTCTCGGGCGACTACAAGCGGCGGCGCGATCCCACCTGCGCGCCGTTCGAACCCGTGCCCTGCGACCTTTTCATCACCGAGGCGACCTTCGCCCTGCCCGTCTTTCGTCACCCCGACGACCGCGAGGAGATCGCCCGCCTGCTCCACACCCGTGCGGTGTTTCCCGAGCGGTCCCTGCTGGTCGGCGCCTACACCCTCGGGAAGGCGCAGCGCATTCTCTGCCTGCTGCGCGAGGCAGGTTACGACCGGCCGATCTACACCCACGGCAGCCTCGATGCGATCAACGCCACCTATCGCCGCTTCGGTGTCGATTTCGGCGATCTGCGCCCGGTGATGGAAACCGACAAGGC
>CALLQH010000334.1 GCA_938014945.1 uncultured bacterium | reverse complement strand
TTCGGGCCAGGCGAGCGCCATGGCGTCTTCGGCGCTAACGATGCTCTCGGCCATGGCGCGGGCGCGTGCCATGTGCGGCCGTTGGGCGGCGGGCGTGATGCGGAAGTCCTGCAGGGTGGCGATGCCCAGGCCCGCGAGCGTGGCGGTGACGCGGTCACGGTTCCAGGTGCCGAGCAACCCTTCCTCGGCCGCGCCGGCCAGGCCCAGCGCGTTGCGCAGCAGGGCGTAGCGCGTCCAGTAGTTGGGATTGTCCCACATCGCATCGACCAGCACGCGCCGATAACGGCTGGTGCGGCCGGTGTCGCGCGACAGGCGGTTCAGCAGTTCGGCCCCCGCGGCGCGCAGCGCGGCGTTCTCGCGCCGCGCCCGGCGTGCGGCCGGACGTGCGGCGCGCAGGGCGTCGAGGCCCTGTCCTGCGGCGCTGCGAAGCTGCGCCAGCGTGCGGCGGACGGCAGGGGTCACGATGGCTCCCTAGAGGCCCAGCTTGCGCATGACACGCCCGATATGGGGGCGCAGCGGCCCGGCGGCCCGGCGCAGGGCGGCGCGCACCGGCTGGCCGGGCGGCGGCGGCGGCGCGCTGTGGTGGTGCATGGCGAGTGCCGTCTGGTCGGCCAGGAACATGTGGCGGAACATGGTCATCACCCGCTCGATGGCCTCGGCCGAGACATGGCGCCGGTCGGCCTCCCAGGCATTGCGCGTGCCGTGGACGACGATCTCGTAGGACGGGAAGTAGAAGGCTTCGCCCGGATGGCGGCTGACGAACTCCTCGGCGGCCAGGCGCAGCTTGGCCTTCGACAGGGCGTTGGCCTCGACGACGTGATGGCGCTGCGAATAGGTCTTGTCGAGCGGTACGGGCGAGACCGTGATGATGAGCTTGATGTCGGGCTTGTGGCGCTTATAGCAGGCGAGCAGGCGCTCCAGCTCCTCGACGTGTTCGTCGACCGTCAGGTTGTGGTGGCGCACCAGGCCCGGCTCCACCTTCCACGGCGCGATGCTCGTGAAGTCGCCGCTGTGGGCGAACTTCCAGGCCTCGGTCGGGCCCAGGGTCAGAACAAAGACCTCGCAGGCGCTGAGCGCCCGATTCAGGGCGGCGGTGTGGCGGTCGTAGTCGGCAAGGAAGCCGTCGGTGTCGTCATAGAGCGGCTTCACGGCGCGGAAGGGATCGAGATAACGCGTGCCGCTGTGGGCGAGCAGCAGCTCGGGCGTCCACTCGCCGAAGGCGCGCTCGACCATCTGGCGCATGCTGACGACGTTGAAGAGGGTGCCCATGCGTGCCGGGGCCATGCGGAAATTGGTTTCCTGGATGCGGTCCAGCGGCACGTCCGGCGGCAGGTCGTCTTCCTCGATGACGTAGTTGTAGCCCCACAGCTGAAGCTGGTGGGCGATGCGCAGGGCAAAACACGAACCCGCACTGCCGATGGGCGTATCGCGGTGGATGAAACGCGGCGTCTCGCGGGTCGGGAAGTCCTCGAAGATGTCGAAGTAGTGCGCCGGGTCCTGGGCTTTGAGCCGTTCGCTGTTGGGCCACTGGATGACGCGGGTGCGCTCGGGCGTGTCGCGGCGGTAGCAGGTCGTGTTGAAGACGACCTCGGCCTCCAGATGGTCGAGCGCCGCCTCGATGCGGCTGCACAGGTCTGGCTCAAGGCTCGCGGCATGGGCGCGCGCCCTGGCGATGAAACTGGCGAGGTCGGAAAAGCCGCCGGCCTCGCCCACAGTGCGCAGGGCGGCGATGGCGTCGTCGGCGAAGCCGTCGCGCGCCAGGCCGTCGATCATCATGCGCTGCAGGCGCGGGTCGTGCCAGAGCAGCGGGTCGGACAGCACGAGCACGTCGTCGCGGCGCGGATCGGGCGATGCGGGCATGGCGACCTCCTGACGGTCGGGTGATGACGCGGGGCGGCCCATCAGAAGGCCTGCTCCGGATCGCGCGGGTAGGATGCGGGCTTGGCCAGGCCGCGCTCGCGGTAAAGGGCAAACGGCGTGGGTTGTGCGCCCGGATAGCAGTGGAAGACCATCGCCGTGCGGCTGTGGCCGGGGGCCGGAAAACCGCCGCGGTGGATGGTGTTGTTGAGGAAGGGTACGACCAGCCCGGCGGGGCCGGCGGGTTGTACCACATCGCCGGCATAGCGGTCGGCGATGACCTGTGCATAATGGTCATAGAGTGCGCCGTTGCGGTCGCCGCCGGTCTCGCGCGGGCCGCCGGCGGCGCGCAGGGCGGCGCGCTCGCCGCGGAAGATCTCCAGGGCCTGGGGCCAGGGCAGGGCTTCCAGGGGGCCGTTCTCGGGCGCGGTCTCGTCGAGATAGAACATCACGTTGACGCAGCTTCCCGGCCCGGCGTCGCTGTGCCAGCGCTGGGAGCCGACGCGCGCATCCTTCTTGTGGGTGTTGCGGTAGAGCAGCGCGAACCAGATGCGGTAGTGGCAGCCGAAGTAGTGTTCCAGGAAGGTGCCGAGCGGCCCGCGGAACAGGCCTTCCAGCTCCGGAAAATCGCGCCAGGTCTCGCCGGCGTAGCGGTTGTTGCCGATGGTCTGGGGGTCGTCCAGCCAGACCGTCTCGCCGGCAGCCTCGCGCGCGGCGAGTTTCGCGGAGATGCTGCGTGCGATGGCTCCGGTTTCCTGCGTCTGGAAGCTCGTCACGCCGTCGCGGGCGAAGGCGGCGATGGCAGGCGCCAGTTCGCCCGCGGGCGGCAGCGGATCGGACATCGCCTTGCGGCAGGCCTGCCAGTGTTTCGTGTAGCGCGGCGCGTCCTGGCGCCCCATGCGGCTGCGGTGGCGCGCCAGGGCGTTGATGAACAGGCGGTCTGCGATGCTCTGGCGTGTCTGCTGCAACAGGTTCATCGGTTTCAGGCTCCGCGGGCCATGATCACGTCGTCGACGAAGGTCTCGCCGCTGCGGCTGTGCTGCGGCAGGCGGGCAATCTCGGCAAAGCCCGCCTTGGCGAAGGCGCGCAGGGAGCCGGTGTTGTCGGCATAGATGCCGGCCAGCACCCGGCGCAGTCCCAGGCTCTCCAGGCCGTAGCGCGCCAAGGCGTCGATCGCCTCTCTCGCCAGGCCCCTGCCCCAGCGCGTCCGCTCGCCGATGACGATGCCGATCCAGGCGCGGCCGTGCCAGGCCTCGATGGGGCCGAGCTTGATGTTGCCGATATGGGCATCGTCGGCCCGGTCGAACAGGCCCAGCAGCAGATTGGCGGGGCTGTCGTTCATCGCTGCGATGAACGCCTCGAGCGAGGCGGCATCGTGGCTGGCAAAGCGGGACTCGGTAAAGGCCATCACCTCGGAATCGTTCATCCAGGCAAGATAGGCTCCGCCCGCATGGCGCGCCTCCAGCGTGCGCAGGTTCAGCGACGGGGTCACGAGAGGTGTCTCCAGCCTCACGTCGCGCTCCAGGCGCGGCGCGCGGCGCGCTGGCCGACCAGCGTGTTGAGCGCAGAGAGCATGGTTTCGGTGGCATCGCGGCGCAGGGCGGCGGCCTGGGGCGGCGGAGCGGCCAGGACCCTGGGCAGCAGTGCGCGCAGTTCGGCACGGTCGGCCGCCACCGGGATCGCGCCGGAGGCAAGCCCCTGCAGCCAGTCGCGCTCCACCGGATGGGGCAGGATGGAAAGGCATCGCTTGCCCATCAGGTGCGCCTCTTCCAGCAGGGAGCCCGAAAGCCCGACCACCAGATCGGCGGCATAGACCAGCGGCAACGGATCGCCGCCCTGGCTCACCAGATCGACCGCATCGGCGGTGCCGTCGAATTCCTCGGCCGTGTTCTTGGGGTGCAGGCGCAACACCAGGAAACGCTCGATGGCGGCCGCGTCCAGCGCGTCGACCAGCTCTTCCAGCATGCGCGGCGCGCGCGGTGCGTTGCCCTTGCGTCCCGTGAAGGCGAGTTCGCGTTCCCAGCGTTCGGCCTCGGGATTCACGACGTAACCGATCTCGGCCAGGAAGACGATGAGCGGACGCGAGCCGGCACCCGGCGCGACCCGCGCGCGCAGCGCTGCGGCATCGGCGGCGGCAAGCGTGTCCACGGTGGCCGCCAGGCGCGCATGATGAGGATTGCCGGTCACCGCCAGCGAGATGTCGGGGAACCCCAGGTCGCGAAAGGCCTGGGCGGCGGCATCGTCGGGCAGGAACAGCAGGTCGGGTGCGTGGCGGCGGGGGTCGTCGCTGCGCCCGCGGAAGCGATGGGCGGCGTTGGCGGCCTGGTCGATCGGGCTGGCGCTGGGGATGTCGCGCAGACGGGCAAGGTCGATCAGGTCCAGGCCGCGGCTCTCCAGGTTCTCGGCGGTGCCCGCGATCACGGCGTCGGGGCGGAAGCTGTCGAGCAGGGCGGCCGCGCTGGTCTGTCCGGGCCACTCCCGTGTCGTAACGCCGCGGTCGGCGAGATAGGCCGCCGCCGCACCTTCGGCGATGACGTGGAGGTCGTGACCTTCAAGCGCGCCGATCAGCGGCGCGATCCAGTTTGCCGCACCGGGATCCTCGACATGAATCAGAATACGCATCAGGCAACCGTTTCCGACGGACCGGCCGCCAACAGGGTGGCAACGACACGCGCGGTGGCGAGCGCCGAGGATAGGGGGCTCACCGGCGCGCCGCCTGAACGCAACGCTTCGGCAAGGTCGTCGTAGATGGCGTAGAGCGCCTCGCCCATGGTCGTGGTCTCGGCCTCGGGCGCATCGCCCGCAACCTCATGCGCGCCGGTGGTGGAGCGGTTGTCGCGGCGCGGGAAGAAGCAGAAACGCAGGCCCTCCTGCACGATCGCCAGGCGCCCCTTCTCGCCCCACAGGTCGAGGCCGTTCTCGCGGTAGGCGGCAAAGGAGAGCGGCTGGCCCATCACGGCAATGCCGCTCTCCATGGTCAGGCAGAAGGGCAGGTTGCGGTCGCCGGGGATGGGGCCTTCGGCAAAGCTCTTCGCGCCGGCCGGAACGCCGGCATGGGCGACCTCGCCCAGCAGCGCGCGGGCCAGATCGATCATGTGGGTGCCGTTGTTGATGAGGCCGTTGCCGTAGGTCAGGAACGCGCCCTGCACCCGGCCGATTCGCGCCTCGAGGCCGCCCTCAGCCAGCGCGCGGTGGCTGGCATCGGCGCGTCGGGGCAGGTTGACCTGGCAGACGATGCCGCGTGTTTCGCAGGCCTGTGCAAATTCCTCGGCCTCGGCGAGCGTCGCGCCCAGGGGCTTTTCCACGATCACGGCCTTCAGGCCCGGCAGGGCTTCCAGCAGGCCGATGCGCGTGCCCGGCGGCGTCGCCAGCACGGCAACCTCGATGGTTTCCGGCGCGGCGATCCCGGCGACGTCGGTCGCCGCCTCCACGCCGTAAGCCGCCGCGCAGGCCTGCGCGCTTTCGGCCCGGGGATCGACGGCGACACGCCAGTCGAAGGCCGGGTGGTGGCTCAGCACCTGGGCATGGGTGGCGTAGCGGTAGTGCTGCGCCATCCGCGGATCGGCGGCATAACCGCTGCCGATCTGGCCGCAGCCGAAGAGGGCCGTGACGAGGGGGCGGTTCATCGCGCCGCCTTCTCCTCGCAGTCGATGTTGATGGCGAGGATCTCCGGCTTGCCGGTCAGCATGTCGACGATGGGCGCGAGATCGAAGACCGGGCCGTGG
The DNA here is from genome assembly GCA_938014945.1 of uncultured bacterium. Lineage (GTDB taxonomy): Bacteria > Pseudomonadota > Alphaproteobacteria > SP197 > SP197 > CALGGB01. The sequence goes on along the minus strand of CALLQH010000334.1, from coordinate 28,405 downwards.
CGCGGCTCCAGCTCGCGATAGACCGCCTCGATCAAACGCAGGTCCTCGGGATAGTCGAGCTGCAGGCGCCAGTCGGGATGGCGCCAGGCCTGGGGCGCGACGATGTAGTGGATGCGGTAGCGCTCCGGGTGGTCGTAGAAATAGAGCGAGACGTGTTCGCGCACGGCGGGATCGTCGACCGTAGCGGCGACCTCCTCCAGCAGCTTCAGCGGGAAGACCTGAACGTCGGCGCCCATGGGGAAGGTCTGCACCGGCCCCACGTTGCTCACCACGTCGGCGTCGTTGGCAAGGAAGGTGGCGATGCCCAGCTCCACGATATCGGGCGGCAGCAGGGTGCAGTCGCCGGTGACCTCGACGACGATCTCGCCGCCCACGGATTGCTGCGCGCCGACGACACGGGCCAGCACGTCGTCCTCGCTGCCGCGGAAGCAGGCGACACCTTCCTGTTTCGCCCAGGCCTCCAGCGCATCGTCGGCGGGCGCGGTGCTGGTCGCGAGCACGATGCCGTCCAGCCCCTCGACCGCGCGCAGGCGCTCGACAAGGCGCGACAGCGCGGGCTTGCCGCAGACGTCCATCAGCACCTTGCCCGGCAGGCGCGAGGAACCCATGCGGGCCTCGATGCTGGCAACGAAACGCGGGCGGCTCACGGCTGCGCTGCCTCCCAATCAGCCAGTTCATCGGCGCCCGCGATCACCTTGCGCACGGCGGCGACAAGCTGGTCGCGCTGGGCGGGGCTGGGGTCGTGGGCGCAGATCTCGTAGGTGACGAAGCCGGTGGCGTGCATCGCCTCGGCCACGGGGCACAGGCCCTCGCCATAGGCCTGGTTCGAGCCGGTGAAGGGGAAACCGTCGCGCCCGATGGCGCGGCGCTCGCGGAACATGGGCAGACGGTAGAGCGGCGCGACGTAGCCGCCTGCGGCGGGCACGCCCTCGGCCTGCAGGGCGGCGACCAGCGTCTCGCGCCTGATGCCCAGCACGGCGGGATCGGCCTTGGCGGTCCAGACGTAATAGACGTGGCGGCAGTTTTCGCGCACGGCGGGCACGGCAAACCCCTCGATGCCGGCAAGCCCCTCGGAGAGGTGTTCGGCGATGGCGACACGGCCGTCGATGATCTCCTCGGCACGTTCGATCTGGCCGACGCCGACGGCGGCACTCAGTTCGGTCATGCGGAAGTTGAGACCCATGGTGTTGGCGATGTCGCCGACCTCCACGTCGCGCACCACGTTTTCCCCGTGGTTGCGGATCATCTGCATGCGCAGCGCCAGGTCGTCGTCTTCCGTGACGCAGATGCCGCCCTCGCCGGTCTGGATGTGCTTGTGGACGTTGAGGCTGAAGACGCCGATGTGGCCGATGGTGCCGGCGGGGCGGCCGTTTTCCATGGCGAAGGGACCCTGGGCGTTGTCCTCCACCAGGTAGAGGCCGTGGCGGTCGGCAAGCGCGCGCAGTTCGGCAAGGCGTGCGGGATGGCCGAACAGGTTGACCGCGAAGATCGCCCTGGTCTTCGGCCCGATGGCGGCGGCGACGGCGGCGGGGTCGAGGCCGAAGGTCTCATCCTCGATGTCGGCGAAGACCGGCACGGCGCCGTAGAACATCGGCGCCACGGCCGTCGCCGACATGGTGGTCGGCGGGCAGATCACCTCGTCGCCCGGCGACAGGCCGATGGCGCCCGCGGCGGCGAACAGGCCCGAGGTCGCGGAGTTGACGCTGACGACATGGCGGCAGCCGAGCTTCTCCTGCCACAGCGCCTCCAGGCGCCTGACCATCGGGCCGCCCCAGAACTCATCGCCCCAGGAACCGTAGAAACCCGAGAGCAGGCCGCCGTCGATCACCTCGTTGACCAGTGCGCGCTCGCGCTCACCGATGGCGCGGAAGACCTTCAGCGGTCCTTCCACGGCGGGCGTCCCGCCAAGCAGGGCGAGATCGCTCATGCCTTGTCTCCCAGGAGGTCGAAGGTGATCGGCGTGCCGCGCGTGATCGCCGCGCGGGCGGTGCGCCCCAGCACGGCGGGCAGGTGGCGCGGGGCAAGGCCGTGGCCCGGCCGGATGACGCGGATGTTGCCGCGGTCGAGCGTCGCGCCCGCGGGAATGTCGGCGACGGCGTAGATCGAGCGGCGGAACTGGGCGTTGCCCTGCTCGCTCGACTTCAGGCCGTAGTCGACCCTGCCCATGGCGTCGAAGGCCGCGCGCGTGCTGGCGCAGAGTTCGGTGAGCTCCGCGGGCTCCAGCGAGAAGGCGGCATCGGGTCCGCCGTCGGCGCGGGCGAGCGTCACATGCTTCTCGATGACGCAGGCGCCCAGCGCGATCGCCGCCACCGAAACGGCGGTGCCCAGGGTGTGGTCGGAAAGGCCGATCACCGCATCGAAGTTTGCGGCGAGATCCGGGATCGTGGCGAGGTTGCTCTCGGCGACGGGCGTGGGATAGCCGCTGATGCAGTGGAGCAGGATCAGCTCCTTGCAGCCGCCCTTGCGCGCGGTGGCGACCGCTTCCTCGATCTCTGCGCGGTCGGCCATGCCGGTCGACATGATCATCGGCCTGCCGGTGGCGGCGACCCTGGTGATCAGTTCCAGGTCCACCGCCTCGAAGCTCGCGATCTTGTAGGCAGGCGCGTCGAGGTTCTCGAGGAAGTCGACGGCGGTCGCATCGAAGGGCGAGGAGAAGACCGCCAGGCCCAGCTCGCGCCCCTTCTCGAACAGGCGCGGATGCCAGTCCCAGGGCGTGTGCGCTTCCTCATAGAGTTCATGCAGGGTGCGCCCGTCCCACAGCCCGCCCTTGATCGTGAAATCGGGCAGGTCGCAGTCGATGGTGATGGTGTCGGCGGTGTAGGTCTGCAGCTTCACCGCATCGGCCCCGGCGCGCGCGGCCATCTCCATGATGGCAAAGGCACGCTCGATGTCGCCGTTGTGGTTGCCCGACAGCTCGGCGATGACATAGGGCGGATGCCCCGGCCCGATCCTGCGGCCAGCGATGGTGACCTCGTTCGCACTCATGCTGCGGCCTCCCTGACGTAGGTGCCCGGCTGTTCCTCGTGATAACCCGCGCGGCGGAAGAGGCGGTGCGAGGCGTCGTTCTCGGGCAGGACCTCGGCGATGCACCGCCAGCCGGGCGCAAGGCGGCGGGCGAGATCCAGCGCCGCGGTGGCGATGCCCTGGCCCCAGGCGCCCGGCGCCAGGTAGATGGAGACGAGGCGCTCGCGGCCCTCGCCCATGCGGTCGAGCCGCAGGCAGCCGCGCGGCTTGCCGTCGCAGGCGATCATGCAGATCAGGCTGTCGGGGTCGCCTTGACGGCGGGCGAACCAGGCCTCGTGTTCCTCACGCGTCGGGATCGTCGCCTGCTTGGCGTAGCGGCGGGTCTCGGGCGCGCTCTGCCAGTCGTAGAGCAGGGCGGCATCGGAGGGTTCGGCCAGGCGCAGGGTGACGCGTCCGGCGGCGGAATGTTCGTGATCGCTCGCGAGCCAGGTGCGTTCGGCGCCGCGGCCGTCGCACAGGGCAAGCGCGCGTCGGGAGAGTTCGGCGACGGCGTCGGGATCGGCGGCGAGCCCGCGCACCGCTTGCGCAACGGACTCAGCCGTCACCGCATCGTGCCAGCCCAGAGGCAGGACGGCGCCCGCCTCGGCGAGGCCGCGGGCGACCTGGCGCTGGTTCTCGTAGGCGGTGACCATCAGGGTCGGCAGGCCGAGCGCGCAGCGTTCCCATGCCGAGGAACCGCCGGCACCGACGGCAAGGTCGGCGCGCGCCAGACGGTCGGCCATGTCGCGCACGTTGACGGCAACCTCCACCGGCACGGCGAAGCGTGTCGCGCGCAGCCGTTCGGCGGCTTCGCCTTCCATGCCCAGCACCACTTCGATGGTTTCCACGACGCCGCTTTCGGCCAGCCCCGCGACGATGCGGTCGATCACCGGGCCGGGCTCGACGCCGCCCAGGCCGACATGGACGCGGCGGAAGGAGGCACCGGGCGCGGGGCGCTGCGTGGCGCTGCGCGCGGCCAGGAAGGCGGGGCCCAGCAGGGCATAGGCGGGGCCGGTCAGCACGCGGCAGGTGGTCGGCACCAGGGCGCCGTAGTCGCCCTCGTTGCGCCCCAGCGCGCTGTCGAACAGCACGTCGGCATCGCGCGGCCGGTCGGCCAAATCGTCGATGGCGACGATGCGGTGGGCTACCTTGCGCGCGGCCTTCTCGAAGGCGGCATCAAGGCCGTAGTGATCGGAGACCAGCACGGCGAAACCGCTGGGCCAGGCCTCGCCCAGCTCCGCGGCCTGCCGTTCGGGCGGCGCGGCGCCGTCGACGAAGGCGACGGTCTCGCTGCCGTCGCCCATCTCGGCGACGGTGTCGATGGAGGCCTCGTCCGTGGCGAAAGCGGTGCGCCAGCCGGCGTTGCGGAAGACCGCGGCGAGCGCGCGGCAGCGGCGGACATGGCCGCTGCCGTTGCTGCCGCCGGCATCGGCGCGGAAGACGACGAGCGGGGCGTTCATGCCATCACGATCCCGCGCAGGGTTTCGGCGACACGCTCGACATCCTCGTCCTCCATGCCGGGATAAAGCGGCAGGGAAAGGCAGCGCTCGTAGAAGGCGTCGGCGCCGGGCAGGTCCAGCTCGCCGTAACGCTGCCGGTAATAGGGCTGGCGGTGAACGGGGAGGTAATGCACCTGGGTGCCGATGCCCTGTTCCTTCAGGCGCGCCATGATTTCGGCGCGGCTGATGCCCAGGGCGCCGAACTCGATGAGCACGACGTAGAGATGCCAGCCCGGTTGCTGCCCGGCGCGCAGGGCGGTGGGGCGCACCACGGGGGCTAGATCGGCCAGCACCTCGTCGTAGATCGAAACCAGTTCGGCGCGGCGCGCGACGAAATGTTCCAGGCGGGCAAGCTGGGCCGCGCCCAGGGCGCAGTGCAGATCGCTGGCGCGGTAGTTGAGGCCGACCTCCGGCATCTCGTAGTACCAGGGGTTGGGCGCGCCGTCGGTGAAGGCCTGGGCCTTTTCGGTGAAGCGCGCGGGATCGCGCTGCATGCCGTGGGTGCGCAGGCGTGCGACCCGTTCGGCCAGGGCATCGTCGTTGGTCGTGACGATGCCGCCCTCGGCCATGGTCACCGTCTTTACCGGGTGCAGCGAGAAGACGGCAAGGTCGCTGTCGGCGCAGGCGCCGACCTTCACCGTGCCGTCCTTGCGCTGATAGGTGCCGCCGATGGCGTGGCAGGCATCCTCCATCACGGCAAGGCCGCGGCGGCGCGCCTGTTCGGCGATGGCGGGCATGTCGGCGGTCTGCCCCGCCAGATGCACCGGCGCGACGGCGCGGGGCTGAAGATCGCCGGCGCGGGTCAGCGCCTCCTCGATGTGGTCGGGCGTGACGAGGCCGCTTTCGGGATCGACGTCGGCGAACAGCACCTCGGCGCCGACGTAGCGGGCGCAGTTGGCGGTGGCGAGGAAGGTGAGCGTGGGCACGACCAGCGCCTCGCCCGGCTGCAGGCCCATGGCGAGCGCGCCGAGGTGGAGGCCCGCCGTGCCGTTGGCGCAGGCCAGGGCATGGCGCGCGCCGGTCGCCTGGCGGGCCGCTTCCTCGAAGCGCTCCACCGCGGGGCCGGTGGTCAGCCAGTCGCTCTTCAGCACGGCGACCACGGCGTCGATGTCGGCCTGCTCGATCGTCTGGCGGCCGTAGGGCAGGAAGCGCTCGTTCATGCGCTGGGCCTCACGGAGAACACCGGGCGGATGACCTGGTTGTCGAGCCGGTGTTCCAGGTCGCCGCGCGCCAGTTCCTCGGCGAGCCGCGCGCTGGCGTGTTCCCAGGCGGCGAGCACATGGGCAAGGTCGGCCTCGTTGTGGGCCAGGCTGACGTTGTGGCTGGCGTTCATCAGCACGCCCGCGGCGATCATCTCGCGCAGGAAGAGGGTCTTCACGGCGGCGGCCGAGCCGCCCTCGTGGTCGCGGTAGGAAAGGATCATCCAGGGCGCTGAGCCGACCAGGCCCACGGTGTCTTCCAGGCCATGGCGGGTGAGCGCGGCGCGCGCACCCTGGGCCAGATGGGCGCCTTTCTCCCACAGCCGGTCGGGCACGTCCTCGCGCTCCAGCTTGTCGATGGTGGCGAGCGAGGCGGCAAGCGAAAGGGATTCGCCGCCGAAGGTGGAGGAGAAGAAGATCTGCGTCATCTCGGCCATGACATCGGCGCGCCCGACCACGGCGGCGATGGGCAGGCCGTTGGCCATGGCCTTGCCGAAGGCCGAAAGGTCCGGCGTGATGCCGTAGCGCGCCTGGGCGCCGCCGAGCGACCAGCGGAAGCCGGTGATGACCTCGTCGAAGACCAGCAGGGCGCCATGGCCGTGGACCAGCGCCTTGAGGTCCTCGAGGTAACCCTCGGGCGGCGGCGCGACATTGGTCGGCTCCATGATGAGCGCGGCAAACTCGCCCTTGTGGGCGGTCATCAGCTTGTCGACCGCTTCGAGGTCGGCGTAGGGCACCAAATGGGAGAGCGCGCTCACGGCTGCGGGGATGCCGCGGTTGCGTGTCGTCGCGCCGACGTACCAGTCCTGCCAGCCGTGGTAGCCGCACATGGCGATGCGCTCGCGCCCGGTGAAGGCGCGGGCGAGACGGATGCAGGCCGAGGTCGCATCCGTGCCGTTCTTGCCGAAGCGCACCATCTCGGCCGACGGGATGTGCTGGACCAGCCGCTCGGCGACCTGGGTCTCGAGCTCCGTTGCCAGGCTGAAGCTGACACCGCGGTCGAGCTGGCGGCGCACCGCGTCGTCGACGTCGGCGTCGCGGTAGCCCAGCACCACCGGCAGCAGGGCGCTTACCATGTCGACGTATTCGTTGCCGTCGACATCCCACACGCGCCCGCCGTGGCCGTGGGTCAGGAACAGCGGCGCGGCACCGGGGGGAAGCTGGATGTGGCTCTTGGAAAAGGTCTGGCTGCCGAGCGGGATGACCTTCTGCGCGCGCTCCAGCATGGCGGCCGAAGCCTCGTAGGTGCGGCCGGTGTCGAGCGCCTCGGCGCCGACGCTGCGCGCGAAGCCTTCGTTGCGCGCTTCGGCCGGTGCGGCGGCAAGCTTGGGGTAGCGGCGCAGGGTGGCGAGCACCTCGGTCATGGCGGGTGCGCGGCCGGCGGGCAGCCTCTTGGCGATACGGTTCAGGAAGGCGAGGTCGTCGCGGTTGTCGAGGGTCCAGCGATGGGCGGCAAGGCCGGGGATCGAGCAGGTGAGGTTGGCCGTGGTGAACCGCGCCTTGCCGTTCCGGAGGTAGGGCGTGACATGCTCGCGCTCGGAAGGCCGGTGCGCTTCCTTGGCGGCAAGGGCGAGCGCCGCGCCGGTCATCGCCTCGCAATCGAGGCCGTCCGGCCAGGTCGCGGGATCGACGTTGCTCGCGTAGTCGAGCCCGCCCTCGATCAGCAGGGCCAGCACCTGGCCCGCGACGGCGGGATCGAGGAAGGGGCAGTCGGCGGTCAGGCGCAGCACGATGTCGGCCTTGTGCCGGGCGGCCGCACCCGCGAAGCGGTCGAGCACGTCGTCCTCGCTGCCGCGGAAGCAGGCGATGCGGTTCTCGCGGCACCATGCGGCGATCTCGGCGTCGGCCTTGGCGGTGGAGGTGGCGACGACCACCTTGTCGACGCCCGCGATGGCCGCGGCGGCGCGCGTCACCCAGGCGATCACCGGCAGGCCGGCAAGGTCGGTCAGCACCTTGCCCGGCAGGCGGGTGGAGCCCATGCGGGCCTGGACGATGGCGATGGTGGTCATGCGGGCAATCCGGCAAGGGAACGCGCGGCGAGCGCGGTCTGCAGCACGGCAAGCGCCTCGGCGCCGTCGCAGCGGGGGATGGTCTCGCCGTCGAGGCAGGCGAGGAAGTGGCGCATCTGCGCGAGGTAGTCGTCGTTCCAGGCGCCGGGGAAGGCCGCGGCCTCCCGCGTCGCGCCCTCGGCGTCCTGCCAGAGCAGGGTGCGGGCGTTGAGGTCCCAGGCGATGGTGCCGCCCTCGCCGGTCACCGCGCCGGTGCGTACCGGCGGGCGGGCGAGGTAGTCGAGATGCAGGTTGCTGGCGATGCCGCCGTCGTGGGCAAGCACGATGTCGGCGATGTCCTCCGAACCCATCTCCAAGAGACCGCTGCGCCCGGCGACACAGGCCGCCACCGTGGCGGGGCCGGCGAGATGGCAGGCCAGATCGATCTCGTGGACGATGTCGAGGATGACGCCGCCGGCGCGGGGGTCGGCGGCATAGCCGGTGCGGTAGTCCTGCCCCGGCCGCCATGCCGGAAGCCAGGAGCCACAGATCGCGCGCAGGGCGACGATGCGGTCGATGACGCCTTCCTCGATCAGGGCACGGGTGCGCTCCACCGCGGGGTGGTAGCGCAGCATGAAACCGGCAAAGACGGTGAGGCGCTGCGTCGCCGCACGCGCGATCAGGGCGTCGAGCCCTTCCGCGCTGTGGGCCAGCGGCTTCTCGATGAAGATGTGGCGGCCGGCCTCCACGGCATCGGCAAGGTCGGCGGCGTGATGGGCGCTGGGCGTGGCGATGACGATGGCCTGCCCCGTCGCGAAGGCCGCCTCGCGGCTGTCCAGCGCCGTGCCGCCTTCGCCCGTCAGCAGGGCGCGCCGCGCCGGATCGGGATCGAAGCCGGAAACGGCGCAGCCCAGCTCCAGCAGGTTGCGCGCATGGCGCAGCCCGATGGAGCCCAGGCCCAGTACGGTGACGGCGTGTTTGCTCATGGCCGCATCGGGTTGCCGGCCTGCGCCAGCACCCGCTTCAGCTTGACGATGTTGTTGTCGGAGAAGACGAGCATGGTGCCCAGCGCCAGGGAGTCCGCGCCCGCCGCCATGGCTTCGCTCAGGTGGTCGAGGCCGCCCGCGCCGCCTTCCAGGATCAGCGGCACGTTGACCGCGGCGCGTGCGGCGGCAAAGAGCTCGAGGTCGAAGCCGCGGCGGCTGCCCTCGCGGTCGACCGCCATCAGGCGGATTTCGCCGGCACCGCGGGCGACACCTTCCTGCATCCATGCGAGCCAGTCGCCGTCGCGCGCCGTGCCGCCGTTGCGGTGATCGTGGAGGCGGGCATTTTCGCCCTCGCCCGTCACGTCGATGCCCAGGACCACGGCCTGACGGCCGAAGTGTTCGGCGAGTTCGGTGATCAGTTCGGGCCGGTCGAGCGCGGTGGTGGTGAGGCAGATCTTGTCGGCGCCCGCGGCCATCACGGCGCGCGCGCTTTCCAGGCTGGCGATGGCACCGCCCGCGGTCATCGGGATCTGGATCTCGTTGCCGATGGCGGCGAAGGCGTCGAGATCGGGGCCGCGGCCCTCGCGCGCGGCGTCGATGTCGAGCACGATCAGTTCGTCCGCACCCTGCGCGTTGTGGGCGCGCGCGGTCGAGGCGGGCGCGCCGGCGTCGCGGTGGCCGGCATAGGCCGTGCCCTTCACCAGGCGTCCGCCGCGCAGCAGCAGGCTGGGGATGATGCGGTTGACCGGCACGTCACGGTGTCCAGTCGAGGAAGGCCTGCAGCAGGCGGGCGCCGGCCTGCTGGCTCTTCTCGGGATGGAACTGCACGGCAAAGAGGTTCTCGTGGCGGATCGCCGCGGTGACGGGGCTGCCCAGGTCGACCGTGGCGGCAACGATGTCCGGGTCCGTCGTCAGGCAGTTGGAGTGGCAGAAATAGACCGTGCGGTCCTTGGGGCCCTTGCCGATCAGGCCGTCCGCGCGTGGCGTCGGGGCGATCGCGCTCCAGCCGGTGTGGGGCACGCGGCAGGGTGTCGTCACCGCCTCCTCGATGGGGCCGACGCGGCCGGGAATCCAGCCCAGCCCCTCGTGGCTGCCGAATTCGTCGAGGCGCTGCGCCATCAGCTGCAGGCCAAGGCAGATGCCCAGGATCGGCGTGCCCCTGGCGCGCGCCTCGTCCAGCGCATCGGCCATGCCGGAGCCGCGCAGGCGGGCGATGGCATGGCCCGCGGCACCCACGCCCGGCAGCACGATGCGCTCGGCACCGGCGAGAGCCTCGGGCGATGCCGCCACCTCAGGCTCGGCGCCCGCCAGATAAAGCGCGTTGGCAACCGAACGAAGGTTGCCCGCGCCGTAGTCGATGACCGTGACCTGCATGGCGGCGTGCCGCCCGCTCCCTGTGTCAGTCGCCGTGCCCGGAAGCGCCGCCCACGCGCGGCCACTTCTCGAAGTCCCAGGGCTCCTGGTCCATCTTGTGGCTGTGCGCCCACGCGAGATCCCTGGGCTGGGCCGGGCTCACGACATGGTCGTTGACGATCTCCATGAAGCGCGCCTCGTCGATGCCGAGGAACTCCAGGAAGATGTCGAGCGAACCCGGACGCTTGCCGTCGTACTGGGCGACCAGGGCCTCGCCGTCCTCGCGCGAGAGACGGCCGTGGCGGATGTCGATGGAGGCCAGATGCGCCGTGCGGCCGAAGCCGCGCTTGAGGTACTTGATGTAGTCGCGCACGCCCTGCATGAAACATTCGATCTTCTCGTAGTCGTACTGCGGCGGCACGCCCTCGACCTGATCGCCTTCCCAGCCCAGCTCGGTCTTGATGATGTCGACCTGCTTCCTCACGTCCCAGGGGATGTAGCTCCCCAGGCATACCGAGCGCAGGCGCTGGCGGCGCAGTTCGGCAAGCGGGGGATAGGTGAAGGGCTTCAGGTCGCGCGCGGTAACGGGATAGTCGCTGATCGTGTCGTCGAGCATGCCCACCATGTCCTCGGCGTTGATGCCGAGGTTGACCAGGGTGTTGAAGCGGCGCTCGTCGACCTCCTCGTCCTCGTCGTAGCCGTAGAAGGAGGAATACTCCGCGCTGGGTTCGCCCCAGATGACCAGCGGCACCTTCTTCTCCAGCGCCACCCACATCGGATAGGCGAAGATGCCGGTGTGGCAGTGCCAGCAGAAGTCGGCGCGGCGACGCAGGGATTCGAACATCAGCTTGCGCACCACCTGCCAGTTCGGCGTGAAGGTGGTGACGTCGCAGCCCAGCGCGCGGAAGGTCTTGAGGTTGTTGTCGGTGAGCGTGGGACGCATGAAGCCGTGGTCGAAGCGCACCACCAGCGGCTTCAGCTTCAGCTCCTTCATCAGGTACCAGAGCGTGTAGGTCGAATCCTTGCCGCCGGAGAAGGGCACGATGCAGTCGTAGTCAAACTTGCCGCGCACCTCGTCGACGATGGTCGCGAACTCGGCCTTGCGCGCCGTCCAGTCGATGTTGTCGGTCTTGAACTCGACCTGGCGGCAGACCGTGCAGACGCCGGCGCTGTCGAAGGCCAGCGTCTCGGCGGTCTCGGGCATCACGCATTTGGAACAGGACTTCATGGCAGCTCCTCGGTGGCGGTGCTGGCGGGGTCGGCATGGGCGACCAGCTCGGCCAGGCCCGCCGCATCCAGGCTCTCGGGGTTGCGGTTGCTGGCATAGACGAAACCGTCGTCGACGCCCGATGCGCCATCGTTCTGGTAGGAACTGCGGTCCCACCAGCCGAAGGCCGGCTCGATGACGTAACGGTCGTCCATCTCCAGGGTCGTGCGGGCGTCGTCCTCGGTGATCATCAGTTCGTGCAGCTTCTCGCCCGGCCGGATGCCGACATTGCGGATCGCCGCCTGCGGCGCCATCGCGCGGGCAAGATCGACCACGGTGGAAGACGGGATCTTCGGCACGAAGATCTCTCCGCCCCGCATCATCTGGAGAGAGGACAGAACAAAATCCACCCCCTGATCCAGCGTGATCCAGAAACGCGTCATGCGCTCGTCGGTGATGGGCAGTTCCTTTGCCCCTTCGTCGAGCAGGCGGCGGAACAGGGGCACGACGCTGCCGCGCGAACCCAGCACGTTGCCGTAACGCACCACGGCGAAGCGGGTTGCCACGGACCCGGCCATGTTGTTGCCGGCGACGAACAGCTTGTCCGACGCCAGCTTGGAGGCGCCGTAGAGGTTGATCGGGTTGGCCGCCTTGTCGGTCGAAAGCGCCACGACCCGGCGCACCCCGGCGCGGATCGCGGCCTGCACCACGTTCTCGGCACCCAGCACGTTGGTGTGGATGCACTCGAAGGGATTGTACTCGGCCGCCGTGATCTGCTTGAGCGCGGCGGCATGGATCACGATGTCGACGCCGCGCATCGCCGTTTCCAGGCGCGTCACGTCGCGCACGTCGCCCAGGAAGAAGCGCATGCACTCCTGGCTGCCGATGGTGCCGTCCTGCTGCATCTCGTACTGCTTGAGTTCGTCGCGCGAGAAGACGACGAGGCGGGCGGGTTTCCAGCGCGCCAGCACGGAGCGGACAAAGGCGCGCCCGAAACTGCCGGTGCCGCCGGTCACCAGGATCGAGGCGCCGTTGAGGTCGGGGAGCGGCGCATCGAAGCGCCGGAGCTGCAGGGTCAAGGCGATGTCCGTCTGCTGTGGATGGCGGTTGGCCGGGGGTCGGCGGGGGCAAGACCCGCCCATGCTACCGCAGGCCGGGTGAACGGGGGTCACCAGCCTGGAAAGCCCCTGCCATGGTGGGCGCTTGCGGGCTCGAGGGCAATGTTCATCACATGAACGATAGGGTCAAGTTCATTCTGTGAACGCAGGAAGTGCGCGGAATCCCTTGTCTGGGGGCTTGCCACACACGATCTTGGCTATGGGTTGCATCGTTTCGGCGCAACACCCGTTAGCTGTGTCGTTCCCACGCCTGAAAGATCGCCCATGCAACCGGCCAGTCTGTTCCTCGGCCACGGCTCGCCGATGACCCTGATCGAGCCCTCACCCACGCGGGACTTCCTGGCCGCCCTGCCCGATCGCATCGACCGGCCGCACGCGATCCTTGTCATCTCGGCCCATTGGGAGGCGCAGCGCCCCAGTCTCACCCTTTCGCCCGCGCCTGAGACGATCCACGACTTCGGCGGTTTCCCGCCGGAGCTCTACCGCGCCACCTATCCCGCGCCCGGCAGCCCGGAGCTGGCCCAGCGCGTTGCGGACCTGCTGGGCGAACAGGGCATGATTGCCGATCTCGATCCCGAACGCGGGTTCGACCACGGCACCTGGATCCCGCTCGCCATCGCCTGGCCGGCGGCCAAGATTCCCGTGGTCCAGCTTTCGCTGATGACGGGCAAGGATGCGGCCGAACACATCGAACTGGGCCGTTTGCTGCGGCCGCTGGCGCACGAAAACGTCCTGGTCGTGGGCAGCGGCAATCTCACCCACAACCTGCGTGAAGCGATGACCTGGATGCATCGCGGCGGCCACGGCGAAACGGCCTGGGCGCAGGACTTCGCCGGGGCCATGACACAGGCCGTGCTATCGGGCGACGAGGCCGCACTGGCCGGCTGGGCCACCGTCATGCCTCACGCCCGCCGCGCCCATCCGACGCCGGAACACCTGTTGCCGCTTTTCGTCGCCTGGGGTGCGGGCGGCGGCGAGGCCCGCCTGATTCACGACGCCTGGGAATTCGGCAGCCTCTCCATGGCAGCCTTCGCCTTCGACCACGCGGATTGACAGGCTTCCCTGCCCCACCCATCGTCGGACCGGGCAACAAGGGGCATGACATGCAGAGGGCCGAGGTTTCGCAACGCACGCGCGCAACGCTTGCGGCGATGGCGGCCATCGCCGACGAGGCCAACGCGGGCTGGACCACGCTGCCACCCGATGCCTATTGCAATCCCGAAATCTTCGCGCTGGAGAAGGAAACCATCTTCCGCGCCGGCTGGATCGCGCTCGGCCGTGCCGACGAGGTCGCCCGGCCCGGCTCCTATGTCGCGCGCGATGTGCTGGGCGTGCCGCTCGCCATGGTGCGCGGCCACGACGGCGTGCTGCGCGTCTTCACCAACATGTGCCGCCACCGCTGGATGCGCCTGCTGGAGGGCAGCGGGCGCAAGGCGGTGCTGACCTGCCCCTACCACGCCTGGGCCTATGGCCTGGATGGACGCCTGCGCAACGCCCCCGACATGGAACGCCACCCCTGTTTCGAGACCTCCGAGGTGCGGCTCGAGGAGGTCGCCCACGAGCTCTGGCAGGGTTTCGTCTATGTGAACCTCGACGGTGCCGCCGCCCCGCTGGCGCCGCGCCTTGCCGACCTCGATCCCCATATCGCCGCCTACGGCCTTGCCGACTGGACCACGGCCGCCACGGTGGACTGCGGCGAGATCCCCTGGGACTGGAAGGTCATGCAGGACAACGGCGAGTGCTACCACCACGCGGGGCTGCATCCCCAGACCTTCCAGGAGACCTTTCCCGGGGAGGAGGCCGGCGCCGAAATCGGCCGCGACTGGACCCTGCTGTGGACCCCGGCGCGCGAGAACCTGCTGCAGGAAGGCCCGGACGGTGCGGTGATGCCCGATCTGTTCTTCGAACCGCTCACCGGGCTCGACGACTTCCAGCGGCGCAATTTCCTGCTGATCTATGTCCTGCCCAACTTCTTCATCTACCTGCAGCCCGATTGCGGCCTGCTGATCCGCGTCGTGCCGGTGGCGGCGGGACGCTGCACCATGGCCGCCGACGTGCTGGTGCCGCCGGGCGCACGGGAGCTTCCCGACTACGCGGAACGCCTGGCGCGATTCACCGCCTTCTTCGAGCGCTTCAACGACGAGGACACGCCGGTCAACACGGCGATCCAGAAGGCGCTGGAAAGCGGCCATGCCCATAGCGCGCCGCTCTCCCATCTGGAGGCGCACAACCGCCATGTCGCGCTCTGGGTGGCGCGCGCCCTGACCGGCGGCGAGCCCGCACGCGCGGCGCTGGCGGCGCAATAGGCGATGGCGCCCTCCATGGTCCTTGTCTGCGGACCGGCGCGGCCTATGCTGGCGCCATCCTGCAGAGGGGGGCACACCCCATGAGCGCCACGCGCCGGCTCGTCGCGATCTTCTATGCCGACGTCGCCGGTTACAGCCGCCTGACCGGCGTCGATGAGGAAGGCACCCATCGGCGCGTCATGGCCGTGCTCGACGACGTCAGCGCCGCGATCAAGGATTCCGGCGGCACGGTGCTGCGCTACGCGGGTGACGCCATCCTGGCGGTGTTCCCCAGCGTCGTGCTGGCGGTCGACACCTCGACGGCGATCCAGACCGAGCTTGCCACCCGCCAGGCCGGGGTGCCCGAGGACGAACAGGTCGCCATTCGCATCGGCATCAATCTCGGCGATGTCATCGAGGATCGCGGCGAGGTCTTCGGCGAGGGCGTGAACCTTGCCGCCCGGCTGGAGGCTGCCGCGGCGCCCGGCGGCATCTGTCTGTCGGCTGCCGCCCACGACCAGGTCGACGGCCGCGCCGTGGCGACCTTCGTCGACGGCGGCGAGCAGAGCTTCAAGAACATCGCGCGCCCTGTGCGCGTCTGGCACTGGTCCCCCGGCGACCAGGCCTCCGGCGACGCCGACGGCGGCGGCGATAGCGAACGGCCCGACTCGGAACTGCCCTCCATCGCCGTGCTGCCCTTTGCCAACATGAGCAGCGATCCCGAACAGGAATTCTTCGCCGACGGCATCACCGAGGACATCCTCACCGAGCTCAGCCGCTTCAAGGAGCTCTTCGTCATCTCGCGCAATTCGGTGATGGGCTACAAGGGCCGGGCGATCAACGTGCCCCAGGTCGCCCGCGAACTGGGCGTGCGCTACATCCTGGAGGGCAGCGTGCGCCGCGCCGGCAACCGGGTGCGCGTCACCGTGCAGCTGATCGAGGCCGAGAGCGACCGCCACATCTGGGCCGAACGCTACGACCGTCAGCTCGACGACATCTTTGATCTGCAGGACGAACTGACCCGCACCATCGTCGCCGTGCTGCCCGGTCGCCTGGAGGTCGTGACCGCCGAGCGGGTGAAGCGCAAGCGGCCGGAAAACATGGCGGCCTATGACTGCGTCCTTGCCGCCAAGCTGCTGCATCACCGCTCCGACCGGACCTGCAACGCCCAGGCGCTGGAGCTGATCAACAAGGCGGTCGCGCTCGACCCCGGTTATGCCCATGCCCACGCCTGGAGGGCCTGCATCCTGGGCCAGCAATGGGGCTGGGGCTGGTGCGAGGACCGCACCGCGACCGAGGCGCTGATCGTCGATGCGGTGGAAACGGCGCGCCGTCTCGACGACAACGACAGCGATGTCCAGCGGCTGGCGGCGGCGGTCGCCATGATCTACCGCGACATCGAAAAGGCCGCGCTGCACGAGGAACGGGCGCTGGCGCTCAATCCCAACGACGACCTCATCGTCGTGCAGAAGGGGGAAATCCTCACCTGGCAGGGCCAGGCGGAGGAAGGGGTCAAATGGATCCGCCGCGCGATGACGCTCAACCCCTTCCACCCCGCGCGCTTCTGGGGCCACCTGGGGCGGGCCTATTTCGTCGCCCGCCGCTACGGCGAGGCGCTGGAATCCTATCGCAACATGACCTTGGGCGATGTCGCGGGCCTCGGCTTCGTCGCCGGTTCAGCCGCCATGCTGGGCGACAAGGCGACGGCCGATGCGAACGCGCGCGACATCCTCAGGCGCGAACCCGGTTTTTCGGCTGCCGCCCATGTCGCGGGGCTGAACTATGTGCGTGAGGAAGACCGCGCGCACCATCGCGAGGCGCTCGCGGCGGCGGGTCTGCCGGACTGAGCTTCAGACGTGATCGTCGTCCTGCGCCGCGTCGGCGGTCTCTGCCGGAGCCGGCCGTTTCGCCGCAATGTGGCGCAGTGCCCAGTGCATCACCGCAGCCTCGGCCGAACAGCAGCGCTGGGCCGGGGCGTCGTCGCCGGAAGGATCGCGGGAATCGCGGGTCGTCATGCTGGTCGCCTCCTGACGGGGGCGCACCATGCAGGCCCCCACCTCAGAAGGCTGAACGCCTGACGGCGGTACCGGGTTGCTGCGAAAAAAGCA
Source organism: uncultured bacterium (assembly GCA_938014945.1). Taxonomy (GTDB): domain Bacteria; phylum Pseudomonadota; class Alphaproteobacteria; order SP197; family SP197; genus CALGGB01. The sequence goes on along the minus strand of CALLQH010000334.1, from coordinate 11,659 downwards.
GCCGCACTTCGGCTCAGGCCGAAAGGGCGCGCACCGCCTCCAGGCCCACCGGACGGCCGCCGAATTCGGCCATGGCGTCGGTCAGGCATTCCCACATGTACACGGCCGAGGCGGAGTCCAGCACCATGTCGAGGGCGTAGGTATCGCCGCGGTCGTTGCGCACCAGGATGGCGTTCATGCGCGCGACGCTGGTCTGGGCGATCTGGTGGTTCTCGAAACGGTGCGCCCGCAGGTCGATGCCGCACATCTTGGCCATCATCTGGGGCGTGTGCGTGCCGGTGATGGCAAGGCGCGTGTTGGTGTCCGAGCGGGGCACGGGGAAACAGACGGCGCCGTCCATGGACCAGGCGCCCGCCAGCTTGTCGATGGTGGCGGCCCCGGCATCATCGCCCGAGAGCAGGACCAGTTCGCCGTTCGACAGGCGCATCGCCAGGGTGCCGTCGGCCTGGGCGCGCGCGCGATTGGGCTCGGGCAGGTCGACGCCCTGGCCGGTCGCCCAGGTTGCCATGTCCCAGCCCTTGTAGCCGGCGCGCGGCAGGGCGGCGAGATCGGCGATGGCGAGGTTCCTGGCCGCGGCGGCCTCGGCGGCCGCATCGCCATAGTGCATGGGCGCGGCAAAGCCGTTGACCTCGCTCCAGCGCGCGCCGAGCTGGCTCGATACGCGGTAGAGGTTCGAGCGGCGGGTGAGGTCCGTGGGCTTCAGTGCGGCATCAGCCATGGTCGTTGTCCGGGGCAAGCGGTGGTCGGGGTCGGGTTCGCGCTCAGAGTTCCTGGCGCGCCCCTTCGGGATCGTAGAAGGGCAGCTTCACGACCTTGCAGGTGACGGTCTTGCTGGTGTCGATCTTCACCCGCGTGCCCGCCATCTGGCCGCTGTCGACGCGCACCTCGAAGCTGCTGCCCGGCTCGGCCTGGTCGGGCGCGACATAAGCCAGACCGATCGCCTTCTTCAGGGTCGGCGAATAGGAGCAGGAAGTGACGCGGCCGACGATCTCGCCGTCGCGGATCACCAGGTGGCATTCCTTGGGCATGGCCGGGTTCTCGCCGGCGATCTCGAAGCCGACCAGCTTGCGGTGCAGGTGGTCGCGCTGGATCTCGATCGAACGCTTGCCGATGAAGAAGGGGCGCTTCTTGGCCAGCGCCCACTCCATGTCGGCTTCCAGCGGATTGGTCAGGCCGTCGGTATCCTGGCTGACGATGATGTGGCCCTTCTCCAGGCGCAGCAGGCGCTGGCATTCCACGCCGAAGGGGCGGATGCCGTGGGGCTTGCCCGCTTCCATGATGGCGTCCCACAGCGCCTCGCCCGAATGGGCGGGGCAGTGGATCTCGAAGCCCAGCTCGCCGACGAAACCGACGCGCAGCAGGCGGCAGGGGATGCCCGCCACGGTCGCCATGCGCACGCCCATGTAGGGGAAGGCGCCGGCCGAAAGGTCCTCGTCGGTCAGCTTCTCCAGCACCTCGCGGGACTTCGGCCCGGCGATGTTGACGCCGCAATAGGCGCCGGTGACGTTGGTGATGTCGACCTTCAGGCGCCACTGGGCGTTCCAGAAGAGCATCTCCTTGTAGACGCCGTCGACGCCGGAGGTGGTGGCCGTGACATAGAAGTGGTTGTCGCCGAAGCGGCAGGCCACGCCGTCGTCGGTGATGACGCCGGTCATGTCGGTCATCAGCGTGTAACGCGCGCGCCCGGTCTCCTGCTTCTTGTAGGCCCAGGTGTACATGCGCTCCATCATCTCGGCGGCATCGGGCCCGCGCAGCTCCAGGCCGCCGAGCGTCGAGACGTCGATCAGGCCGACGCCGCCGCGCACCGCGGCAACCTCCTCGCGGATGTTCTCTGCGCGGCGCGATGCGTCGCCATAGAACTCCGGGCGGTACCACAGGCCCGCCAGCATCATCTTTCCGCCCGCCTCGACATGGCGGTTGTGCATGGCGGTGAAACGCTTGGGCTCGAAGCTGCGGCCGGCCAGCACGCCGATCTTCTCGGCGGTATAGGGCGGGCGCTGCGTCGTCATGCCGGCCTCGTTGACCGAAAGGCCGTTGGCCTTGGCGTTGAGGCGGATGGCGTTGAGCCAGGAATGGCGGCCCTGGCTTGGACCCATGCCACAGGTCGAGAAGCGCTTCATCAGCTCGATGTGCGCGTAACCCTCGTGCACGGCGTTGTTGAGGTCGTGGATCTGCAGGTCCTCGTCGAAGTCGACGAAGTCCTTGCCCTTTTCGTGCTCGAAGATCGGCCAGGGGTGGTTCTGGCCCATCTCGCCCTTGTCGTTCCTCACGCTCGGCATGGCGCCGCGGGTGAACCCGGCATCCTTGGCCGCCGACCATCCGGCCGCGCGGCCCTGCTCGATCACGGTGTCGAGCAGGAAGCAGGCCGCCACGGAACCGGCCGCATGCATGCCCTCGGGCAGCTCGCCGATCTCGAACATGGCGGTGGCGTCGTTGTAGGGGGTCTTGCCGCCGGCGTGCCAGATCAGGTTGGCGGCGGGCTGCCAGCCGATCGAGCTGACGATGAGATCGCAGTCGAAGGTGTCGTGGCGCTCGGCGACACGGCCCTCGCCGGTGATCTTGGCGATGCGCGCACCCTCGATGCCGTTGAGGTGCGGCTTGGCCAGCGCCTCGTAGACCGTGGCGCCCAGGCTGACGGGGATGCCCCGGTCGGCGACGGCGTCGGCCAGCTCATGGTGCGGGCGCTCGGCATTGAGGTCGGCGATGGTGGCAACCTCGATGCCGGCGTCCATCATGTCGAGCGCGGCGGCATATCCGTCCGGATTGCTCGTGGCGATGACGGCGCGGCTGCCGGGCTTGACGCCGTAGCGGTTGATCAGGCGCTGCACGGCGGAGCCGTACATGACGCCTGGCAGGTCGTTGTTGCGGAAGACCAGCGGCTGCTCGTAGCTGCCGGTGGCGACCACCACCGACTTTGCCCGCAGCTTGAACATGCGGTTGCCCTGGATGATGGGCAGGAAGTGGTCGGTGAACCAGCCGTTGCAGTAGGCGTTCGTCAGGACGCGGATGTTGGCCTGGGCGGTCACCGCCTCGACCAGCTTCCTGCGCTCGGCGTCGGCGCGCTGGCCTGCGGCATCGAAGCGGGCGTAGGAGAGGGCGCCGCCCAGATGGGGCGTCTCCTCGACCAGCACGACCTCGATGTCGGGGCTCGCCTCGGCGGCCTCAAGGGCGGCGGCAAGGCCGGCAGGGCCGCCGCCGACGACACAGACGTCGGCCCACAGGTACTGCTTGTCGAAATAGCCGTGGGGGGCGTTGAGGTCGACCTTGCCGAGTCCCGCCATGCGCCGGATCATCGGCTCCCAGCGCTTCCAGGCGCCCTTCGGCTTGAAGAAGGCCTTGTAGTAGAAGCCGACGGGCAGGAACTTGCCCATCTTGTCGAGATACTGCATGCGGTCGTTCTCGAGGCTGCCCGAAACGTTCTGGGCCTCCACGACCATGCCCGCCTCGACCTGGCGCGTATCGGCAACCACGTTGGCCTCGTCGCCCACCTGGACCAGCGGGTTGGCGTCGTGCCCGGCCATGGAGACCGTGGCGCGCGGGCGGTGGTACTTGAACGAACGCGAGATGATCTTCACGTCGTTGGCCATCAGGGCCGAGGTGATGGTGTCGCCCTCGAAACCCATGTAGCGCTTGCCGTCGAAGGTGAAGTCGAGCGGCTTGCTGCGGTCGATGAAATGGCCCTTGTCGGCCAGACGGTTGCGATTCATCGACGCCTACTCCTTGGGGCCGGCAGAAAAGTCGACGCGCTCCTTGAACACCTCGGATGCGGCGTAGGTCTTCAGGATCGTGTCGGTGCGCGTGTCGCGCTCGGCGATGAACCAGAAGGCGGTCGGGGTGTGGTACCACCACTCCTTCACGACGCCTGCCAGATTCTCCTGCAGATAGACGTAATCGACCCAGGTCTCGTTGTCGCAACCGGGCGCGGGCAGGTCCTTGACCTCGCCGCCGTAGGCGAACTCGGAGATGTTGCGGGGCCCGTTGAGCGGGCAAGTCATGATCTTCATGGGTTGTCCCTCAGTGGCCGACGCTGGCCGCGCCCTTTTCGCCAAGCAGCGTGAAATCGTGGAAGCGCTGCAGCGCGAAGGGCTTGATCAGGTCCGGCACCTTGCCGGTCGCCAGCATCTCGGCATTGCGCTTGCCCACCACCGGCGTCGCCTTGAAGCCCCAGGTGCCCCAGCCGGCGTCGATGTAATAGTTGTCGACCGGCGTCTCGCCCATGATCGGCGCGAAGTCCGGCGTCATGTCGGTCATGCCGGCCCACTGGCGCAGCAGCTTGACCTCGCCGATGAAGGGCAGCAGCTCCATCATGTGCATCATCAGGCCCTCTTTGAAGTCGAGGGTCGAGCGCGTCATGTAGACGCCGTAGGGATCAGTCGAGCCGCCCATGACCAGCTCGCCGCGCGAGGACTGGCTGACATAGACGTGCAGGCTGCCCGACACGACGATGGCGTCGAGGAACGGCTTCAGCGGCTGGGAAACGCAGGCCTGCAGCGGGATCGTCTTGATCGGCAGCTTGAAGCCCGCCATGCGCGCCACCTCGCCCGACATGCCTGCAACACACTGGATCACCTTGCCCGCCTTGATCGTTCCCCGGTTCGTATGAACGCCCGTGATGCGCCGGGGGTTGCCGTTGGCTCGTGTGATCTCCAGGCCCGTGACCTCGGTCTTCTGGTGGATCGTGGCGCCGCGCTGGGCGGCACCCGCGCCGTAGCCCCAGGCCACCGCGTCGTGGCGCGCGATGGCGCCGGGCGCATGGTAGAGCGCGCCCAGGATGGGATAACGCACGTCCTCGGAATAGTTGAGCTGGGGCACCATGCGCTGCAGCTCGTCGCGCATGACGAGCTCGCTCTCGATGCCCATGTGCTTGTTGACCTCGGCGCGCCAGCGCATCGTGCGGATCGCGCTGTCGGTGTGGGCCAGCGTGAAATGGCCGCGCTCCGAATACATGATGTTCATGTCGAAGTCGTTGGCGAGGTCCTTATAGAGGTTCACCGACTCGTCGTAGAACTTCACGCCTTCGGGGGTCAGGTAGTTGGAGCGGATGATCGCCGTGTTGCGGCCCGTGTTGCCGCCGCCGACGTAGCCCTTCTCCAGCACCGCGACATTGGTGATGCCCCAGTCGCGCGCCAGATAATAGGCCGTGGCAAGGCCATGGCCGCCGCCGCCGATGATGACGACATCGTAGGAATCGCGCAGATCGCTCGCGGCGGGCAGGGCCCGCGGCACGGGGTGGCCCTTGGAAAGGCCGAATTTCAGAAGTCCGAACGGCATTCTCGCCCTCCCGGCGCGTGCGCCGGGACCAACCTAGCGCATCGCTGGATACGTCGTCACGGCCCGCGCGGATCGCACACGGCCGTTATGGGCATTTAGACCAGCCGCGCGGGGCTGTCCATGGCGTTGTGGACCTTTAAGGCCCAATTTTGGACCAATAAAAGCCAATCGGAACCAACTGCCGGGGGCTGCCATCGTGCCGTCACGCTGGGGCGCCACAAGGGCCTTCCTCGTCGTCCCGCCCTTGCGTCCGGACGCGGGAAGCCGCAGAACAGGAGAACCATGACGCGCCGTATCCTTGCCTTCGCCACCGCCCTCCTCCTTGCTGCCGCCGCGCCCGCGACGGCCGATGTCGAGGCCGACATCAATGCCGCCTATCAGGCGGCCGATGCCGGCGATCTGGGCGAGGCACACCGCCTGCTCGACCTCATCATCGCCTCGGGCGAGCTCACGCCGGACCGCCAGGCCGTGATGCTGGAGGCGCGCGGCGTCATTCTGGTGCTCATGAAGCAGCCTGCCGCGGCGGTGGAGGACCTCAGCGCGGCGCTCGCCATCGCGCCGACCTATACCGATGCGCTCTACAACCGGGGCCTGGCCTACATCGATCTGGGCCGTTACGAGGCCGCCATCGCCGATTTCAAGGATGTGCTGGCCCTGGAACCGACCGCCATCGATGCCCTGGAGCGGCTGGCCGATGCCTATGTCGCCGCCGGCCGGCCCCAGGAAGCCGTGGAGGTCTATGACCGCGCCATGGCCCTGCAGCCCGACGACGGCCTGCTGGTCTATGGCCGCGCCGAGGTGCTCTACGCCGCTGGCGACCTGACCGGCGCCATCGTCGACTACTCCACCGCCATCACCATGCTGGGCGAGGAGCCTGCGCTCTACATCGCGCGCGGCGATGCGCGCACCGATGCCGGCGATTTCGACAACGCCCTGCTCGACTACAACCACGCCCTCTCGCTCAGCCCGAGATCGGCCGCGGTCTATCGCTCGCGCGCCTACATGTTCGGCAAGCAGGGGTTCCTGGAATTCGCCATCCAGGACTACGACCAGGCGATCGACCTCGATCCCGATTCCGGCTGGACCTACTTTGCCCGTGGCCAGGCCCACGCCGCCGCCGGCCACGTCGAGGAAGCCGACGCCGATTTCATGCAGGCCTATGCCATGGGCGTGGAATCGGCCCAGCTCGACGAGCGCCTGCGCGCCATGGGCGTCATCGAATAGGGCTGGACGGCCCCCGCCAACGGTGCCCAAATGGAAAGTGATGACTTTCCATTTGTGAGGCAACGGCCATGGGTGCTCTTTCCGGCAGGACGTTTCTCATCACCGGCGCGGGCCGCGGCCTGGGCGCGGCCTTTGCCATGGTTCTGGGCGGCGAGGGTGCGGGCCTCGTGCTCACCGGCCGCGACGGTACTGCCCTGGAACGCGTCCGCGATGCGGTCAGCGCGGCAGGGGGCCAGCAGCCCCACACCGCCGTGCTCGATCTCTCGGACCCGGCGGCCGCGGCCGAGGCAACGCGCGATATCGCGCGCCAGGTGCCGGACATCGACGGCCTCATCCACAACGGCGCGACCTGGCAGACCGGGCGCATCACCGATCACGACAGCGCAGCACTTGCCGCGGTCGTCAGCAGCCAGGTGATCGGCGCCCTGGTGGTGACGCGTGAGCTGGCCGCCAACCTGCTTGCCGCACCGGCCGCCGACATCGTCACCGTCGTCTCGAACTCGGGCCTGCCCAACGTGCCGCGCTACGGCGCCACGGCGGCCTTTCATGCCGCCAAACACGGCCAGGCGGGCCTCACCGAGGGCCTGCGCCAGGAGTTCGCCGGGACCAACGTGCGGGTCATCGGCCTCTATCCCCCCGACCTCGACACCATGACGCCGCTCGATCCCGCATGGGAGGAAAGCCCGGCACGGGGCCCCGACCGGCGGGTCACCAGCCGCGATGTGGTCGAGGCCGCGCTTTTTGCGCTGACCCGCCCGCGCAACTGCACGCTGGCGACCATCGTTCTCGATTCCGATACGGGCGGGCTCTATCCCTCACCGACACCGCGCCACGGCGACAAATCTCAAGCCTGACGTGGCCGTCGCCAGCGCGGCAGCCGCCCCTCCAGGGAGAGGATGGCGACAAAGACCAGCACGGCGCCGCCAAGCTGGGTGGCGGTCAGGCGCTCGCCCAGCAGCAGGGCGGCCAGCACCAGGGTCGCCACCGGCCCCACCGTCGAGATCAGCGCCGAGCGCGAGGCGCCGACCCGGCGGATGCCCTCGGTGATGGCAAGGAAGGGTACGACCGAACAGAAGAACGCCATGGCCGCGGTCCAGCCCCAGGCCGCGGGAGAGATGGCCAGCGCAGAGAGAGGCTCGGTCACCAGGAACTGGCCGCAGGTTCCAAGGGTCGCCCCGCCGACGGCGGCCAGGGCCATGCGCGGCGCCCCCAGGCGCGGCCCCAGATGCTGGTTCAGCATGTAGTAGAAGGAAAAGACGAAGGCCGAGGCGATGGCCCACAGGCCGCCTTCGAGGTTGGCGAGGAACAGGTCGAGGTCGGTCGCGCCCATCACCAGAACGATGCCGGCCTCGGCGCCGACCAGTGCGATCACCTGGCGCAGGGGCGGCAGGCGGCGGCTGCGCAGCGCCTCCAGGATCAGTACGAAGACGGGAAAGCTGAACAGCAGCACCCGCTCGACCGAAACGTCGATCATGGTCAGCGCGGTGAAGTCGAGCAGGCTGGCGATCCAGTAGCCGATCAGGCCGCCGGTCATGGCCAGAGCCAGATCGGCCGGGCGCATCGCCAGGCGGGCAAAGCCGCCGGCAAACCACGCCCCGACCAGCGCCAGCATGGGAAAGGCCAGCGCGTTGCGCAGCGCCAGCACGGTCACCACGTCGACGCCCTCGGCAAAGATGTATTTGGCGAAGATGCCTTTCAGCGCCAGGGTCAGCGCCGAAAGCAGGACGCAGGCGATGCCGATCAGTTCGGACCGCCGGCGCGCCTCGGCGTCGCCCGCGGCCGGGGCGGTCACGCCTCGGGGACCAGGGCGCCGAGCTTGCGCCCGCCCAGGATGTGAACATGGAAGTGGGGCACCAGCTGGCCGCTGTCGCTGCCCTGGTTGGCGATCACGCGATGGCCGCCGTCGCAGTGCTCGTCGGCGAGCGCCGCGACCGCGCGCCAGAATGCGGTGATCTCGGCATCGCTGGCGTTGGCGTGGAAATCGCCCTGGGCGATGTAGCGGCCCTTGGGAATGACCAGGATGTGGACCGGCGCCTGGGGCGCGATATCGGGGAAGGCCAGGACATGCTCGCTGTCGTGCAGCACCTTGGCGGGCAGCTCGCCGCGCAGGATCTTCGCAAAGATGTTGTTGTCGTCGTAGGTGGTCAGGTCGATCGCCATCATGGGGTCCGTTCGCTGGGCCGCGGCACTATCGCGCGCCGCATAACCACTGTCATCCTTGCGCGGGCCTAGAGCACTTCCAGCGGCACCTTGCGCTCGGGCGCGGGGAAGGCGCGGTCGAGGTCGGCCAGATCCTCGTCGCTCAGGACCAGTTCGGCAGCGGCGCGGTTGGCCTTGATGTGGAGCGGGTTCACCGCCTTGGGAATGGCGATCACGTCGGGCTCGCGCATGGCCCAGGCCAGCGCCACCTGCATCGGCCCCGCGCCGTGGCGCTTGGCGACCGTGTCGAGCGCCTTGCCGGAAAGCCGCCTGCCCTGCTCAAGCGGCGAATAGGCCATGGTCGGCAGGCCGCGTTCGCGCTGCCAGGGCAGCAGGTCGAACTCGATGCCGCGGCGCGCCAGGTTGTAGAGCACCTGGTTGGTGGCGCAGGCCGTGCCGCCCGACGCCTTCCAGAGTCCGGCCATGTCGGCGGTGTCGAAGTTGGAGACGCCCCAGCGCAGGATCTTGCCCTCGGCGACCAGCTGCTCGAAGCCCGCGACGGTCTCGGCGATGGGATGGCTGCCGGTCCAGTGCAGCAGGTAGAGGTCGATGCGGTCGGTCATCAGCCGGTCGAGGCTCCTCTCGCAGGCCGCGACCACGCCGTTGCGGCTGGCGTTGTGGGGATAGACCTTGGAGACGAGGAAGGCCTCGTCCCGCCTGCCCTTCAGCGCCGCGCCGACGATCTCCTCGGCACCGCCCTCGCCGTACATCTCCGCGGTGTCGATCAGCGTCATGCCCTGGTCGAGTGCGGCGCGCACGGCGGCGATCTCCGGCCCGCTCTCGGCCGGGTCCTCGCCCATGCGCCATGTGCCGAAGCCGAGCTGGGGCACCTTGGTGCCGTCGGGCAGGGTCACGGTCTTCATCGCTGCGCTCCTCGTGATGGTGGGCGCAGGATGGCGGGGTTGGGAGTGGCTGTCACCCTTCCGGGCGGGAGCGCTGCTTCTTCCCGCCGCCCTCACCACTTCTGTCATCCTCCGGTCAAGCCGGACCATGACATGCAAGAAACGGTGGGCCTTCCCTGACAGATCGCCGTGAATGCAGATTTCAGGTCGCGTCCAGCGCGTAACCTGCCGAGCGTACCGTGCGGATCAGGTCGTCGGTGCCCGAAAGGTTGATCGCCTTGCGCAGGCGGCCGATGTGGACGTCGACGGTGCGCGGCTCGACGAAGATATCGTTGCCCCAGACACGGTCGAGCAGCTGCTCGCGGCTGAAGACGCGGCCCGGGTTCTCCATGAAGAAACGCAGGATGGCGAACTCGCGCGGCCCCAGGTGGATCGGCTGGCCGGCCCGGCTCACCTTGTGGGCGGCAAGGTCCATGTGCAGGTCGCTGTAGGACAGCGCCTCCTCGGCCAGCGCCGGGCGGATGCGGCGCATCACCGCGCGGATGCGCGCCAGCAGCTCGGCGGGCGAGAAGGGTTTGGGCACGTAATCGTCCGCACCCACCTCCAGGCCGCGCACCCGGTCCTGTTCCTCGCCGCGGGCGGTGAGCATGATGATCGGCGTGTTGGCCAGGCCGCTGTCGCGGCGGATCTGGCGGCACACCTCGATGCCCGACAGCGAAGGCAGCATCCAGTCGAGGATCATCAGGTCGGGATGTTCCTCGCGCGCGATGGTCAGCGCCTCCTGGCCGTCGGCGGCTTCGACGACGCGATAGCCGGCCTTCTCCAGGTTGTAGCGCAGCAGCGCCAGGATCGGCGCCTCGTCGTCGACGATAAGAACCGTAGCCTCGGCCACCAGTCTACCTCCGTTCACGATTGCTCCTCGGCGCCCTGGACCGAACTGCCCTTGGGACGCTCGCGCTCGGGCAGGGAGCCCAGGATCATGTAGGTCACCATCTCGGCGATGTTCGTGGCGTGATCGCCGATGCGCTCGATGTTCTTGGCGACGAAGTGGATATGGGTGCCCGGCGAGATGACGCGCGGATCGGCGATCATGTCGGCGAGGATCGCCAGGAAGATCGCGTTGTACATCTCGTCGATCGACTCGTCCTGGCGCCAGACGCGCTGGGCAAGTGCGGCATCGCCGTCGCGGTAGGCGTTCAGCACGTCGGTCGTCATGCCGTAGACCGCGTTGCCCAGCCGGCGCAGGGCCTCGCGCTGGGGCACCTGGTGCGGCGTGTCGATGACCAGGCTGCGCTTGGCGATGTTGGCCGCCAGATCGCCCATGCGCTCCAGGTTCGAGGCGACCTTGAGGCCTGTCTTCACGCGGCGCAGGTCCTCGGCCATGGGCTGGCGCAGGGCGATGACGCGGGTCACCAGTTCGTCGACCTCGCGTTCGTGCTCGTCGATGCGGGCGTCGGATTCGATGACGCGCTGGGCGATCTCGCGGTCGCCCTCGACCAGCGCCTCCATGGCGCCGCGCAGCTGCGCCTCGACCAGGCCGCCCATCGCCAGGATGTGGCGGTCGACCTTCTCGAGCTCGGAATCGTAGGAACGGACGGTGTGCTGGGTGGGAGCCATGTTCTTGGTGTCCTTTGCCCGGTCAGCCGAAGCGGCCGGTGATGTAGTCCTCGGTCATCCGTTCCTTGGGGTTCTGGAACACGTCCGGGGTCTCGGCGACCTCGATCAGGCGGCCCAGGTGGAAGAACGCGGTGTACTGGGAAACGCGTGCCGCCTGCTGCAGGTTATGGGTGACGATGACGATGGTGTAGTTCTCGCGCAGCTCGTCGATCAGCTCCTCGACGCGCGCGGTCGAGATCGGGTCGAGCGCCGAGCACGGCTCGTCCATCAGGATGACCTCGGGGCTCACGGCAATGGTGCGCGCGATGCACAGGCGCTGCTGCTGGCCGCCCGACATGCCGGTCGCCATCTCGGAAAGGCGGTTGGAGACCTCGTTCCACAGGCCGGCGCGGCGCAGGCTGTGCTCGACGATCTCGTCGAGTTCGCTCTTGTTGCGCGCCAGGCCGTGGATGCGCGGGCCGTAGGCGACGTTGTCGTAGATCGACTTCGGGAACGGGTTCGGCTTC
>CALLQH010000333.1 GCA_938014945.1 uncultured bacterium | reverse complement strand
GCGATCTCGTGGGCGGGATTGCGCACGGCGAACATGGAGGAGATGGCAAAGGCCGAGACCCGGTCCTTCACGGCATGGGCCTGGGTCGAGAGCGACTGGGCATCGAAAGGCTGGCGGGCATCGCCCAGCGCATCGTGGCCGCCCGCGACGGCGATCAGGGGGTCGCTGCCCAGCGCACGTTTCAGGTCCGGCCGCTCCCGGTCGGAGGCGGGATGGCCGATCAGCACCAGGGCGGCGGGGCTGCCCTGGCCCTCGACGATGGCGTTGGTCGCCAGGGTCGTGGAGATCGAGACCAGCGCCACCTCGGCGCCGCGCCCGCCCAGAACCGCGTCGATCGCCTCGCGCACGCCGATGGTGAGGTCGTGCTTGGTCGTCAGCGCCTTGGCGGACGCAATGACGCCCGCATCCGTGTCGAACAGGACCGCGTCGGTATAGGTGCCGCCAGTGTCGATGCCGAGCGTCAGGGCCAAGACCGAACTCCGTGGAAGGGGCTGAAGGGCCAAGTGCAAAAAGCGGCGCACTATGACCAAAGCAGGGGGGCGAGGCGAGCCTTTCTTGGTCGATTCTGTTACCTAGGAGCCATGCAGGACCAGCGCCGCAAACGCCCGCGCCGCATCACGCCCCAGTACCTGGAACGGGCCGCCCTCCACCACCTGGAGCGCTACGCCACCTCCAGCGAGAACCTGCGCCGGGTGCTGGCGCGCAAGGTCTGGAAGGCCGCGCGCCTTTCGGAAGAGGAAGGTGCCGTGGACGAGGAGCAGGCCGCCGCCTGGATCGAGGAGGTGGTCGCCAAACTCCAGCGCGCCGGGGCGCTCAACGACCGCGCCTATGCCGAGGGCCGTGTCGTCTCCCTGCGCCGCCAGGGGGAATCGGCCCGCGGTATCGCCATGAAGCTTTCGGCCAAGGGCGTGCCGCGCGAGACCGTGGAGGCCGCCCTCGACCTCGACGAGCCGGAAAACGACGATGTCGCCGCCGCCGTCGCCTATGCCCGACGGCGTCGCCTGGGCCCCTGGCGCAAGGTTGAGGAACGGGAGGAGCGCCACGACCGCGACATGGCCGCCCTGGCGCGCAAGGGCTACGGCCTGGAACTCTGCCGCAGGGTGATCGAGGCCGAGGATGTCGAGGCCGCCGAGGCGATCGCGCGCGGCGAGGACTGAGGCTTCAGGTGGCCACGGGATCGAGCGCCACGGCCCGCTCGCGCACCATCGCCATGCCGATGAACATGGTGGCGAGCGCCAGCCAGAAGACCATGCCGTGGCTCTCGCCCAGGAAGACGACGCCCCAGAGGATGCCCGAAAGCACGGTGAAGTAGCCCGACATGGAGGCAAACACCGGCCCCGCGGCATAGATCAGCAGCAGGAAGGCGGCATAACTCATCACGTTGACGACGATGATCGCGCCGATGGAAAGCGCCGCGTCGGTCAGCGGGAAGGTGATCGGATAGAAGGTGCCGGTCGCCAGCATCACCGGGGTGATGAGGATGCCGCCGGTCAGCACCATGCCGCAGACCAGGGTCGTGGTGTCGGTCTCGCGCGGGCTTCGGATGGCAACGAAGATGTTCTCGGCGGCATACCCCAGCGGGATCAGCAGGGCGACCAGCGCCCACCAGGGCGAAATACCGCCGTTGGAGCCCGGCAGCACCAGCAGGGCGACGCCGACGATGCCGAGCGCGATGCCCAGGGTCCGCAGCCATTCCAGCCGGTCGATGCGCAGCACCAGGGCAAAGACATAGGCGCCGATCGGCACCGCCGACATCAGGATCGCCATGACGCCGGCCGAAACGTGGGGTGCCGCGTAGAACAGCGCCAGGGTCGGCATGATCGTGCCGGCCAGGCCGCAGAAGCCGTAGAACAGCAGGTGGCGGCGGTCGAGCGGCAGGCGCTTGCCGCGCAGCAGGTTGATGACCAGCAGCAGCACGCCGCCGCCGATGCCCTGCCACCAGGTGAGGCCGATGGGATGGGCGCCGTCCTCGATCGCGGTCTTGGCCAGTGTCGGCACCAGGCCCCAGATGCCGCCGCAGAACAGCATCACCGCCCAGATCCAGGTGCGGCGCAGCCAGCGTTCACGCGCGCTCAAGGGTTCGTTCACACGCGTCTGGGGCAAGGAGGTGGCTTTCTCGAAGGGTCAGTCGACGAGGTAACTTGCCACGGTTTTCTGGAAATGTTGCACCGCGCCTTCCCAGTAGGGCGAAAAAACCGTGTCGATGCCGGCGCGCCCGCGGGCCTTGTGGTTGCGGTGGACCTGCTCGACCAGGGGCTTGTCCTGATCGCCGATGGTGATCCAGCCCGCGATGACATCGGCGCGCGCCTGGGCGAGATCGGGATCGGTCGCGGCATCGCCGACGAAAAAGTAGTCCTTGCGCGCATGGGTGCGGTCCGGGCCCAGCGGCGTGAAGATGGTCGTCACGACATGGTCGTGAAAGACCCCCACCCCCAGGTTGGGGAACTGGCAGATGAAGCTGCCGTTGGTGTCGACGTCGGCGGGCAGGTTGGGGAAGGTCGGCAGGGCGCCCTTGCGCCGGATGTCCTCGACCGCCGGGCCGTCGCCCTCCTTGGCGATCTTGCCGGAGACGCCGACATAGTGGCGCGCGTCCCATTCGGTGCGCGGCTCCCACACCACGCCCTCGCCGTTCACCGCCTGGGGATGCACCCAGGGCAGGTGGTAATCCTCGATGCCGCCCTCGATGGCGAGCTTCCAGTTGGCTTCGAAGATGCGCTCGGTCGTCGCGCCGTGTTTGAGGCAGGAGAAGTCGAAGGCGGAAAAGCGCTGCTGCAGCGGCCCGGTATGGCTCTCCAGCGGCTCGGCCCGCCCGTCGATGTTGACGAAGACGATGCCCAGCCATTCGCCGGCCCGCACGGGCTTGAGGCCCAGGTCGCCCTTGTCGAAGCCTTCGGCCTCGCCCTTGCCGATACCGCCCAGGTTCGGTGTGGCGACGAGGCGGCCGTCCAGCGCATAGGACCAGGCATGCCAGGGGCAGCGCATGGTCTTCAGGCCCTTGCAGGGCTCGGTCACCACGGTCATGGCGCGGTGGCGGCAGACGTTGTGGAAGGCGCGCACGGCGCCGTCGCGGTCGCGCAGCAGCACCAGCGGCAGGCCGGCCACCTCCACGGGGCGGGCATCGCCCGGCTCGGGAATGTCGCTGGCCGCCCCCGCGGCGACCCAGCAGCGCGGAAACAGGCGCCGGTTCTCCATCTCCAGGAAGGCCGGGTCGTGGAAGGCCAGGCCCGGCAGGCCGCGTGCCTGCGCGGTGGGACGCGAGACGTCCTCCAGCATGTCGGCAACAATGGACTCAAGATCGATCAGGTCGGTCATGTCGCATCCCCTCGACGGCAACCAGCCGTCATCCTGTCACCGCCCCACGGGCGGGGCAAGCAAGCGCAGGGGAGGTGCGCTGGCTGCCCCGGACGTGCTATTGGCCCCGCCATGCCACCACCCATTCTTGCCCTGCGCGGCGCCGCGATTCTGGTCGACCGCACCCCGCTCTTCGAGGATGTCGAGCTGTCGCTCGCCCGCGGCGACCGGCTGTGCCTGATCGGGCGCAACGGTTCGGGCAAGTCGACCATCCTGCGGGCGCTGGCGGGCGAGGTGGAACTCGACCGGGGCGAGCGCTTCATCCAGCCCGGCACCCGGGTCGGGCGCGTACTGCAGGACCTGCTGCGCCGCCCGGAAGGCACGGTCTCGGAATGGGTGCGCGTCGGGCTCGATGAGGACAAGAGCCATCTCGCCGACGCCGTGCTCGACCGCATGGGCCTCGACCCCTCGCGCGAGATGGCCTCGCTCTCGGGCGGCGAGCAGCGGCGTGCGCACGTTGCGCGCACCCTGGCGTCGCAGCCCGATGTCCTGCTGCTCGACGAGCCGACCAACCATCTCGATATTGCCGGCATCGAATGGCTCGAGCAGTTCATCGAGAACTATCGCGGCGCCGTCGTCATCGTCAGCCATGACCGCGCCTTCCTGCGCCGCGTCACGCGCGCCATGGCCTGGCTCGACCGCGGCCGCCTGCGCCGCCGCGACGCGGGTTTTGCCGAGTTCGAGACCTGGGCCGAGGAACTGGCCGAGGCCGACGCCAAGGAAGAGACCAAGCTCGGCATCCGCATCGCCGAGGAGCTGCGCTACATGGAGCGCGGCGTCACCGC
>CALLQH010000332.1 GCA_938014945.1 uncultured bacterium | reverse complement strand
CTACGGCGAGTACAAGGACAAGCACCAGAAGGAAGCCAGCGCCGAACAGAAGGCCGCCTTCCAGGCCGGCGAATCCCGCCGCGCGGCCGACGAAAAGGCCCTGGAGGAAAGCGGCAAGGTTTACTGAGCGCTCTGCGACATTAGGCGCGGTCTCCGCCTGTCCACGGCTCTTCGGCGGGGCGAGGACAGGGCTCAGACCGCTACCACCTCTCGATGGCCGGGCGCAGGTCGACCTCGTGGGTCCAGGCTGTGTGGTGCTGCATGTGCAGCGCCCAGTAGGTCTCGGCGATGGCGTCGGGATCGAGCAGGGCGTCGATGCCCTTTTCGGGAATCTCGTGGGCATGCGCCGGGCCGTTGATCTCGCCGTCGATGTTGACGATGGCGACATGCACCTTCTTGGGCCCCAGCTCGCGCGCCATGCTCTGTGCGAGGCCGCGCAGGCCGAACTTGCCGACGGCAAATCCCGCGAAGTTGGCGCTGCCCTTGTAGCAGGCGGTGGCGCCGGTGAAGATCAGCGTGCCGCCGCCCTGGGCGACCATGGCGCGGGCGGCCTCGCGGCCGACCAGGAAGCCACCGAGGCAGGTTGTGCGCCACTGGCGTTCGAATTCCTCGGCCTCGATCTCCAGCACCGATTTCCGCAGGAAGCCGCTGGCGTTGTAGACGACGAGCTCGGGCTCGCCCAGTTCACCGCGGACCTGGGCGAAGAACTGCTCGACCCCGGCTTCGCTGGTCGCGTCGCAGCCATAGCCATGGGCACCGACCTCCTCGGCCAGATGGCGCGCCCGCCCGGCATCGCGCGAGGCAATGGCGACCTCCATGCCGCCGGCGACGAAACGCCTCGCCAGACCCGCGCCCAGGCCTGCGCCCGCACCGATGATCACCGCAACGCCGCGGCTTCCGTTCCTGCTCATCGCGTTCTCCCTGTGGTCACTCTGCGGCGGTCCGCCGCTCCTGCGGCGCGTGCTGCAAGGCAGCACGGAGCTCGGCGGCGCGCGCCTTGGCCTTTCCGATGGCGGCCATCTTGATGGGGCCGAAGCCACGGATCTCCTGCGGCACCTTCGCCAGTTCCAGCGCAAGGCGATGGCTGGCGGGTGAGAGGGTTGCGAGTATCGTCTCGACATCCCGTTCATAAGCGGTGATCAACGCCCGCTCGGCACGCCGTTCGGCGGTGCGGCCGAAGGGATCAAAGGGTGTCCCGCGCAGGCCCTTCACCGCGGCGAGCGCGCGGAAGGCATGACGCATCCAGGGGCCGAAGCTCTGCTTGGCCGGCCGGCCGGTCGCCGGATCGGTGCGCGCGATCAGCGGCGGGGCGAGATGGAAGCGCAGCTTCGTCTTTCCCTGGAAGGCCGTGGCGAGTTGCGCCTGGAAGGCGCTATCGCTGTGGAGCCGGCCGACCTCGTATTCGTCCTTGTAGGCGAGCAGCTTGTGATAGCCGCGCGCGACCGCTTCCGCGAGAGTCGTCTCGCCGGGCAGGATGGCTTCCTCGGCCGCAGCGACGCGCGCGACCAGCGTCGCAAAGCGCGCGGCATAGGCACGGTTCTGATAACGCGTGAGGTGATCGACGCGGCGGGCGACGATCTCCTCCAGTCCCTCGGCGGTGCTGTGTCCGGGCGCAACCGGCCGCGCGCGCGCGACGGCGGCAGCAACCGCTGCGGGATCGGCAACACACAGGCGGCCGATGCGGAAGGCGCGGCGGTTGGCCTCGATGGCCACACCGTTGAGCGCGATGGCCTGTTCGATGGCATCAGCCGAAAGCGGCAGTTCGCCCGCCTGCCATGCCGCGCCCAGCAGCATGGTGTTGCCCGCGATGCTGTCGCCGAAGAGGGCGGTTGCCCAGTCTGTGAGATCGTGGCGGATGACGCGGCGGCTGGCCCGGTCGAGGCGGGCGTTGAGCAGGTCGCCGGGGAAGACGGCATCGGGCTTGCGGGTGAAGTCGCCGGTGGGCGAGCCGTGGTCGTTGAGAACGGTGGTGGTGCGCTCGTTGTCGCAGCGCGCGACGACCTCGGCGCTGGAAGCCTGCACCAGGTCGCAGCCCAGCAGCAGGTCGGCGCCGCCGACGCCGATCTTGGAGGCGTGCAGGCCTTCGGGCGAGGCCGCGATGCGGACATGGCTGGTGACGCCGCCGTATTTCTGCGCCAGGCCGATCTGGTCGAGCACGACCACGCCGCGCCCGTCGATATGGGCCGCCCATGCCAGAAGCTGGGCGATGGTGACGACGCCGGTGCCGCCGACACCCGCGATCAGCACGGACCACGGCCGCGTCAGCCCCGGCAGGACGGGATCAGGCAGGGGAGCAGCCAGCAGGCCATCGAGATCGGCCGCGGCCGGTCGGCGCGGCGTGCCGCCCTCGACCGTCACGAAGCTGGGGCAGAAGCCGTCGAGGCAGGTCATGTCCTTGTTGCAGGACGACTGATCGATCTGGCGCTTGCGGCCGAACTCGGTCTCGACGGGAATGACCGAGAGGCAGTTCGACGTCTTGCCGCAATCGCCGCAGCCCTCACAGACCGCTTCGTTGATGAAGACGCGGCGGTCGGGATCGGCGAGCGTACCGCGCTTGCGTCGCCGGCGCTTTTCGGTGGCGCAGAGCTGGTCGTAGATCAGCGCCGTGACGCCGGGGATGGCGCGCAGCTCCTGCTGCACCCGGTCGAGCTCGCTGCGGTGGTGTGTGGTCACACCCGCCGCGAAGTCGTAACCGCTGGCGTACTTCTCCGGCTCGTCGCTCACCACCACGATGCGCACGACACCCTCGCCGTGAAGCTGGTGCGTTATGGCATCGACCCCGGGATGGCCCTCGGTGGTCTGGCCGCCGGTCATGGCGACGGCATCGTTGTAGAGAATCTTGTAGGTGACGTTGACGTTCGCGGCGACCGCGGCGCGGATCGCCAGCAGGCCGGAGTGGACGTAGGTGCCGTCGCCGATGTTGACGAAGACATGTTCCACCGCGCGGAAGGGCGAAAGGCCGATCCAGTTCGCGCCCTCCGCGCCCATCTGGGTGAAGGTCATGGTGTTGCGGTCCATCGACTGCACGAGATAGTGGCAGCCGATCCCTGCGAAGGCCTCGCTGCCCTGCGGGATGCGCGTGGAGCTGGAATGCGGGCAGCCCGAGCAGAAGTAGGGGATGCGCGAGAGTGGGGCGGGCACACCCTTCTCGGCCTCCAGCTTCTCCAGAAGGCGCCTGACGCGGGGGCCGAGCGCATCGGCTTCGGCATGGCGCTGCAGGCGCGCGGCGATGACGCCTGCGATCATGGCGGGCGAAAGCTCGTTCCAGGAGGGCAGGATGACGGCGCCGCTCTCGTCCTTCTTGCCGATCACGGCGGGGCGCTGGCCGTCGGGCAGGGGGTAGAGGATGTCGCGGATCTGCGGCTCGATCAGGCCGCGTTTTTCCTCGATCACCAGAATCTCGTCGAGCCCCTGCGCGAAGGCGCGCAGGCCCTCGGGCTCCAGGGGCCAGGGCATTCCGACCTTGTAGAGGCGGATGCCAAGCGCGGCAGCCGCCGCATCATCCAGCCCCAGTTCGTCGAGCGCCTGGCGCACGTCGGGATAGGACTTGCCCACGGTGACGATGCCGAGCCTTGCCTGCGGATTGTCGATCACGACGCGGTCGATGGCATTGGCACGCGCGAAGGCCTGGGCGAGGTCGAGCTTCCAGCGGTGCAGGCGCTCCTCCTTCTCCAGGGCGCCGTCGGGCCAGCGGATATGCACGCCGCCTTCGGGTATCACCGCATCGTGCGGCTCGACGATCCGGGGCCGCTCGGGATCGAGGTTGACGACGGTGGTGGTGTCGACCGTCTCGGAGACGAGCTTCATGCCGACCCACAGGCCGGCGAAGCGCGACATCGCCCAGCCGAGCAGGCCGTAGTCGAGGAACTCCTGCGCGCCGGAGGGATGCAGCACGGGAATCATGGCGTCGATCAGGGCGAACTCGCTCTGGTGCGCGCTGGTCGAGGACTTGCAGGTGTGGTCGTCGCCCGCCAGCACCAGCACGCCGCCGTGGCGCGAGGTGCCCGCCGTGTTGCCGTGCTTGAGGGCGTCGCCCGAACGGTCGATGCCGGGGCCCTTGGCGTAAAAGAGGGAAAACACGCCATCAACCGTGGCGTCCTTGAACAGGTGCGTCTGCTGGCTGCCCCAGACCGCCGTCGCGCCGAGGTCCTCGTTGACCGCCGGACTGAAGTGGATGGCGTGTTCCTGGGTGAAGCGCCGGGCCTGCCACAGCGCAGTGTCGAAACCGCCCAGCGGCGAGCCGCGATAGCCGGTGATGAAACAGGCGGTCTTGAGGCCCGCCGCGACGTCGCGGGCGTGCTGCAGCATGGGCAGGCGGACCAGCGCATGGGTGCCCGACATCAGCACACGGCCGCTGTCGCGGGCGTAGCGGTCGTCGAGCGATACCTTGGTTGCCGTCAACTCAAGCCTCGTGTCTGGCGTCAGGATTCGACGCTAGCACGATCCTCCCCGCCTGCGCACCGGCTGCAGGCCACCACCCACGCAGGGTTCAGGCTTCGCCCTCGACACCCTCGATGCCGAGGTCGCGGACCTTGCGGTAAAGGGTCGAGCGGCCGATGCCCAGACGCCGGGCGACGCGCGACATCTGGCCGCGGTAGTGGGTGAGGGCATAGCGGATGACGTCGGCCTCGACATCGGCAAGGGCGCGGACCTCGCCGTCGCCGCCCAGCACCGGCAGGCTGCCGTTGGCGTGGCCGTTGCTCGGGGCAGGGGCGGCGCGGGTGCCGGCGCCGATCAGGCCCTCCAGCGGCACGCCCTGGGCGCGCGCGATATGGGGGAAGTCGGTGGTGGCAAGCTGCGTCCCGTCGCACAGCACGACGGCGCGGAAGACCGCGTTTTCGAGCTGGCGCACATTGCCGGGCCAGGGATAGGCCATGAGCATGTCCATCGCCTTGGGCTCGACGCTGGCGACCTGCTTGCGTTCCAGCGCGGCAAACCGCGTGACGAAGTGGTTGACCAGCTCCGGGATGTCCTGGCGCCGCTCGCGCAGGGGCGGGACATGGAGCGGGAAGACGTTGATGCGGTAGTAGAGGTCCTCGCGGAAGGTGCCTTCCTGGACCATCTGGAAGAGGTCGCGGTTGGTCGCGGCGACGAAGCGCACGTCGACCTGCACGGTCTTGCGGCTGCCGACCGGGTCGATGGTGCCTTCCTGCAGGGCGCGCAGCAGCTTGACCTGCATGTCGGCCTTGAGCTCGCCGATCTCGTCAAGGAACAGGGTGCCGCCCGAGGCCTCCTCGAACTTGCCGATGTGCTTGCCCGTGGCGCCGGTGAAGGAGCCCTTCTCGTGGCCAAACAGCAGGCTTTCGATCAGGTTGTCGGGGATCGCGCCGCAGTTGACGGTGACGAAGGGCTTGCCCGCACGCGGGCCGTTGCTCTGCACGAAGCGGGCGATCAGTTCCTTGCCGACGCCGCTCTCGCCCTCGATCAGCACGGGAATCTGCGACTGGGCCGCCCGCATGGAGAGGTCGATGGTGGCGCGCAGGGCATCGCTCGAGCCGACGATGTCGTCGCTGCGGATCTCGCCCTCGGCCTGGCGCTGCAGGCGGGAAACCTCGCCGCGCAGCGAGTTGAGCTTCATGGAATTGTCGAGGGTGACCTTCAGGCGCTCCGGCGAGACCGGCTTCACCAGGAAATCGCCCGCGCCCGCACGCATTGCCTTGACCGCGATGTCGACGCCGCCGTGCCCTGTCAGCACCACGATGGGCAGGTCCGGCTGCACGGGAACGACACGCTCCATCACCGTCATGCCATCGACGCCGGGCATGTTCAGGTCCAGCAGGACCGCATCCGGCTTGTCGGCATTGTTGATATCGAGCAACAGGTCCAGCGCTCCCTCGCCATCGTCGGCGGTTAGGGCGCGAAATCCCATCGATCCGATGATTTCACTGTAAAGACGACGTTGTACGGGATCGTCGTCAACGATGAGAACGGTACGAGCCATGCTGCCTTCCTGTTCCGAAGCGGAACAACTTGGCCGGTTCGTACCACATCGAGACAGAACAGCGCAAGTACTAGCAAGCGCCAGGCCATTACGACACAACCGGAGATCAATTGGAGGTGCGGTAGAGCCCTTCGAGCTCCTCGCCATAGGCCGCCTTCACCATGTGCCTTCGCACTTTCAGGGTAGGCGTCATCTGGCCATTTTCCACGTCGAAGGGTGCCTGCGCCACCATAAACCGCTTCACTTTCTCGATGGCGCCGAGGTTTTTGTTCGCTCTGTCGACAACTTCGCGCATCGCGGCAAGGAAGGGCTTGTGATGGCGCAGTTCGGCCAGGGAGGAGGGGGCATCCTTGTGGGCGCGGCGGAACTCGGCGATGAAGCCGTCGTCGGGCACCAGGACGGCCACCAGATAGGGCCGCTTGTCGCCCACCACCATGGACTGGGCGATCTCGGGCTCCAGGTTCAGGATGCCCTCTACGCGCTGGGGCGCGATGTTGTCGCCGCCCGAATTGACGATCAGGTCCTTCTTGCGGTCGGTGATGAGGAGGAAACCGTCCTCGTCGAAATGGCCGATGTCGCCGGTGTGCAGCCAGCCGTCGCGCAGCACCTCGGCCGTGGCCTCCGGGCTGTTCCAGTAGCCCGACATCAGCAGGCCGCCGCGCACGAGGATCTCGCCGTCCTCGGCGATTTTCACCTCGACCTCGGGCAGGGGGCGCCCGACGGTCGCCATCTTGATGCGGTCGGGCAGGTTGACGCTGACCACCGGGGCCGATTCCGTCTGGCCGTAGCCCTGGAGCAGGGTGACGCCCAGGGCCTGGAAGAAGGTGCCGACCTCCGGGTTGAGCGGCGCGCCGCCCGATACCAGGGCCTTCAGACGGCCGCCGAAACGCTCGCGCACCTTGTCGCGCACCAGCTTCTCCAGGACCTTGTCCTGGACCCAGCCGATGGGGCCCAGGCTGTGACCCTCCAGCTTCTTCGTGCCCAGCTGCAGGGCCTTGTTGAAGAGCTGTTCCTTCTTGCCGCCCTGGCGGGTGACGCCGGCCATGATGCGCTGGCGCATCACCTCGTAGAGGCGCGGCACGCAGGTCATGATGGTCGGCCGCGTCTCGGGCATGTTGGCGACCAGGGTGTCGGCGCCCTCGGCATAGTAGATCTCGGCGCCGATGGAGATGGGGAAGTAGAGGCCGCAGGTGTGCTCGTAGGAATGCGAGAGCGGCAGGAACGACAGGAAGGTCTCGGTGCCCGAGAGGATCGGCTCGAAACCCAGATGGATGCTGCGCACGTTCGACAGCACGGCGTGGTGGGAGAGCATCACGCCCTTGGGCATGCCGCCGGTGCCCGAGGTGTAGATGAAACAGGCGATGTCGTCGCGCCCCAGCTTGGCGGCGCGCGCCTCGACCTCGGCTGCGGCGGCCTCGCCGCGCGCCTTGGCCTCGTCCCAGTGGAGAACGGTGACGTTTTCCGTGCTTTCCACCTTGTCCATGGCGATCACGGCCTTTGTCCCCGCGCGCTGGGCGGCCGGCAGCAGGGTCCTGGCAAGCGCGGCGGTGGAGACCAGCGCGACCTTGGCCTCGCTGTCGGAGAGGACGTGGTGGTGCAGGTCCTCGGTGTTCGTGGTGTAGGCGGGCACGGTGATGCCGCCCGCGGCCATGATGGCGAGATCGGCAACGACCCAGTTGGGGCGGTTTTCGCTGACCAGCACCACCCGGTCGCCCTGGGCGACGCCAAGGCTGGTGAGGCCTGCGGAGAGTTGGCGCACCTCCTCTGCGACGCTGCTCCAGCTCTGGGGCCGCCAGACGCCGTCGTGCTTGGACCACAGAAACGGCTGCTCGCCATGGCGCGCGGCCGCATCGAAGAACATCGTGGCCAGATTCGGCCATGCCTGCTGGTTCATTCTTGCCCCGTTCAACGCCTTCTCCTGCTGTCCTAGATAGGGGCAAGGCCTCCCCGCGGCAATCCGGGCCGTGGCGAAGGACGTATTCCTCCCCATATGGAGGGCTCGATCATCAACGCCCCAGCCGTCAAAAAGTCTCCAAGGAGTGCCTCATGCCCGACGCCGCCCGTCTCGGCGACCTGCCCGAATGGAACCTGACCGACCTTTATGCCGCGACCGACGATCCCGCGCTGAAGGCCGACCTGGAAAGCGCCGCCCGTGAGGCCGAGGCCTTCGAAGCCGACTTCAAGGGCAAGATCGCAGGCATCGACGGCGCTGGCCTCGCCGACGCCATCGCGCGTTACGAGGCGCTGCAGGAGACCATGGGCCGCATCGGCAGCTACGCCTCGCTGCTCTACGCGGGCAATATGTCCGACCCCGCGATCGGGCGTTTCCAGCAGGGCATCGGCGAGAAGATCAACGCCATCTCCGGCCGCCTGATCTTCTTCGGCCTGGAGCTCAACCGCATCGAGGATGCGGCCATGGCCAGGCTCCTGGAGCACGAGGGTGTGGCGCGCTACCGCCCCTGGCTGGAGGAGGTGCGCGCCTTCCGCCCGCATCAGCTTTCGGACGAAGCCGAGGAAATGCTGCACGAGCTTTCGGTGGTGGGCGACGGCGCCTGGTCGCGCCTGTTCGACGAGACCATCGCGGGCCTGCGCTTCACCATCGACGGCAAGACCATGACCGAGGCCGAGGCGCTGGACCTGCTCTCCTCGACCGATCCGGAAAAGCGCAAGGCGGCGGCCAAGGAGATCTCGCGGGTCTTTGGCGCCAACATCCGCCTCTTCTCGCTGGTCACCAACACGCTCGCGAAGTCGAAGTCCATCGACGACGGCTGGCGCCATTTCGCGCGGCCCATCAGCTACCGCAACCTCTCCAACCAGGTCGAGGACGAGGTCGTCGATGCCCTGATCGAGGCGGTGCGCGATGCCTATCCGCGCCTCTCCCATCGCTACTATGCGCTGAAGGCCAAATGGATGGGCGCCGAGCAGCTCAACTGGTGGGACCGCAACGCGCCGCTGCCCGATGACGACGACAAGCACATCCCCTGGGATGCCGCGCGCTCCACGGTGCTGGGCGCCTATGGCGATTTCTCGCCGAAGATGGCCGAGATCGCCGATGTCTTCTTCGAGAAGGGCTGGATCGATGCGCCGGTGCGCGAGGGCAAGGCCTCGGGCGCCTTCGCCCATCCCACCGTCCCCTCGGCGCACCCTTATGTACTGCTGAACTACCAGGGCAAGGTGCGCGACGTGATGACGCTCGCCCATGAGCTGGGCCACGGCGTGCATCAGGTGCTGGCGGCGGGGCAGGGCGCGCTGCTGGCCGACACACCGCTGACGCTCGCCGAGACCGCATCCGTGTTCGGCGAACAGCTCGCCTTCCGCAAGCTGCTGGGCAGCGAGAGCGATCCGAAGAAGCGCCGCACGATCCTGGCCGGCAAGGTCGAGGACATGCTCAACACCGTGGTGCGCCAGATCGCCTTCTGCGAGTTCGAGCGCCGCGTTCACGACGCGCGCCGGGAGGGCGAGCTGACGCCCGAGGAAATCGGCGACATCTGGATGACGGTGCAGACCGAGAGCCTGGGCCCCGCCCTGAAGTTCGACGACGACTACCGCGTCTTCTGGGCCTACATCCCGCACTTCATCCATTCGCCGTTCTACGTCTATGCCTACGCCTTCGGCGATTGCCTGGTGAATGCGCTCTACGCCCATTACCAGGAGGCCGAGGAAGGCTTCCAGGAACGCTTCCTCGACATGCTGCGGGCCGGCGGCAGCAAGCGGCACAAGGAGCTGCTGGCGCCCTTCGGGCTCGATGCCTCCGATCCCGCCTTCTGGTCGATGGGTCTTTCGGTGATCGAGGGCATGATCGACGAGCTGGAGGCTCTGGCCGGGTGAGCGACGAAGCCAACAGGCTGTCGGGCCGCGTCGCGCGCTACGCGCGTGTCGGCAGTTCGGTCGGGCGTGTGGGCGCCAAGATGGCGGCCGGGCGCCTGTTCGGCGTGCAGACCGACAACATGGCCATGGCCGCCGACCTGCGGAAGGCGCTGGGCGGGCTGAAGGGTCCGCTGATGAAGGTCGCCCAGCTTCTCTCGACCATCCCCGATGCGCTGCCGGCCGAATACGCCGGCGAACTGGCCCAGCTTCAGTCCAACGCCCCGGCCATGGGCTGGCCTTTCGTGCGCCGGCGCATGTCGGCCGAACTGGGGGCGGACTGGCAGAAGAAGTTCAAGAGCTTCGAGCATGAGGCCGCCGCCGCGGCCTCGCTCGGTCAGGTCCATCGGGCGGTCTCGCATGAGGGCAAGCCGCTTGCCTGCAAGCTGCAGTACCCGGACATGCAGTCGGCGGTGGAAGCCGATCTCTCGCAGCTGAAACTGATCTTCGCGGTCTATCGCCGCTACGACCGGGCCATCGACCCCAGCCGCATCCACGAGGAGATCTCCGCCCGCCTGCGCGAGGAACTCGATTACGCGCGCGAGGCCCGGCACCAGAGCCTCTACCGCCTGATGCTGAAGGACGAGGCCCGCGTCGGCGTGCCCCGGGTGGTGCCGGAACTGTCGACCAAGCGCCTGCTGACCATGGACTGGCTGGAGGGCGAGCCGCTGATGGGCTTCACCGAACGCCCCATCGAGGAACGCAACGAGCTGGCGCTCGCCATGTTCAACGCCTGGTACGCGCCGTTCTATGGCTACGGCGTCATCCACGGCGACCCGCACCTCGGCAACTACAAGGTGCGCGACGACCTTGGGGTCAACCTGCTGGACTTCGGTTGCGTGCGCGTCTTTCCGGCCAGTTTCGTCACCGGCGTCATCGACCTCTACCACGCCATCCAGAAGGACGACCGCGAACTGGCCGTCCACGCCTACGAGACCTGGGGCTTCACCGGCCTCACCGAGGAGGTCGTCGACACGCTCAATCTCTGGGCCCAGTTCGTCTATGCGCCGTTGCTGGAGAACAAGCCGCGGGTCATCCAGGACGAGGGCAGCATGTACGGCGCCCGCGTCGCCTCCAAGGTCCACGGCCGCCTGCGCGAGCTGGGCGGCGTCCAGGTGCCGCGCGAGTTCGTCTTCATGGACCGCGCCGCCATCGGCCTCGGCAGTGTCTTCCTGCACCTCAAGGCGGAAGTGAACTGGTACCGCCTGTTCCACGACCTGATCGAAGGCTACGACGAGAAGGCGCTGGCCAAACGCCAGGC
>CALLQH010000331.1 GCA_938014945.1 uncultured bacterium | reverse complement strand
CATGACCTTCAAGCCCCATGAGGATCCCTGGGGCCACAAGTGGGAGCTGGGCTTTCGCGGCTTTTCCCTGAAGCGGTGGGAAGAGCAGATCAAGGCATCCGGCTGGCGCATCGTGCGGCGCGAGTTCACCCATCCCTGCCGCAGCGTCTTTCACGTCTGCGAGCGCTGAAACGCAAAGGGGCGCGGAACCGGCGTTCCGCGCCCCTCGTTTGACGTCCGGTCGGTTACATGCCGGCCAGAATCTCTTCCCACAGCTTCAGCTGCTTGTCGTCCTGCTCGGGCGTCAGGGCGGTGAAGAAGATGGTGTCGTTGATCATCGCCTCGGGGTCGGCATAGCCCAGGTTGGCGACGATCTCGGGATCGGCGATCTCGAACGACTTCTGGTTGGAATGGCCGTAGCCGTACTCCTCGATCAGATACTTGCCGGTCTCGGGCGAGAGCCAGGCGTCGATGAAGTCGTAGGCCATCTGTTCGTCGCCGGGCGCGTCCTTGATGCGCGCCAGGCCGCAGGCCCAGGCCAGCGCACCTTCCTTCGGGTTGGCGTAGGCGACCGGGATGCCCTGCTCGGAGAGATGCACCATCGCTTCGTTCCAGGCGTAGCCCACGATGCACTCGCCCGAGGCGATGGCCTGCTCCATGTCGGTCTGGCTGTCCCAGTACATGCGCACCAGGCCACGCTGCTGACGGGCCAGGTCACCGGCCTTGGCCAGCGCCTCGTCCGAGGGATTCCAGGGATCCTCGCCCAGAATGAGCAGGGCCTGGGTGAGGTTGACGTTGGAGTTGCGTGCGCAGATGCGTCCCTCGTAGCGAGGGTCGTAGAGCATGTACCAGGTCTCCTCGCCCTCGTAGAGGTCGGTGCGATAGATGATCGAGGAGAGGCCGAAGTCGCAGACCGCGACATAGACCTCGCCGTCGATCACGGCGCCCGGCATCGTGTGAAGCGAGGGGAACATGTCGGGCCAGTTGGAAAGGCGCGAGGGATCGAGCGGCTGCAGGACGCCCGCGTTGTTCCAGCGGGGCGCCTGATCGACGCAGGGGTGCGACAGATCGGGCTGAAAGCCCGCCCGCATCTTCTGCAGGGCCTCTTCCTCGGAACCGAAGAAGCTCATGTTCGGCGAGGCGCCGTATTCGGCGATATAGGCCTCATGCAGCTCGGGCAGTTCATAGCCCGACCAGGTGAAGTAGTTGATCTGGGCGTCTTCCTGGGCCCGTGCCGGACTGGCGATGCCCGACGTCAGCGGTGCGACGCCGGCCAGAGCGGCAGCTCCCAGAAACTCACGGCGGCCGATTCCGCCATGGACCAGCCTGTTGTGAAGCTGATCCACGCGGGGAAATTTGAGCACGTGCATGTGCTTGTCTCCGTTGATTGATGACATGAAGCCGTGCGTGCGTGCCTTTGCGGCATCTTCACGCAATTCCCTTAACCCGATGAGTGTAGCACCGG
Organism: uncultured bacterium; assembly: GCA_938014945.1. GTDB lineage: Bacteria > Pseudomonadota > Alphaproteobacteria > SP197 > SP197 > CALGGB01. The sequence continues at coordinate 9,928 of CALLQH010000331.1, read as the reverse complement.
GTGTGTAGGTGGGAACCACGAAACAGTGTTGTTTAAATGAAAGGGGCGGCCGCAGTGCACGCGGCCGCCCCCAAATCAGGCAGATATTGATCGAGACCTAGAAGCCGGCCTTGATCTCCTCCCACTGCAGGGCAAGGATTTCCGGGTCGGGCATGGTCTGCACGAACTGGGTCGAGGCGAGCATTCCCTCGACATCCTTGGCAAGGCCGATGCTGCGCAGGAATTCGTCGTCGAAGCTTTCGTAGGCCAGCTTGTTGGTGTGGCCGTAGTACCAGTTGCCGATCTCGAACTCGCCGGCCTCCTTGGAGATCATGGAGTCGATCAGGGCGTGGCACTTCTCGTACATCCCGTCCTCGATGGCGGCGGGATGGATGCACAGGCCGCAATGCCAGGTCATCGCGCCTTCCCTGGGGGTCGTCCAGGTCCACTCGAAGCCGCTGGTGTCCTCCATGCCGATCAGTTCCCACAGCAGGCCGTTGCCGCCGGTGGCGATGATGATTTCGCCTGAAGCGATGGCCTGTCCCTGTTCGGTGGCCGAGGTGGTGAACATGCGGTTGAGCGGAATCTGCTTGCGCAGAAGGTCGGCGCATTCGGCCCGCTGCTCGGGCGTCAGCGTCCAGGGCTCGTAGCCAAGAACCATGGCGGCGATGGCAAAGGCTTCGTAGGAGTAGTCCGAGATCGTGACACGGCCGGCATACTTCTCGTCCCACAGGGCGGCCCAGGTCTGGTTGGCCGGATCCTTGTACTCGGGCGCGAGGTCGGTGCGGATGATCATGGAGGTCTGGCCCCAGTCCTCCGGCACATAGACGCGGTTGCCGTCGATCACCGAATAGGGGGCGTCCTTGAAGACGTCCATGACATCGCCCCAGTTCGAGAGCATGCCGGTGTCGATGGGGGCAAGCAGCCCGGCATCGTTCCACAGCTTCAGCGACACACCACAGGGATAGGTGACGTGCGGCGAAAAGCCGCCGCGCATCTTGTTGAAGGCCTCGTCCTCGTCGCTGAAGAAGGTGTAGCGCGGCTCTTCGCCGTACTTCTCCACGTAATGCACCATGAACTCGGGGCTGTCGTACCCGACCCAGGTGAAGAAGAGGGGCTGTTCGTCGGGGCTCGCCGCCGCGCTGCCTGCCAGCGTGGGGGTGAGCACCGTGCCGATCCCGAAGGATGCCATCACCTTGTGCGCCTGCCGCCGCGACAGCTTGCCGGACTTCACCATATCCTCGAATTGCGTGGTCTCCATCACTGGCTTGAAGGCCATGTATTCCTCCTCGTTGTTGTGGTTTTAGCGAACCGGCGCGCACGTGATGCTAGTGTGAGACGCGCGCGTTTTTGCCCCCGGTTGAACCGTAAAGATAATCTGACGGGCGGAATTCGGCAATCAGGGCAAGATTGAAGCCTCCATCACTGATGCCGCAACGGTGGTAGCAAATAGCCAACAGGCCGCGGGCACGTCTGTTCTTCTGCCGGGTCAATCGAGTGCGATCTCGGTCCAGACAGGCTTGTGATCGGAAGCGATTTCGTCCTCATCGACCCACATGTTCGTGACATGAGGCACCAGCTCCGCGCCCACGAAACAGTAGTCGAGACGGCGGCGGTGCATGCTGCCGTCGCCGTCGGGGCCTTCGTGGCTGATGAAGGCGTTCCTGTCGTGACCGCAGGCGACGGTGCTGTCGACAAAGCCGTCGCTGTGCAGGGCCAGCGGATAGTAGGGCGAGCGGCCGGTCATGCGCTGGTATTCCTCGGTGTCCGGGGCGGCGTTGAAATCGCCCATCCAGACGGCCGCGATCGGATTCTCCGGAGCGATGCCGCCATCCTCCCACTCATCGTCGTCCTCGTCCTTGCCGCACCAGGCGCCGCCGTCGAACGGTGTGTCGCGGTGGCGCGCCAGCATGAAGTCGATCTGCGACAGGCGTTCCTCGGCGCCGATGTGGGAGAGGTGCATGGAGACAACGCGGATCGGCCCCCAGGGCGTGCGGATCATGCCCTCCAGCGCCTGGCCCTGCATGTTGTAGGGCGACACCGTGCGACGGTGGGGCCAGATGTGGCAGCGCGACCAGACGATGGGCAGGCGCGATAGCAGCATGCAGCCGAACTGGCGTCGCTTGTTCACCAGACGGCCGTTCTCGGCGCGATAGCTGGCATCGGTGTCGAAGCCGGCGCCGTAGACCCAGTGATGGTCCGGCAACATTTCGGCCAGCAGTGCGGGCTGGTCGTCGTCGTTGGTCCGGCTCCAGTGCCGTTCGACCTCCTGCAGGGCAATGACATCGGCGTCCTTCATCACCTCGGCGACACGCGCCAGGTCATACTTCTCGTCCAGGCCCACGCCGTACTGGATGTTGTAGGAAAGGAATTTCAAGGCAGTGTCTCCGGGTGAATGCGGCGCTTCACTCTGCCACGGGTTGCGGGCAGTGCGCACCTGCGCAGGGATGTTGGCGGGGAGGGCGGCTGCCGCTAGTCTCCCACGCCACAGCGACAGGGGAATGACGCATGGTCGACAAGAGCGTTGCCGATGCCATCACGGCGGCGGTGGAAAAGGGCTTCGACGAGCAGGTCACCTTCACTCAGGACCTCGTGCGCCTGCCTTCGCTGCGCGGCCGCGAGGCGACGGCGCAGGATTTCCTCGCCCGCGAGCTGAAGAACCGCGGCTTTGCCGTCGACCGCTGGAAGATCGACGTCGCCGATATCGAGAACATGCCCGGCTACTCGCCCAAGCTCGACGGCTACGAGGATGCCTATGTCACGGTCGGCAGCCTGCGCTGCGATGCGCCCCAGGGGCGCTCGCTGATCATCAACGGCCATATCGACGTGGTGCCCGAGGGGCCGCACGACATGTGGTCGACCCCGCCCTTCGATCCCGTGATCAAGGACGGGTGGATGCACGGCCGCGGCGCCGGCGACATGAAGTCCGGCTGGGTCTGCGGCCTGTTCGCACTGGAAGCGCTCAAGCGCGCGGGCTATCGCCCGGCCGCCGATGTCGCCATCGAGGCGGTGATCGAGGAGGAATCGACCGGCAACGGCGCGCTCGCCTGCCTGCAGCGCGGCTACCGCGCCGATGCGGCGCTGATCCCCGAGCCCATGGGCAACGCGGTGATGCGCTCCCAGGTCGGCGTCATGTGGTTCCACTGCGTCGTGCGCGGCCATCCCGTGCATGTCGCCTATGCCGGGCGCGGCGCCAACGCCATCGAGGCGGCCTACCGCCTGATCGGCGAACTCCACACCCTTGAGGACGCCTGGAACAAGCGCGGCCACGCCGCCTACGCCAAGAACGACCACCCGCTGAACTTCAACGTCGGCAAGATCGAGGGCGGCGACTGGGCCTCCAGCGTGCCGGCCTGGTGCCGCTTCGACATGCGTGTCGGCGTCTTCCCGGGCCAGGATCTCGCCACCGCCCGCAAGGAGGTCGAGACCTGCCTTGCCGAGGCCGCACGCAAGGATCCGTTCCTGGCCAACAACCCGCCGGAGGTCGTCTGGGACGGTTTCCAGGCGGAAGGTTTCATCCAGGAGCCCGGCACCGAGGTCGAGGCGACGCTTGCCGCCAGCCACAAGGCGATCTTCGGCACGGACATGGAGGAGAGGGCGCTGACCGGCACCACCGACGCCCGTTTCTTCGGCCTCTATGCGAAAATGCCGGCGCTGGTCTATGGCCCCATCGCCGAGAACATCCACGGCTTCGACGAACGGGTCGATCTGCAGTCCTGCAAGGACGTGACGAAGGCCATCGCCCTCTTCATCGCCGACTGGTGCGGGTTGCGGCCGGCGTGAAGCGCAAGCCGAAGCAGAAGCGTATTGCCGCGCGCCCGCAGAACGCGGACGCCAAGCCGGACCTCTCGCGCGAGACCAACCCGCGGGTATTGCAGGACTGGATCCACAGCGCCCACCGGCTGGGCCGCGACGACATCCTGCACGAAGCCGTCGGCCAGCTTTGCCGCTGCGAGGATGCCGCCATCGAGAACCCCCTTGAGCGGACGTTCACGGCGATCCTGCTTGCGCTGGAACAGGCCCTGATGGACGACACCGCGGCGCGGCGGCGGGTCGTGCGCATCCGCATGAAGCTGGAGCGCGACGGCGCAGAGCGTGTGCTTGCCGATCTGGCGACCAAGGCCAATGCCTCGGACGCCTTCCTGAAGATGCAGACCTACGGCCTGGTGGAAAACACGCCGGAATCGCTTGTGCTTGCACACGCGGAACGCTTCGATGGCGGCGTGGTGGAAGCCGCCCGCCGGCGGCTGGAGGAGTACGGCATCGATGCTGCGTAATGCGACCGATACGCCGAAGACCCACCGGCCCGCTGTGCGCGGCCGCCACTGGGCGGTTTCGACCAACCACTGGCTCGCCTCGCTTGCCGCCAGCCGCATCCTCGACAAGGGCGGCAACGCCATCGACGCCGGGGTCGCCGCCGGCCTGTGCCTTGGCGTGCTGCAGCCCGATATCGTCGGCTCCACCGGCGTTGCTCCGATCATCGTGCATCTGGCGGAGACGGGGGAGGTCATCACCCTCTCGGGCCTTGGCCGCTGGCCGCGTGCGGCTTCGCCCGAGTACTTCATGGAGAACCACGGCGGCGACATGCCGCTTGGCGTCCTGCGCTGCGTTACCCCTGCGGCGATCGACGCCTGGTGCCAGGCGCTGGAGCGCTGGGGTACCATGAGCTTCGGCACGGTGGCCGAGGCGGCGCACGACCTTGCCTCCGGCGGTTTCGCCATGCACCGCCTGCTGGCCGAGACCATCGAGGAGGACGAGGATCTCTACCGCACCTGGGAGAGTTCCGCGTCCGTGATGCTGCCCGGCGGGCGTCTGCCGCAGGTCGGCGAGCCCTTCGTCCAGGCAGACCTCGGCCGCACCTTTGCGAGGTTGATCGCTGCGGAGGCGCGGGCAGGAGGCGGGCGCGAGGCCGGCATCCGCGCCGTGCGCGACGAGTTTCACGAGGGCGCCATCGCCGCCGACATCATGGCCCACTTCAAGGAGCAGGGCGGCCTGATGACCGCTGAAGACCTTGCGGAGTTCCGCAGCCAGGTCGAGCCGCCCGCCAGCATCGCCTTCGGCGACTGGGAGGTCTTCACCTGCGGCCCCTGGAATCAGGGACCGATGATGCTGGAAATGATCAAGCTTTATGAGCAGGTTGCGGATGATCTTTCAGAGTTTGGATCATGTGCGTACGTGCATCGCATGGCCGAACTCAGGAAACTCGCCTTCGCCGATCGGGAGGCCTATTTCGGTGATCCGGAGTTCGTCGACGTGCCGCTCGATGACCTGCTCAGCGAGGCCTACGCCGCCGAACGCGTGAAGATGATCGACCCGGATCGGGCCTGTCCGGACCTGCCGCGGGCCGGCGAGACGCGTCTGGGCTGCCCCGACACGCCCTGGGTCTGGGAGGCGACCGCCAGCACCCAGCGTAACCGCACCCACCAGGACACAACCTATCTCTGCGTCGTCGATGCCGCGGGCAATGCGATGTCGGCGACACCCTCGGACGGCTACAGCACCGCGCCGATCATTCCGGGCCTGGGCTTCTGTGTCTCCACGCGCGGCGATCAGAACTGGCTCGATCCACGCCACCCCAGCGTGCTCGCCCCCTGGAAACGCCCGCGTCTGACGCCCACACCGGCGCTCGCCAAGAAGAACGGCAAGCTTGCCTTCCTCTTCGGCACGCCCGGCGGCGACGTGCAGACCCAGGCCATGCTGCAGGTCTTCCTGCTTCACGCGGTCCACGGCCTCGATCCCCAGGCGGCCATCGAGGCGCCGCGTTTCTCGACCGAGAGTTATCCCGGCTCCTTCTGGCCCCATACGCACAAACCCGGCGTGCTGCGCCTGGAACCCGGCCTGATGCAACATGCCGAGGCGCTTTCGGCCATGGGCCATGTTATCGAGCCCTGGCCGGAACTGGGCTGGCGCGCCGGCGGGGTCTGCGCCATAGCGGTCGATCCAACGACAGGCGACCGGGTGGCCGGCGCCGATCCACGACGGGAGTGTTACGCCCTTGCCTGGTAACGACAACGAACGTCCGCGTACCGTGCGCGACGCCATGGACAGCGCCATGGGCGAGGTCCGCAACAGCCGCCGCAGCAACCGCCGCAACATCCTGATGATCCTGGCCATCGTCGGCATCGTTGTGGTGGCGCGTCAGATGGGCTTCCTGGGCGATGGCTATCAGGGCCAGCCGCGCGATACCGTCGATATCGCTGCGCTGGATGCCGAGCTGGCGGCGCTCCCCTTCGTGCCGGTGCTCGACAGCAACGGGCAGGGCGTGCGCGTGGTCGAGTTCTTTGACTACCGCTGCGGTCACTGCCGGGCGATGGCGCCGATCGTTCACGATGCCCTCGCCGAAGGCGCGGAACCCTTCACCCTGGTACCCATCGAACTGCCCATCCTGGGGCCGGAATCGGTGCTTGCCTCGCAATACGCCATGGCGGCCGCCCTGCAGGGTGACTACGGGCCCTATCACCGCGCCCTGATGTTCTCGACCGTTCCCTATACCGATGAGGGGCTTACCGATCTGGGAGCGGCGCTGGGGCTCGATCCGGTGCGGCTTTCCACGGATGCCCACGGCGATGAGGTGGCCGCGATCCTCAATGCCAACCGTGCGCTGGCCGCCGGGATTGGTGTCGATGGCACGCCGAGTTTCGTGATCGGCGACATGCTGATCGTGGGGGCGATCGACGAGGCGAGTTTCGTCGGCCTCATTGCCGCCTCGGACGAGCCCCAGAACTGACCGGCTACCTCGCGCAGCCGTCATTTGACCGCTGCGCTCCACGCTGGCATCACCGCGTCATCCCATCCGGAGGCCCCATGACCCGCTGCCTGTTCGCCCTTGCGCTTTGCCTTTCCGTCGTCGCCGGCACCGCCCGTGCACAGGAGGCCACCACGACGCTCAACCGCGAGGACATCGAGGTGATCGTGCGTGACTACATCGCCGAACACCCGGAGGTCGTGGTCGAGGCAATCCGCGCCTGGCAGCGCCAGGCCGAGGCGGAACAGGCCGCCGCCGCCCAGCAGGCGCTGGCCGAACGGGCCGACGAACTCTACAGCGACAGCGAGACGCCCTTTGCGGGCAATCCCGACGGCGATGTCGTGATCGTGGAGTTCTTCGACTACCGCTGCGGCTACTGCCGCCACAGTGCGCCGGACCTCTTCGCGCTCGTCGAAAAGGACCCCGGCGTGAAGGTCGTGTTCAAGGAGTTTCCGATCCTGGGCGAGGCTTCCAGGCTCGCGGCGCGCGCCGCGCTCGCCTCGCGCGAGCAGGACATGTACTTCGACTTCCACAAGGCCCTGATGCAGGCCGACATCGGCTTCAGCGAGGACGAGATCATGGCGGTCGCAGACTCCGTCGGTCTCGACACCGAGAAGCTGAAGGCCGACATGGCCGCGCCCGAGATCGATGCCTATCTCGCCCGCACCGATGCCCTGGCGCGCGAACTCGGCATTGGCGGCACGCCGGCCTTCGTGGTCGACGGCACGCTTTATCCCGGCGCGCTCGATGCCCAGGATTTCGACGATCTCGTCGCAATGGGCCGTGAAGGCTGAGCGTTTCGCTCTCGCAACGGACATTCAGCAGGGGAGAGGACCATGGGCAAACCCGGCACCAACGGCTGGATCAACAACCCGGACTACGAGATCTTCTTTGACGCCATCCCGGCCGAAGTCAGCGTCGAAGTCGGCGGCGTCACGGTCGGGCGCTCGAAGCGCGCGAAGGTGATGTACGAACTCGGCCATGCGCCGATGTACTACATGCCCATCGAGGACCTCGACATGAGCGTGCTCGAGCCGACCGACCATGACACCTACTGCCCCTACAAGGGCCATGCGAGCTACTGGACCGTCAACGCCGGCGGCAAGACCGCGAAGAATGCCGTCTGGGCCTACAAGTCGCCCCACAAGGAAATGGCCGTTCTGGAGGGCTACGCCGGGTTCTACTGGGGCCGCATGGATGCCTGGTACGAGGACGGCAAGAAGATCAGCGGACCGCGCGAGATTCCCGGCCGCATCGACACGACGACCCAGTTCAAGGTGATGTTTCCCAGGCTCGCCGCCGAATGGCACCCGGAGAAGAATGTCGGCATCAGCCCCTACGAGTTTGCCGCAACCAGCGGGCAGGTGGTCTGGTGGCAGGATGCCTCCGGCAAGGAATGGCAGCAGAGCATCCGCGACCGGGTGCTGGCCGCCACCGACCTGCGCGCGGACGGCGACGCCCATCCCTACGGCTGAGGGCTCTTGATCTTCCCGGGACGATCTGTCTTTCCTGCGGCGGATCGTTCCGGAGTGATGACCCGATGTCCCTCGAACTCTATCTCGCCTTTGTCGGCGCCTCGGCCGTCGTCCTGATGGTGCCGGGGCCGACGGTGCTGCTGATCGTCGCCCATGCCCTGAAGGAAGGCCCGCGCGCCACCCTGCCGACCACGGCGGGCGTTGTGGCGTGCGACGCCCTGGCGGTGACCGTGACCCTGGTCGGTCTGGGCGCGCTGCTTGCCGCCTCGGCCATGCTCTTCGAGGTGCTGAAGTGGCTGGGTGCGGCCTATCTGATCTGGCTCGGCATCCGCACCCTGATGGAGAAACCCCATGCGGCCCAGGCCGCGGAGGCCCGCCCTGTCGCCAGTTCCCGCAGGCTGGCGGGGCGCGCCTTCATCGTCACGGCGCTCAACCCCAAGAGCATCGCATTTTTCGTCGCGTTCCTGCCGCAGTTCGTCGATCCCGCCGCGGCGCTCGCTCCTCAGCTCCTGCTGATGGGCATCACCTTTGTCGCGCTGGCAGGCCTCAACACGCTGCTCTACGCCGTGGCCGCTTCCCGCGTTTCGCGTTACCTGACCCGTCCGCTCTGGCAGTCGGTGATGCGCTGGTCCAGCGGCTCGGTCCTGATCGCCGCCGGCATCATGACCGCCGCCATGCGCCGCGCCTGACGGCCGGACGCAGGACGACCGGACGGCAGGCAACGACGGATTATTCGCTCAGCAGGTCTTCCAGAGCGGCAATGCGATCGGCTTCCTCGGCCGGTTTGTCCCAGCGGATGCGGCTGATGCGGGGGAAGCGCATGGCGATGCCGGACTTGTGGCGGGGCGAACGCTGCAGGCCCTCGAAAGCGACCTCCAGGACCAGCTTGCGCTCGACCGCCGTCACCGGCCCGAAGCGTTCGACGGCGTGTTTGCGCACCCAGGCATCGAGCTGTTTCAGCTCCTCGTCGGTGAAGCCGAAATAGGCCTTGCCGACAGGCACCAGCTCGTCGTCCTTCCAGACCCCGAAGGTGTAGTCGGAGAAGAAGGAACTGCGTTTGCCGTGGCCGCGCTGGGCATACATCAGCACGGCATCGACCAGATGCGGATCGAACTTCCACTTGAACCACGGGCCCTTGGGGCGGCCGGGGACATAGGCGCTGTCGCCGCGCTTGAGCATCAGGCCCTCGACGGCCTCGCCGGTCGCGCCCGCCCGGGTGGCGGCCAGTTCCTCCCAGGTCTCGAACGGCACCAGGGGCGAGAGGTCCATGCGCGGATGGCCGTGGGCGGCAAACCATGCCTCCAGCCGCTGACGCCGAGCATCGAAGGGCAGGGCGCGGACATCCTCTCCGCCCTCGACCAGCAGGTCGTAGAGTCGGATGTGGGCGGGATGGCTGTCCGCCAGTTTGCCGCTCACGGTCTTGCGGTTTAGCCGTTTCTGCAGGTCTGCGAAGGGCGCGACCAGTCCCTCGCGTACCACCAGCAACTCGCCATCGAGTGTCGCTTCGATGGCGGGGCCATCCAGCAAGTCGGGGAAGGCGGGGCCGATTTCCTCGCCGGTGCGGGAATAGAGCCGCAGGCGGCCGGATTCGCCGACCACCTGGACGCGGATGCCGTCCCACTTCCATTCGGCGCGATACTCCGCGGGATCGAGCGTCTCGAGGTCGGCCTCGTCCAGGGCATGGGCCAGCATCACGGGACGGAAGGCCGCCGAATGGGCGGGGTCCGGC
>CALLQH010000330.1 GCA_938014945.1 uncultured bacterium | reverse complement strand
GGTTGGTCTGGTCCATGAACTGCGACAGCTGCGACGAGCCGAAGAACTCGCGCACAGCGGCGGCCGCCGGCTTGGCGTTGATCAGATCGTGCGGCATGACGCTGTCGAGCTCGACCAGGCTCATGCGCTCGCGGATCGCCCGCTCCATGCGCAGCAGGCCCATGCGGTACTGGTTCTCCAGCAGCTCGCCGACCGAACGCACACGACGGTTGCCGAGATGGTCGATGTCGTCGATGTCGCCCTTGCCGTCCTTCAGCTCCACCAGCGTCTTCAGGCACTGGATGATGTCGTCGCGCGTCAGGACACGCAGCCCCTCGTCGTGCTCGACGCCGAGGCGCGCGTTCATCTTCACGCGGCCGACGGCCGAAAGGTCGTAGCGCTCGCTGTCGAAGAACAGGCCGCGGAACAGGTTCTCTGCGGTGTCCATCGTCGGCGGCTCACCCGGACGCATGACACGGTAGATGTCGAACAGCGCCTCCTCGCGGGTGCTGTTCTTGTCCACCACGAGCGTGTTGCGGATGTAGGGACCGACGTTGACGTGGTCGATGTCGAGCGTGGGGATCTCGTCCATGCCCATCTCGACCAGCTTGCCGAGCAGCTCCTCGTTGATCTCGTCGCCGGCCTCGGCAACGATCAGGCCGGTGTCGAGATCGACAACGTCCTCGGAGAGATAGCGCCCGTAGAGCGCCTCGTCCTGGACGAGCTGCTGGGTCAGACCCGCCTCTTCCAGCTTCTTGAGCTGAATGCGGGTCAGCTTCGTGCCGGACTTGGCGACGACCTTGCCGTCCTTGGCATTGACGAGGTCCGCTGTGAGCTTGGTGCCGAAGGCGCGGCGGGTGTCGAAGACAACCTTCCAGCCCTTCGCGTCCTTCGTGTAGGTGACGGTCTCGTAGAAGGTCGAGAGGATCTCGTCGACCGACAGGCCGAGCGCCAGCAGCATCGTCGTCGCCGGCAGCTTGCGGCGGCGGTCGATGCGCACATGCATGATGTCCTTGGCATCGAACTCGAAGTCGAGCCACGAACCGCGATAGGGAATGACGCGGGCAGCGAACAGGTACTTGCCCGAGCTGTGCGTCTTGCCCTTGTCGTGATCGAAGAAGACGCCCGGCGAACGGTGCATCTGCGAGACGATCACGCGCTCGGTGCCGTTGACGATGAAGGTGCCCTTGTCCGTCATCAGGGGCATGTCGCCCATGTAGACGTCCTGCTCCTTGATGTCGCGCACATCGCGCTTCTTGATCTCCTCGTCGACGTCGAAGATCCAGAGCTGCAGCGTGACCTTGAGCGGAGCCGCATAGGTCATGCCGCGCTGCTGGCACTCATCGACGTCGTACTTGGGCTCCTCGAACGTGTAGCGCACGAAGTGCAGCTCGGCACGGTCGGAGAAATCGCGGATCGGGAACACCGAACGGAACACACCCTGCAGCCCGTCATCGGTGCGCTGGGCCTCAACGGCACCGTGCTGAAGGAACTGGTCGTAGGATGCCCGCTGCACCTCGATCAGGTTGGGCATCTCGAGCACGGCCGGGATACGGCCGAAGTCGCGGCGCCTGCGGGAATGTCCATTCATGTTCTGAGCCATGCCATCACCTTCGTCGTCATCGGTTCGTCGCGGCAGCCGCTTCCGGCAGCCGTAGACCCCGGCCAGCCGGGCCGGGTCGGTCGGCACCAACCCAACGGGCCGGTGTCCTCGACGCCAGCGGCGCAGCCGCAGACGACAGGGTTTTCACCCTGTCATCCGCAGCCGCGCCCCAGGCGTCCAGAGCTTGAAAGCGCCCACCCCGGGAAGGGGCAAGGCCAAGCAAGCTCAACGTTACTTCACCTCGACGGCCGCACCAGCGGCTTCGAGCTTCTTCTTGATCTCGGCGGCCTCGTCCTTCGAGACGCCTTCCTTCACGGGCTTGGGCGCACCCTCGACCAGATCCTTGGCCTCCTTGAGGCCCAGGCCGGTGATGGTGCGGACTTCCTTGATGACGTTGATCTTGTTCTCGCCGAACGAGGCCAGGATCACGTCGAACTCAGTCTGCTCTTCGGCGGCGGCAGCGGCCTCGCCAGCAGGCGCGGCAGCCATGGCGACCGGCGCCGCGGCGGAAACGCCCCACTTCTCTTCGAGCATCTTGCTCAGCTCGGCGGCTTCGATAACCGTCAGGGCGGACAGCTCGTCAACCAACTTTTCCAGATCGGCCATTTGTCTTTACTCCAGGGTCTTAAGTCGTTGTGTTTGCAAAATTGAAACGGTTCAGCCTTCGGTACCGGTCTTGGCGTAAGCGCCGAAGACGCGGGCCAGCTGGCCAGCGGGAGCCTGAAGGACACCCGCGACCTTCGTCGCAGGGCTCTGGATCAGGCCGACGATCTTGCCGCGCAGCTCGTCGATCGACGGCAGCGTGGCAAGCGCCTTGATGCCATCCGCATCGAGACGCTGACCGCCCATGGCACCGCCGATCACGACAAGCTTTTCGTTCTTCTTGGCGTATTCGACAGCCGCCTTGGCGGCAGCAACCGGATCGGCCGAGGTCGCAACCGCGGTCGGCCCGGTGAACAGGTCGCTGAGGCCTTCGTACTGCGTGCCGCTGAGGGCGCGCAGGGCCAGCCTGTTCTTGGTGACACGGAAGCTCGCACCTGCAGCAAGCATGCTGCGTCGCAGTGCGGTCGCCTCGGCCACCGTCATGCCGTTGTGCTGGGTGACCACCACAACATTGGCGTCGCCAAGGGCTGCATGCAGCCCGTCGACGATTTCCTTCTTTCTTACCCGTTCCACGGATATCCTCCGTCAGGTCGGGACGATGGGGATGGCACCCGCATCGAACCGGTTCAGCACACACCCGGATCCACCATGGAACCGGGCCTTGAGTCCTGCCCCGGAAGCTTTACCCGCGCCCGCCCCGGCTTGCGCCAGAACGATTGCGGGGGCCGTCTCCCGTCTCCTGCCGGCGGATTTCTCCCTTAGGCCCTGATGGGCACCGACGCTCTCGGACAGGGGGTTGCGAGCGCGCGAGCGCGACCGCTCCGGACGGCTCGCGCCGTCCGGCAATTCTCTTGTGCCTCAGGCCGTGAGGGTCTGAGGATCGACGCGCACGCCCGGGCCCATCGTGGAGCTCATGGTGGCGCGCTTCATGTAGGTACCCTTGACCGCGGAAGGCTTGGCCTTGACCACGGCATCGACCAGCGCCTTGGCATTCTCGGTGATCTGCTCGGCCGTGAACGAGGCCTTGCCGATGCCGGCGTGGATGATGCCCGCCTTCTCGACGCGGTATTCGACCTGACCGGCCTTGGCCGCAGTCACCGCCTCGGCGACATTGGGCGTGACGCTGCCGAGCTTGGGGTTCGGCATCAGACCGCGCGGGCCCAGGATCTTACCCAGGCGACCGACCACCGGCATCATGTCCGGCGTGGCGATGCAGCGATCGAAGTCGATCTTGCCTTCCTGGATCTGCTGGGCCAGGTCGTCGGCGCCGACGATGTCGGCGCCCGCGGCGCGGGCCTCATCGGCCTTGGCGTCCTTGGCGAAGACCGCGACGCGGACCGTGCGGCCCGTGCCATGGGGCAGGTTCACGACGCCGCGGACCATCTGGTCGGCGTGGCGCGGATCGACCGCCAGGTTGAGAGCCAGTTCGACGGTCTCGTCGAACTTCGACTTGGCGCCGGCCTTGATCTTGGCGATCGCCTCTTCGAGCGTGTAGTCGTGCTCGCGGTCGATACCCTCGTAGGACGCCTTCAGACGCTTACCCTGCTTGGCCATCTTCTTACTCCATCACCTGCACGCCCATGGAGCGTGCGGTTCCCATGATCTGCTTGGATGCAGCATCGATATCGTTGGCGTTGAGATCGGGCATCTTCTTTTCCGCGATCTCGCGCACCTGGGCCATCGTGATCGAGCCAACCGTGGAACGGCTGGGGGTCGAGCCGCCCTTGGCGATGTTCGCGGCCTTCTGGATGAACCAGGCGGCCGGCGGCGTCTTGGTGACGAACGTGAAGGTACGATCGCCATAGGCCGTGATCACCGTCGGGATCGGCGTGCCCTGATCGAAGTTCTGCGTCGCGGCGTTGAACGCCTTGCAGAACTCCATGATGTTGAGGCCGCGCTGACCGAGCGCCGGACCGATCGGCGGCGACGGGTTGGCCGCACCCGCGGGCACCGTCAGCTTGATGTAGCCTGTGATCTTCTTCGCCATCGTCTCACTCTTGTCTTTGGGCCTGCCCGGCGGGCCGGCGACGTTTCATTCAGCTTGTCAGGTCTTCTCGACCTGCGTGTATTCCAGTTCGACCGGGGTCGCGCGGCCGAAGATCGACACCGCCACCTTGAGGCGGGCGCGCTCCTCGTCGACTTCCTGCACCGTCCCGTTGAAGGAGGTGAAGGGGCCGTCGGCGACGCGAACCGTTTCGCCGATCTCGAAGGTGATCGAGGGCCGGGGCCGCTCCACACCTTCCTGCACCTGGCTCATCACGCGCTCGGCCTCGGCATCGGGGATCGGCATGGGCTTGCTGCCCGAACCGAGGAAACCCGTAACCTTGGGCGTATTGCGCACCAGATGCCAGGTCTGGTCCGTCATCTCCATCCGCACCAGGACGTAGCCCGGAAAGAAGCGGCGCTCCGAACTCACCTTGCGGCCGCCACGCATCTCGACGACTTCCTCGGCGGGCACCAGGACATTCTCGAACATGTCCTCCAGCCCCTGGACCGCGGCCTGTTCGGTGATGGACTGCGCGACCTTCTTCTCGAAGCCCGAGTAGCAGTGGACGATGTACCACCGTTGCGCCATCGGCCTAACCCAATCCCAGGATCGTCTGGACACCCAGGCTCAGGAGCTGGTCGAGCAGGAAGAAGAAGATCGCCACAATGACGATCATGCCCAGGACCGTCGCGGTGGAGATCATCGTCTCCTTGCGCGTCGGCCATGTGACCTTCTTGCCTTCTTGCTTGACCTGCCGGATGAATTCACCCGGCGACACCTTTGCCATAGACCGTCCGAACCCTGTTCTCTTGGCGGGATAGGCTATATCGGCCTATCCGCACCATGTTTCAACTGGCAGGAGTGGCAGGACTCGAACCCGCAGCCCCCGGTTTTGGAGACCGGTGCTCTACCAGTTGAGCTACACTCCTATGTCGAGCCCCCGGCGCCTGGCGACACCGGGGGAATTCCTGTCCTGCCCTACTCGATGATCTCGGCGACGACGCCTGCACCGACGGTGCGGCCGCCCTCGCGGATGG
>CALLQH010000329.1 GCA_938014945.1 uncultured bacterium | reverse complement strand
CAATCAATGTACGCAGTGGAACATGGAAGTCTGAGCGAAGCCCGAGTGCTTCAGGGCGCGCCGCCTGAAGTCTTTGCGCATCTGGAAGCGACGGCCGAGTGGCGTGCTTACGCAACCGGGGAGAAGCTCTTTGCCCAGGGCGATCCCTCGACCGAATTTGTCTTCCTGGTCACGGGCGCGGCTCGCGTTCTCATTCATGCGGCCTCGGGCCAGGAAGTGGCGTTTGCCGATGTCCTGGCGGGCGGTCACCTGGGCGAGCTGAGCCTGGTCGACGGCGGTCCGCGCTCGGCAGCGGTGGTGGCTGCCGAAGAATGTATCGTTGCGGGCGTTTCGCGCGAGGTGATGCTGGAGATCGTCGAGCAGAACTCGGTGGTGGCGATCAATCTCCTGATCGACTTCGCCCGCATCATGCGCGGTTCCAACGACCGCGTGGTCGATCTTTCCACCAAGTCCGGCGTGCAGCGTGTTTACGAGGAACTGCTGCGTCTGGCCGAACCTTCTCCCAGCGGCGACGGCACCTGGTACATTCCCACGGTCCCGATGCACAAGGAGATCGCCGTCTGGGCCGGTACCACCGCCGATACGGTGGCCCGTGCCATCGGCCAGTTGACCAATGTCGGCATCGTGAAGCGCCGCACGCGTGCGCTTCACATCATCGACCGCCGGCACATCGAAAAACTCGCCAACAGCGGCGAGGAATAGGGCGCGGTGACGGCCCCTGCCATCGTCTGGTTCCGACGCGACCTACGTCTCGCCGACAATCCGGCGCTTTGCGCTGCGGCCGAGGGCGGCAGGCCGGTCCTGGCTCTCTACGTTCTCGACGACCGTCCGCAGGCGGCATGGCCGCCGGGCGGCGCATCCCGCTGGTGGCTGTCGCGCAATCTGGCAGCGCTGAGGGGCGATCTGCGCGCCTGCGGCGCTGATCTCGTCATCCGCCGGGGCGACCCCGGCAAGATCGTACCCGATCTTGCCGGTCGCATCGGTGCCGAGGCCGTGCACTGGAACCGCTGTTACGAACCGGCCTCCATCCAGCGCGATACCGCGATCAAGGCCGCGCTGGGCGAGGCCGGGGTGGCATGCCGTTCGCACAACGCCAGCCTGTTGTTCGAGCCCTGGACGATCGCCACCAAGGCAGGCGGCCCCTACCGGGTGTTCACGCCCTTCTGGCGCGCTTGCCTGGCCGCCGCAGGGCCCGACCGCCCCCTGCCAGCGCCCGAAAAGCTGAAGCCCGCGGCGTATTCCGGGGAGGCACTCCCGGTAGAGGACCTCGATCTCGAACCGCGCAAGCCCGATTGGTCCGGCAGTCTTGCCGAGACGTGGGAGCCAGGCCCTGAGGGAGGGCAGGAGGCTCTAAACAGATTTCTGAGTGATGAAGTGGAAGCCTATGATAAAAATAGAGATATTCCCTCTATCGATGGCACGTCGTCTCTGTCTCCCTACCTCCAGGTCGGGGCCCTTGGCCCGCGCCAGATCTGGTCTGCCGCCCTGGCGAAGGGCGCAAAACCCGACCTTTCCGACGGTCCGGGGGTGTTCCTGAAGGAGCTGATCTGGCGCGAGTTCAGCTATCATCTGCTCTACCACATGCCGCAATTGCCGGAGGCCAATCTCGATACGGCCTTCGATGCCATGCCATGGCGCGACGACGTGAAGGGACTGCGCCTCTGGCAGCGCGGCCTGACCGGTTATCCCATCGTCGATGCCGGGATGCGCCAGCTCTGGGCGACCGGCTGGATGCACAACCGGGTGCGCATGGTGGTGGCTTCGTTCCTGACCAAGCATCTGCTGATCGACTGGCGCGAGGGCGCCGCCTGGTTCTGGGACACGCTCGTCGATGCGGATCTGGCGAGCAACAGCGCAAGCTGGCAGTGGGTCGCAGGCTGCGGCGCCGATGCCGCGCCGTTCTTCCGTATCTTCAACCCCGTGGCCCAGGGCGAAAAGTTCGATGCCACGGGTGACTACGTCCGCCGCTGGGTGCCCGAGCTGGCGAACCTGCCGGACAAGCTGCTGCACAAACCCTGGACGGGCGATGCCGCGGCCCTGAAGAATGCCGGCGTGCGCCTGGGCGAAACCTATCCTGAACCGCTGGTCGATCACGCTGCCGCGCGCAAGCGTGCACTGGAGACCTGGCAGACCCATATCAGGAAGGGTTGAGCAGGGAGTTTCGGCACCATGAAGGATCTGGGCATCGCGGACGATCTTGGCGTGCTGGACGGCGAGCTTGAGGTCGCCGGGCGCACGGTCGTCGATGCCGGTTGCGGTCCGGGCGTCCTGAGCCGCCACCTGCTGTCGCGTGGCGCCCGCGTGATTGCGCTGGAGCCCGATCCCGTGCAGGCCGCCAGACATGCCGAAGATCTTGCCCGTGAGCCCGGCCTGCGCTTCGTGGAGAGCGGCGCAGAGGCCATGCCCTGCGAGGATGCCAGCGTCGACGGCGTCATCTTCAGCAAGTCGCTGCACCATGTGCCGGTCGCGCTGATGGATCCGGCCCTGGACGAAGCCGTGCGCGTGCTGAGGCCGGAGCAGGGGTTTCTCTACGTGCTTGAACCGGCCATCGAAGGCACGTTCAGCGACCTCATGCGGCCCTTCCACGATGAGACCCTTGTGCGCGGGGCCGCTCGCGATGCGCTCGACCGGCTTGAAGCCCGCAGCGGGATGACGCGACGGACGCTTCACTACCGCAACCAGCGCCGCTACGACGATTTCGAGGCCTTCGTCCGTGGCGTCTGTGGCACCAGCTACAACGCCATCGAGCGCGCCCGCGTCGACACCCCGCAGGTCCGCGAATGCTTCGAGGCCGGCCGCGATGCCGCCACGGGTGGGTATGTCTTTGAACAGCCGATGCGGGTCGATCTGTTCACGCGCGCCGGGGCGCATTGACGGTGTTTCGGCAGCAGCAGGCGCTGCTCGGCGTTGCCCAGATGGGGGAAGCCGACCGGCGGACCATCGCGGGCGGCATTCCGGGCCTGACCCTGATGGAACATGCCGGTGCCGCAGTCGCCGATGCCATCAGGGCGCGCTGGACGCCACGGCCGGTATCGGTGCTGTGCGGACCGGGAAACAACGGTGGCGACGGATTCGTCGTGGCACGCCTCCTCAAGGAGGCGGGCTGGCCGGTGCGCCTTGCCCTGCTCGGGCGGCGCGAGAGACTGAAGGGTGATGCCGCGGAAATGGCGGCGCGCTGGGACGACGAGGTCGAGGCATTGGGCCCTGATTCGGTTGCCGGCGCCGAACTGGTGGTCGATGCGGTCTTCGGCGCCGGACTCAACCGCGATGTCGATGGCGTGGCGGCCGAGGCGCTTGAAGCGATCGCGGTTCCCTGTGTCGCGGTCGATGTGCCGAGCGGGCTGGACGGCGACAGCGGCGCGCTGCGCGGGCCCGCACCGCAGGCGGCCCTGACGGTCACCTTCTGCCGCGCCAAGCCCGGCCACCTGCTGTTGCCGGGACGATCCCGCTGCGGCGAGTTGCTCGTCGCCGATATCGGCATCCCCGATGCCGTGGTCGAAGGACTGGCGCCGTCACTCTTCCGCAATGGACCGCGGGCCTGGCCGGTTGGTTACCCCTGGGCGCAGCCGGGCGACCACAAGTATGCCCGCGGTCATCTGATCGTGGCCGGCGGAGGCGTCTCCGCGAGCGGTGCCGCCCGGCTGGCGGCGCGGGCGGGGCTGCGCGCCGGGGCGGGCCTTGTCACCGTTGCCGTGCCGCCCGGCGCGCTGACCGTCTATGCCGGCCATCTCACCTCCGTGATGCTGCGCGCCGATCCGGACCCCGCGCATTACGCCGAACTGATCGCCGAGCGGCGCGTCAGCGCCCTGATCCTGGGGCCGGGACAGGGCGTGGGGCAGGGCACGCGCGAGCGTGTGCTGGCGGCCCTGGCGACCGGCAAGCCCGCGGTGCTCGACGCCGATGCACTGACCAGCTTTGCGGAGTCGCCGGACCTTTTGCTCGAGGCCCTGCATGAGGGCTGCATCCTGACGCCCCACGAGGGCGAGTTCGCTCGTCTCTTTCCCCACGCCGGCACACGCCTGGAGCGCGCGAGGAGCGCAGCCGCAGCCTGCGGCGCGACGGTGATCCTGAAGGGACCCGATACCGTCATTGCGCTTCCCGACGGCACCCTCGTCATCAACGACAATGCGCCACCCGAACTTGCGACCGCCGGATCTGGGGACGTCCTCGCCGGCATCGCAGGAGGCCTGCTGGCCCAGGGTATTGCCGCGCCGGTCGCTGCCGCGATGGCGGTGTGGTTGCACGGCGCCTGCGGACAACAGTACGGTCCCGGGCTGATTGCCGAGGATCTGCCGGAAGCCCTGCCGGCCGTGCTGCGGCAACTGAGAATGGACGCGTGATGAGCGAGACCGCCGGCAGTTTCTGGGATCGTGCGTTGCGGCAGTTTTCCGGCACCTGGCAGGAACTGGCCGAAGCCGCCCTGGTGCGTGTCGCAGGCAAGGTGCGCCCGCATCTGCCCGACGACGACCTGGCCCGCATCCGTGAGCGTGTCGCAGAGTGCATCGCCGCGCGCGGCGGCGAATCGCTGGCCCGCGGCAGGGCTGCCGATCTGGGGCACACCTATCTCGATCTCGACCGCTCCGGGCGCAAGCGCTTCCTGCTGCTGCTCGCCCAGGAGTTCGACATCGACCTGGCGGAGGTCGAGGCCGAGGCCCAGGCCCTGCTGAAGGCATCGGATCCCGGCACCAAGCGCGCGCTGGCCGGTTCCCTGCGCGATGCCACCGTGGCGCCGCGCCAGAAGCTGTTCCTGCAGTTCAACGGGCTGCCCGACGGTCTGAAGTTCCTTGTCGACATGCGCGCCGATGCCCTGGCCTTTGCCCGCGAGGAGCCGATGATCCAGCGGGTCGACGACGACCTGCGGCGCATGCTTTCGGACTGGTTCGATGTCGGCTTCCTGGATCTTACCCTGCTGACCTGGCAAAGCCCGGCCGCCCTGCTTGAAAAGCTCATCGTCTATGAGGCGGTTCACGAGATTGCCTCGTGGGACGATCTCAAGAACCGGCTGGAGCCGGACCGGCGCATGTTCGCCTTCGTCCACCCCAACATGGAGGACGAGCCGCTGATCTTCGTGGAGGTGGCGCTGGTGACCGGCATGGCTTCCAACGTTCAGGCCCTGCTCGATCCCCAGGCGCCGGTGGGCCGGGCCGATCACGCCGATACGGCGATCTTCTATTCGATCTCCAACACCCAGAAGGGCCTGGCCGGCGTCAGTCTGGGCGATTTCCTGATCAAGCGGGTCGTCTCCGAACTGGCCCGCGAACTGCCGGGCCTGAAAACGTTTGCCACGCTTTCGCCCATGCCGGGATTCCGCCGCTGGCTCGACAAGCTGCTTGCGAGCGATGACCCGGTGGCCGATCTGGCGCCCGGCAGCACAGCCCGCAGCGAGCTGATGGTGGCCGTGAATACCGGCGACCGCGACGCCCTGGAGCGCTGGCGCGAGACCCTGTCGGCCCTGGGCGCGCGTTACCTGATCCGTGAAAAGCGCGGTGATCGGCCGCTCGATCCGGTTGCCCGCTTCCATCTGGCCAACGGCGCCAGGGTCGAGAGAATCAACTGGATGGGCGATCGATCGGCCAAGGGCCTGGCCGAATCGGCCGGCCTGATGGTCAACTACCTCTACCGGGTCGACGACATCGCAGCGAACCACGAGGCGTTCGTTACCCGGGGCAAGATTGCCTCCTCCAGCGAGGTCCGGGCACTGGCCCGCCGCGCTGCCCAGGCGGGTCGCTGATGGCGCCCGGTTGCGGGGGAGGGCATTCGAGACTATATGGTCCGGCCCAAACGGCGGGCGTCCACAACGCGCCGACCGGTGCGGGCGTGGTGGAATTGGCAGACACGCCAGATTTAGGTTCTGGTGACGCAAGTCGTGGGGGTTCAAGTCCCTCCGCCCGCACCATGTCTACTGCACCGATCGACGCAAACTGGCGGCCTGGCTACCCATTAACCCTGGCTTAACGGCACTCCCATGCAGGTTACCGAAACCGTCTCCGACGGTCTGAAGCGCGAATACAAGGTCGTCATCCCCGCGGGCGACATGGCCGAAAAGATCGACGCGCGGCTCGCCGAGCTGCAGCAGACGATCAAGCTGAAGGGCTTCCGCCCGGGCAAGGTGCCCGTGGCGCTGCTCAAGAAGCAGTTCGGCCAGTCGGTCGTGGGCGAGGTCGTGCAGCAGACCCTGCAGGACACCTCCGGCCAGGTCATCACCGAGCAGGGCGTGCGGCCAGCCATGCAGCCGCGCGTCGAGGAGATGTCCTTCGACGAGGGCACCGATCTTGCCTACACGCTGGCCATCGAGGTCATGCCGCAGATCGAGACCGGCGATTTCAGCGCCATCGAGATGGAACGCCTGGACATCCAGGTCGCCGACAGCGAGGTCGACGATGCGATCTCGCGCATGCTCGAGCGCAGCAAGGACTTCGAGGACACCGAGGAAGGTTACGCCGCCCAGCAGGGCGACAGCCTGACGGTCAACTTCTCCGGCAAGATCGACGGCGAGCTGTTTGACGGCGGCACCGCCGACGACCAGCAGGTCGAGCTGGGTGCGGGCCGTCTGCTGCCCGAGTTCGAGGCGGGCCTCGAGAACCGCAAGGCGGGCGACAAGTTTCAGGTCGAGGTGCCGTTCCCCGAGGACTACGGCGCGGAGAATCTGGCCGGCAAGACCGCGACCTTCGACATCGAGGTCAAGGCCGTGCGCAAGGCCAAGACCCCGGTGCTGGACGACGACTTCGCCAAGCGCCAGGGCACCGAGGGCGTCGAGGACCTGAAGGCCAAGGTGCGCGAGCAGCTGGCCCGTGAGTACGCCCAGCTTGCCCGCCAGCGCATGAAGCGCGAGCTGCTCGACAAGCTGGCCGAGATGCACGATTTCGATGTGCCGCCGAGCCTGGCCGATACCGAGTTCCGCGCCATCTGGTCGCAGGTCGAGCGTGAGCGTGGCAAGGACCATGCGCACGATCATGACCACGACCATGATCATGATCATCACGACCACGATCATGACCACGCGCATGACCATGCCGAGGAGGATGACGAGGAGACGGCCAAGATGAAGGCCGAGTACCGCGACATCGCGGTGCGCCGCGTGCGTCTCGGCCTCCTGCTTTCCGAGGTCGGCCGCACCAACAGCATCCAGGTCACGCCCGAGGACATGCAGCAGGCCGTGATCGAGCGCGCCCGCCAGTTCCCCGGCCAGGAGGCCCGCGTCGTCCAGTACTACCAGCAGAACCCCGAGGCGGTGCAGGAGCTGACCGCGCCGATCCTGGAGGATCGCGTGATCGACCATGTCCTGACCCAGGTGAAGGTGACCGAGCGTCCCGTCACGCCTGAGGAGTTCATGGCCATCGAGCAGGACGACGACGGCGAGGAAGCCGCCGAGGCCAAGCCGGCCAAGAAGAAGGCGGCTGCCAAGAAGTCCGCGGCCAAGAGCGAGGACGGCGAGAAGAAGCCGGCCAAGAAGGCCGCTGCGAAGAAGGCTGCCGCAAAGAACGAGGACGCTTCCGAGGAAGCGGCCAAGAAGCCCAAGGCATCGAAGAAAAAGAAGACGGAGGATGAGGCCTGAAGCCCCCGCGGCAACGCGACGGCGGCGGCCGACTGACCATGCAGGATCGCGATCCCTTTGAGATCTACGCCAACACGCTGGTGCCGATGGTGGTCGAGCAGACCGCCCGCGGCGAGCGCGCCTACGACATCTACTCGCGCCTTCTGAAGGAGCGCATCATCTTCCTGACCGGCGGGGTCAACGACCACGTCGCCAGCCTGATCTGCGCCCAGTTCCTGTTCCTGGAGGCCGAAAACCCGACCAAGGACATCGCGCTCTACATCAACTCGCCCGGCGGTGCCGTCACCGCGGGCCTGGCGATGTACGACACGATGCAGTACATCCGCCCCAAGGTCTCGACCCTGTGCATCGGTCAGGCCGCCTCGATGGGCGCTCTGCTGCTGTGCGCCGGCGCCAAGGGTGCGCGATATGCCCTGCCGCAGTCGCGCATCATGGTGCACCAGCCTTCGGGCGGCGCCCGCGGCCAGGCGGCCGATATCGAGATCCACGCCCGCGAGATCCTCTTCGTGCGTCAGCGCCTGAACGAGATCTTCGCCAAGCATTCGGGCCAGGATATCGCCGTGATCGAGGAAAACATGGAGCGCGACACCTTCATGACCCCGGAGCAGGCCAAGACCTTCGGCCTGATCGACGAGGTGGTGACGTCGCGTTCCGAGATTGCGACCGACGACGCGGACAAGGCGTAGACATCCCTGTCCGCCGTCGCCATCTGTTGCACGATGTCCACACTGTTGAACGGCCTGTCACACAGGGGTGAACGGCACAGGTTGTGTTGCCGTACCCTATCTGTCTAACATGATGTTGTGACAGGCCCTTGAAGGACCCTGCCCGATGAGCAAGAGCGGCGACTCAAAGAACACGCTTTACTGTTCTTTCTGCGGAAAGAGCCAGCACGAGGTGCGCAAGCTGATTGCGGGCCCGACCGTCTTCATCTGCGATGAATGCGTCGAGCTGTGCATGGACATCATCCGCGAGGAGA
>CALLQH010000328.1 GCA_938014945.1 uncultured bacterium | reverse complement strand
GCCCCGCGCCGCCCAGGCGATGAGCATGGCCGCGGGCCCCTGCAGCAGCGGGCTGGTCAGCGCCCCGCCCCAGAAGAGGGCATCGTGCAGGTCCATGAAGGGCAGCAGCGGCGCCGATACCGCCAGCACGACGATGTCGAACAGGCGTGTCCAGTGCATGACGAGGCCACGGGGCGCATCAAGCAGGGGCATCAGCCCGTCCCACCATGCACCGGTCGTCACCAGCCGTTCGATGCGCATCAGGCGCACGTAACAGTCGGGATCGACCAGCTGCCCTGCCAGCACGCCGGGACGGGTGAACAGCAGCACGCCGCCGTGGACCAGCAGCGTCAGCAGGCCCGCGATCAGGGGTTCACGGCCGCGCATGGCGGAAGACCCACAGGCGGTTGGCGGTGAAGTTGACGACCAGCGCCACCGCCGAACCGGAAGCCACGGCAAGCACGGGGTTCTGCGCGAAGAGCGCCGTTGTGGCGATCAGGAGGGCATAGACGCCGTAGTTCACCAGGGCGCCCGCGCCGTTGACCGCAACGAAGTGCAGCCACTGGCGGCCGCGCGGCTGCCGCTGCGCCTGGGGAAAGGTGAAGCTGCGGTGCAGCACCCAGGTGACCGTCGCCGCGGCGAGGAAGGAAACGACACGTCCGCCGTAGGGACCCATCGCTGCGCTCTCCAGCAGCAGCCACAGCAGACCGGCATCGACGGCAAAGCCGATGGCGCCGACGGCGCAGAAACGGACGAACTGACCGGCCAGCGCGGCGCTCACGGCATGGGGCCGGGCGCGCGGTGGGCGAGATAGGCCAGGCGCTTCATCTCGCGCCGGCCGTGGGTGACGGTGTCGAGCACGAGGCCGCAGGTGAAGGAAAGGAAGCCCAGCAGCATGGTGCCGGTCGCGAGCAGGGCGGTGGGCAGACGCGGCACCAGCCCCGTCTCCAGCCAGGTCAGCACCACCGGCCAGCCGAGCAGCAGGGAGAGCAGGCAGAGCAGACCGCCGAGCAGGGCGAAGAAGGGCAGCGGGCGCTCCTCCTTCACCAGCACGAAGATCGCCAGGAGAATGCGCATGCCGTCGCGCCAGGTGTTGAGCTTGCTTGCCGATCCTTCCGGCCGGCCGCGATAGGGGGTCGCCACCTCGGCAAAGGGCATGGAGAGGGAAAGCGCGTGAACGGTGAGCTCGGTCTCCGTCTCGAAGCCGTGGGCAAGCGCCGGGAAGCTCTTCACGAAGCGGCGCGAGAAGACGCGGTAGCCGCTCAGCATGTCGGCCAGTCCCCGTCCGAACAGCCAGGCGACCAGGGTGGTCAGCACACGGTTGCCGAAACGATGGCCCGCCCGGTAGGCCTCCTGCCCCTCCGCCACGCGGCTGGCGCAGACCATGTCGAGCCGGTCCTTGACCAGGGTGGCGATCAGGCGCGGCGCGCTGGCGGCGTCATAGGTGCCGTCGCCATCGACCAGGACATAGGTATCGGCCTCGACATCGGCGAACATGCGGCGCACCACCGCGCCCTTGCCCTGGCGTGTCTCGCGCCGGACATGGGCGCCGGCCTGCCGCGCAACGTCGATGGTGCGGTCCCTGGAATTGTTGTCGAAGACATAGATCGCCGCATCGGGCAGGGCGGCGCGAAAGGCCGCGACGACGGCGCCGATCGCCACTTCCTCGTTGTAGCAGGGGATCAGGACGGCAATGCGCCCGGCATCCTCGATCTGCATGATTCCCCCTGTGCCGCGCGCCCTGGCGCCAGTCTAACCCAAGGCCGCCGCCATCGCGCACTGTCTGCAGCCGCAGCGACCGATTTCCCCGGAATCGTTCTGCGTCGCGCAAATTGTAATAATCAATTAACAATTATCGCGTTTCCATGCATGGTGGCCGGGTCAACGGGGGGGCGAGCGCGATGCATTGTCCTTTGAGTCGCAGACGGTTTCTTGCCGGAGCATCCGGGGTTCTCGCCGCACCTGCCGTGCTGCGGGCGGCCGAGGGCGACGTCGATGTCGCCATCGTCGGCGCCGGATCGGCGGGGCTGGCCGCGGCCCACGCGCTGATCGCGGCGGGTTATTCCGTCGCCATCGTCGAAGCCGCAGGCCGCATCGGCGGGCGCGCCCACACCGACACCACCACCTTCGGCCTGCCCTTCGACCGCGGCTGCTCGTGGCTGCACAACTCCGACGTCAACCCCTACACGCCCATGGCGCGACAATGGGGCTACACCCTGGAGAGCCACGACGGCGCCGACGAGGCCATGTTCGTCGGCAAGCGTGCGCCCACCAGCAGCGAGTGGTCGGCCTACGACCGCGCCTGGCGGGCGACCAGGGGCGGCCTTTCGGACGCCGGGCGCGACGGCCTCGACATTCCGGCCCTCGACGCCGTGCCGGAGATGGACTGGGGCGCCAACAGCCAGACCTGGCTGGGGCCCATGAGCATGGGCAAGGACTTCATCGACCTTTCGCCGGTCGACTGGTGGTCCCTTGCGGACACCGAACCGAACCTGGAGATCCTCGAGGGCTTCGGAACCCTGGTGACGCAGTTCGGACAGGGCCTGCCGGTGACGCTCAACGCACCGGTCACCGCCATCGACCATTCCGGCCCCGGCGTGCGTATCGAAAGTTCGGCGGGCACGCTTTCGGCGCGCGCCTGCATCCTGACGGTCTCGACCGGCGTGCTGGCGGCCGAGACCATCCGCTTCACGCCCGGCCTGCCCGCCGCCACGCTTGCCGGCATCGAGGGCATGCCCATGGGCCTGTTCGCCAAGGTGCCCCTGCTCTTCGACGGTACGCGCTTCGGTCTGAAGCCCAGCGAGTGGCTGGCCTACAAGGTGCCGGAGGTGCTTCCCGCGCGGGCCTGCTTCTTCCTCACCTGGCCGTTCAAGATGGACCTGATGATCGGCTTCATCGGCGGCGCCTTCGGCTGGGAGATGTCGGCCCAGGGCGAAGCGGCCGTGGTCGACTTCGCGCTCGGCGAACTGCGCAACATCTTCGGCGAGAAGGTCGACGAACACTTCATCAGGGGCGGCTTCACCAACTGGGCAAACGATCCCTGGGTGCGCGGCTCCTACGCCTCGGAGCGGCCGGGCCAGCACGGCGCGCGCGCCGCGCTCGCAGAACCCATCGACAGCCCGCTGTTCCTGGCCGGCGAGGCGCTGGCCGGCCAGTATGCGGTCACCTGCGGCGGCGCCAACATGTCGGGCACGGAGGTCGCCGGCGACGTCATCGCCTTCCTGAAGGCCTAAGCGCCCCCCGCCCAGGCGGCGATGTGTGTGATCGCGGCTTCGGTGCATTCGGCGGCGCGCCACGCGGGTGCCAGGGCGCGGGCGCGATCGGCGAGTTCGGGCAGATTGTCGAGAGTGCGTTGCAGGGCGGCAGAGACGGCGTCGACGTCGAGCGCGGCGAACCGCTCGCCCACGGCACGCCCCTCGTCCATCATGTCGCTCATCCATGTCGCCTCCGGCGCGATCACCGGGCGGCCCCAGGCCACCGCCTCGACGAACAGGCCCGAGACCCGGGCGGCGTAACGGTCGGCGCGGTAGGGCAGGGCGATGACGCGGCAGGCGCCCACGCAGGTCTCGAAATCCTGCGGCGAAAGCTGCCCTTTCAGCACGGCGACATCGCCCTTTCCGCGGCTGCCCTGCAGCAGGCCGCTCACGATCCGCGCCTCCTCGTCATTGGCGACCTGGACAACGGCGCTGAGACCCGAGCGCTGAGCGAAGCAGTGCATCAGTGCCTCCAGCGCAACCTTGCCGCCCTTCTCCGCGCGAAACTCGCCCAGCAGGCCGACATCGAAGCGACGTCCACGATAGGCGGGCATGGCGTCGTCGCCGTCGCGTCCCTCGAAGCGCGCGGCAAGGCCATGGCGCAGCAGCACGGGAATGGCCGTGGCGGCGACGCCGGTGATGTTCGTCAGCAGACGGGCCAGCGTGGTGTTGTTGGCAGCAAAGAGCAGGCGCTCCTCCCCGGCCGCGCGTACCAGGCGCTGGGCGCCGTAACGCAGCGGCGCGACCTGGCCGGCCACCACCTTCTGCCGGGCGGCATCGAGACGCCAGCCGTCGCCCTGGCGATGCATGATGGTGACGATGCGAGGGCGCTCATTCCGCTTGCGGCTCTCCAGCCAGCGGGCGAGCCCGACCATCTCGGCAGCACCGGCATAGGGCGCGATGACAACGTCCTCGGGGCCGGCGCCGTGGGCATCGAGCAGGCGGCACTCCAGGGCGAAACGGTCGCTCTTCACCACCATGTCGTGAAGCGCCTGGGTCGCGGGATCGAAGCGAATGCCGTCGTCGGCGGCGAAGGTGAAGGCAGGCACGGCTTCCAGCGGCCCGGTGATCTCCGGCCCCGCCTTGCGGTTGGCATAGATGCGGCAGGCGATGCCCTGCTGCGCGCAGACCTCGCGCCAGCCCAGGGTCTCGTTGAAATAGTGCGTGGCCAGGGATTCCAGGCCGTTCTGAAGCACGAAGAAACGCATGCATCCCGCCAGGCTGTCAGGGTTCCGCTGCGGCCTCGTCGACCGGCTTGCCGAGGTCGCGCAGACGCCGCCCCCTATGCAGGCTGCGTTCGATCTCGGCAAGGCTGCGCCCGCGCGTCTCCGGCACAACGGCCCAGGAGAAGACGAGCGCCACCGCACAGACCCCCGCATAGAACAGGAAGGTCGTCCCCGCCCCCAGACCGTCGAGCATGAGGAGAAAGGTCATGGCGACGACGATGTTGAGCACCCAGCTTGTCGCCGCGGCCAGGCTCATGCCGCGGGCGCGCACCGACAGCGGAAAGACCTCCGACATCAGGACATAGGGCAGCGGACCCAGGCTGACCGCGAAGGCCAAGATGTAGGCGGCGAGCCCTACGAGCGTGAGCAGGGCATCGTCGTCGCCACCGCCCAGGGTCAGCCCGACCGTCAGGAGGCTTGCCGACATCACCAGGCAGCCGCCGATCAGCAACGGCCTGCGGCCGACACGATCGACGATCAGCAGGGCGACGACGGTGGCGCCGAGGTTGACCGCGCCAAGCCCCACGGTCGCAAGAATGGCGCCCGTCTCCGCCTTGATGCCCACCGACAGGAAGATGTCGGGCGCGTAGTAGAGGATGCCGTCGATGCCCGCGAGATTCTGGAAGAGGAAGAGGCCCGCCGCCATCGCCAGCACGCCACGCACCAGCGGCGAGAAGAGATCGCTCCAGCGCCCCGCGGTCTGCTCGGCAGGCTGCAACTCTTCCGGATCGGCCTCCACCCCCTGGAGCCGCACCAGCACGGCGCGGGCGGCCTCCATGTCGCCCCGCAGGGCAAGCCACCTCGGACTCTCGGGCAGTCCGGCGAGCGCGCCCCAGAGAACAACCGCGGGCACGGCGCCACAGGCGAACATGACGCGCCAGTCGCCCGATGCCGTGAAGGCGTAGTCGACAAGATAGGCCGCCAGGATGCCGGCCGTGACGCCGAGCTGGAAGAGCGAGACCAGCGCGCCGCGCCTTCTCGCCGCGACGCATTCGGCGACATAGAGCGGCGCCACCATGGAGACCGTGCCGACCGCCAGGCCGAGGAGGGCGCGCAGGGCGCCGATCTGCCAGACGCCGTCTGTCACCGCGATGAGCGGCGGCACGACCAGGAACACCGCGCCGGCCAGCAGCAGGGTGCGCCGCTGGCCCCAGCGCGCGGCGATCTCGCCGCTGGCCATGGCTCCGGCAAAGGCGCCCACCAGGATGGACGTCACCAGCATTTGCTGATCAAGCGGCGTCAGTGCGTAGTCATGCGCGAGAAAGCCCAGGGCCCCGGCAACCACGGCCACGTTGTAGCCGAACAGGGATCCCGACATCAGGCAGACCAGCGAGAGACGGATCAGTGCCAAGAATTTTACTCCCTGCCGTGATGGTGGCTATGGAACCGCCCGATTTTCGCTGCCTATCCTAGCGGCAGGATTTGGGAACGTCGCAAGCTGTTGCGACACATTCGGGGGGAAGCCATGCCCGATACCGCAGAACGCGCCAATCGGCTCGCCATCGAAGGCGGGCGTCCGGTCCGCGAAGAACCGCTGCCCTGGGAGCTGCCGGGCGTCCACTGGATCGGCGAGGAGGAAGCCGAACTTGTCGGGCGTGTCATCCGCGCGCGCAGCCCCTTCCGCTACTACGGCCCCGACCTGCAGCACATGGTCGACACCCTGGAGGCCGAATGGCGCCAGCGCTTCGGCGTGGCGCACGCCCTGGGCGTCAACTCCGGCGGCCAGGCCCTGCTGATCGCTCTGGCGGCGTTCGGGGTCGGCCCGGGCGACGAGGTCCTGGTGCCCGGCTACATGTGGGTGAGCTGCCTGAGCGCCGTCGTGCGCCTGGGCGCAATTCCCCGCCTGGTCGACATCGACGACACCTTCTGCATGGACCCCGACGACGCCGCGGCCAAGATCAACGCGCGGACCAAGGCGATCCTCTACGTCAACATGAGCGGCGCGCCCGGCCGCACCGACCGCATCGCCAAGCTGGCCAGGGAGAAGGGCATCTATCTGCTGGAGGACTGCGCCCAGGCCGCCGGCGCCAGCCTCAACGGCACTCCGGTCGGCACCTTCGGCGACATCGGCATCTTCAGCTTCCAGCTCAACAAGAACCTGACCAGCGGCGACGGCGGCATGCTGATGTGCCGTGACGAACACCTCTACAAGCGCTGCTTTGCCATTCATGACCTGGGCTACGCCCGCAATGCCGCGGGGCGCCTCGACCCCAGCGACGAGGACTATCAGCTGTGGGGCGTGGGCGCGCGCATGAGCGAGCTGAGCGGCGCCATGGTGCTGGCCCAGTTCCGCAAGCTCGACCAGATCACCGGCGCCATGCGCAAGGCCAAGTGGGCGATCCGCGAGCAGCTGCAGGGCATCGACGGCCTGTCCTTCCGCGACATCCCCGACCCTGCGGGCGACAGCGGCCCCTTCATGGTGACGCTCTATCCCGACAGCGCCCGGCGCGACCGCTTCGTCGATGCCCTGCGCGCCGAGGGCATCCGTGGCCCCGAAGGCAGCCTTGCCTGCATCAAGATGAGCGACTGGGGCATGCACTGGTACTTCAACAATCCCAGCCTGCTGAAGAAACGTTCGCTCTCGGCCGACGGCTTCCCCTGGAGCCACCCGGCCAACGCGTTCGCACAGGAGATTTCCTACGCGCATGGTCTGCTGCCCGGCTGCGACGACCGCAATGCCCGCGGCGCGTTGCTGACCATCGCATCGTGCCTGACCGAGCAGGACATCGACGACATCGTCACCGCCTTCCGCAAGGTGGCCCGCGTCGTCCTGGCCTGAGCTGCCAAGGAGGGAAACCATGTACGACGAGATCTTCACCAGCAGCCTTTCCGAAGTCGCGGCGGCGCCCGAGCCCATCGACCACATCGTGATCGGCAGCGGCACGGCCGGCGTCACCGCCGCGCTGGCGCTTGCCGAAGCGGGCAATCATGTCGTGCTGCTGGAGGCCGGCCCGTTCATCCTGCCGGGCCACGTCGGCTCCACGCCCTTCCGCAGCCGCGGCGACATCGTGCCGCAGATCCACGAGCGGGCGGTTTATCACCCGGCCTGGATCAGCCATGGCGACTATGCCACGCTGGGCGACCGCGCCCCTCAGGGCAACAACAACGCCTGGTCGCTGGTCGGCGGGCGCACCGTGTTCTGGGGCGGCTGCACGCCGCGCTTCCAGAGCTGGGACTTCGACGACTGGCCGATCTCCCTGCCCGATCTGGAACCCTGGTACCTGAAGGCCGAGCGGCGCATGCATGTTTCCGGCGGGCCGCTGTCGGATCACCCCGCCTTCTTCCGCAGCCCCGGACAGGACCGGCTGATCGCGCAGTTGAATGAGGCCGGTATCGCCGCACGGCGCGCCAGCCTGGGGGTCGATACGCAGGAGGTGCGCAACGGCCACATCAGCCGCGGCTTCGACAGCTCGGTCGCGCGCCTGCTGCGCAGCGGCCTCCTGGCCCTGCACCGCTCGGGCCCCGGAATCACCCTGGTGAGCGAGGCCGAGGCCCTGCGGCTCAACGCACAAGGGCGGCGCATCACCTCCGTCGAGGTGCTGGACCGGCGCGACGGCAGCCGCCACGAGCTTGCCGCGCGCAACGTCGTGCTGGCGGGCGGCGCGGTGCAGTCGACGCGCCTGGCGCTGGCTTCCAACCTTGACGATCCCTCCGGCCTCATCGGCCACCACGTCAACGACCATCTCTTCGTCCAGGGCGTCATCAAGCTCGACAAGCCGGTGGAGGAGGGGCCGCTCTACATCTTCCTGGAGCCCACACCCGAGCAGCCCTATCACGTCCAGATCCAGGGACCGTTCAAGGAAACCTGGTACAGCCCCT
>CALLQH010000327.1 GCA_938014945.1 uncultured bacterium | reverse complement strand
CTTGATGCGCGCCGACATGCGGTGGCGGGCAAGCTCGTGGCGCACGACGCCCGCATCGGTCACCCAGTTGAGCTGGATGGAGCGGCGACGGCCCACGAAGGGCTTGTGCCCGTGGTAGGAATTCTCGCTGCGGCGGAAGGCCAGCATGGTGCCGGCCTGGGGCGGCACCTCGGCGACCATGTCGTCAAGGTCGTCGGGGCCGTTGAGCAGGCGCAGGCGGCCGCCCTCGGCCTCCCAGCCGTCGTTCATGTAGATCAGCACGGTGATGATCTTGGTCGTGCTGTCGGTGTGGATGCGCCCGTCCTTGGCCTGGCAGCGCCCGCGCACGGTGACCATCGTCGGGCGGCCGGAAAGGTCGACCTCGAACTTCTGCGCCATGGCGGCGGTCATCTCCGGGCCCTGCAGGGCGTCCAGCACCTCCTGGAAGGCGATGCCGTAGTCCAGCGTCTGCGTCGGGAAGCTGCCGGGGGCGTCGATCTGGGGAAAGGAACGGTCGACCGCCTCGATCCCCTCGGGCGTCAGGAAGCCTGGAACGATCAGGTGATCGAAGGGCTGGCGCGCCAGCGGCGTGGCGGCAAGGAGGTCGAGATCAAGCAGGGCCATGGATGGTTTGTGGGCCTTCGCGGGGTTCATTTCAAGGCGTCGGGAGGTGGGCGGCGCGCGCGTCCAGACGCTCGCGCACCAGATCGGCCACCCGGCCCGTTTCATCCAGCGGCTGCGGCGTCCAGTCGGGCAGCGTGCCTTCGAAGCGGCGGGTGTGGCCGCGGGCCACCATCAGGTCGTGGAAGGCGGTGAACTTCTCCGATCCGCCGGGCAGGTGGGCGACCAGCACCGGTTTGCCGGTGACGCAGGCCTCCGTCGCCATGTTGACCGAATCGGAGGTGACGACGATGGCGTCGGCCAGGCCCAGCCAGCCGCGATAGGGGTTGTCGCCCTGGCCGTCCCAGAATACGGCGCGGGAAAGGTCGAGGCTTTCGGCCAATGCGCGGGTCGCCTCCGCCCCGGTGCGGCGCGATACGGTGACCATCAGGCTGCCGGGCAGGGCCGAAAGGGATTGGCCCAGGGCGCGGGCCTCCGCCTCGCCGAAGCGATAGGCGCGGTTGGCGCCGCCGACCAGCACCGCGATACGCGGCTCCGGCAGGTGCGCGACCGAGGCCCGCCACGCCGCCGCGTCCTTGTCGAGGCCGGTGCGGGAGAGGCCGTGGAGCGAGCCGGTGGTGGCGATCACGTTGGCGCCCTTGAGGCTGTCATGGGCCGGTGCGATGACCATGTCGAAACGTGCGGGATCGACGCCCGGGTTCTGGATCTGGACGCAGAAACAGGCGCCGCCGGAGGCCTTGCGGATGGCAAGCGCCGGGGCGACCGACTTGCGCCCCGAGGCAACCAGAAGGTCCGGCCAGGGCGGTGTCAGCTGATCGCCGCGCGGGGCGAGCCGGGCAAGCGGGCGCGGAATCAGCAGCGGCGGCACCCAGCGCCACGGCTTCGCCACGGCGATGCGCTTGACGGCGAAGGCCAAACCGATGCGCTCGACCAGGCCGACGCACTGGTTCTCCATGCCGATGACACCGTCGGTCACGACCCAGGCAAAGGGGCGCTGCAGTGTCATGCCGGGCCCGCGGGGTTCATCCGTGCCGCCCCGGCAGGCTCAGTAGGGCTGCGAGGAATAGGACTGCAGCGGGGCGACGTCGATGCCGCTGGTCGCCAGCGCGCTGATGCCCTCGACCATGGCGCGGGCGCCGGCGATGGTCGTGGCGTAGGGCACCTTGCGGATCAGCGCCGTGCGCCGGAGGCTGAAGCTGTCGGCGATGGATTTGGCGCCCTCGGTGGTGTTGATCACCAGCGCCACATGGCCGTCGGTGATGGCGTCCACGATATGGGGCTGGCCTTCCAGCACCTTGTTGATCGTCTCCACCTCCAGGCCCGCCGCGCGCATGTCGCGGGCGGTGCCGCGGGTGGCGAGCAGGCTGAAGCCCAGGCCGATCAGCTTCCTGCCCAGCACGATGGCGTGCGCCTTGTCGCGGTCCTTGACCGAGATGAAGACGCGGCCGGAGGCCGGCAGCATGCCGCCGCTGGCGATCTGGGCCTTGGCGAAGGCGTGGCCGAAGTCGCGGTCGAGGCCCATGACCTCGCCGGTCGACTTCATCTCCGGGCCCAGGATGATGTCGACGTTGGGGAAGCGCGCGAAGGGGAAGACCGCTTCCTTGACCGCGATGTGATCGTAGGAGGGCTCGGCGATCCTGAAGCTCGCCAGGGTCTCGCCCGCCATGATGCGCGCGGCGATCTTGGCGAGCGGAACGCCGATGGTCTTGGCGACGAAGGGCACGGTACGGCTGGCGCGCGGGTTGACCTCCAGGACGTAGATGTCGTCCTCCTTCACCGCGAACTGCACGTTCATCAGGCCGACCACGCCCAGCTCCAGGGCCATGGCCTCGGTCTGGCGGCGGATTTCCGCAATGGTCTTCGCCGGCAGCGAATAGGGCGGCAGGGAACAGGCCGAGTCGCCCGAATGGATGCCGGCCTCCTCGATGTGCTCCATGATGCCGGCGACGAAGACGTCCTTGCCGTCGCTCAGGGCATCGACGTCGACCTCGATGGCGTCCTGCAGGAAGAAATCGAGCAGGATCGGGTTGCCTTCGGAGGTCTCCACCGCACGCTCGATGTAGTTCTCCAGGCCGTCCTCGCTGTGGACGATCTCCATGGCGCGCCCGCCCAGCACATAGGACGGCCGCACGACCACGGGATAGCCGATGCGCGCGGCGATGCGCTTGGCCTCCTCCAGGGTGCGGCAGGTGCCGTTGGCCGGCTGGCGCAGCTTCAGGTCCTGCAGCAGAACCTGAAAGCGCTCGCGGTCCTCGGCGCGGTCGATGGCGTCGGGCGAGGTGCCGATGATCGGGATGCCGGCCTTTTCCAGCGCATGCGCCAGGCGCAGCGGCGTCTGGCCGCCGAACTGGACGATGACGCCGACAAGCGTGCCCTTTTCCATCTCCTTGGTCGCGATCTCGATCACGTCCTCGGCGGTCAGCGGCTCGAAGTAGAGGCGGTCGGAGGTGTCGTAGTCGGTCGAGACGGTCTCGGGGTTGCAGTTGACCATGATGGTCTGCACGCCCGCTTCCTCCAGGCCGAAGCAGGCATGGACGCAGCAGTAGTCGAACTCGATGCCCTGGCCGATGCGGTTGGGACCGCCGCCCAGGATGATGACCTTGCGGGCATCCTCGGGATTGCTCTCGCATTCGGGATCGCCGATGCCGTCGCCTTCGTAGCAGCCGTACATGTAGCTGGTGATGGAGGGGAATTCGGCGGCACAGGTGTCGATGCGCTTGTAGACCGGCGTCACCTTCAGGTTGCGCCGGTGGGCGCGCACCTCGTCCTCGCTGCGCCCGGTGAGCTGGGCCAGGCGCTTGTCGGAGAAGCCCATCTTCTTGAGGCCCAGCATGGCGGCGCGCTCGTGCGGCAGGCCGTCCTTGCGCACCGTCTCCTCCATCTCGACGATGTCGCGGATCTGCTCCAGGAACCACGGGTCGTACTTCGTGATGTCGTGGATGTCCTCGTTGGAGAGGCCGTGGCGCATCGCCTGGGCGATGGCGAGCAGGCGGTCGGGCGTGGGCCGGGCGAGCTGGGCGATGATGCCGTCCTCGCTGGTGTCCTCGAAGTGGATCTCGTTGAGGCCGGTGAGGCCGGTCTCCATCGAGCGCAGGGCCTTCTGCAGGCTCTCGCCGAAGGTGCGGCCGATGGACATCGCCTCGCCGACGGACTTCATGGAGGTGGTGAGCAGGGGCTCGGTGCCGGGGAACTTCTCGAAGGTGAAGCGCGGCATCTTGGTGACGACATAGTCGATGGTCGGCTCGAAGCTCGCCGGCGTCACCTGGGTGATGTCGTTCTGGATCTCGTCGAGCGTATAGCCGACCGCCAGCTTGGCCGCGACCTTGGCGATGGGGAAGCCGGTCGCCTTGGAGGCCAGCGCCGAGGAACGCGAGACGCGCGGATTCATCTCGATCACGATCATGCGCCCGTCCTCGGGATTGATCGCGAACTGCACGTTCGATCCGCCCGTGTCGACGCCGATCTCGCGCAGCACCGCCAGCGAGGCGTTGCGCATGATCTGGTATTCCTTGTCGGTCAGCGTCAGGGCCGGGGCGACGGTCACCGAATCGCCGGTGTGCACGCCCATGGGATCGACGTTCTCGATGGAGCAGATGATGATGCAGTTGTCGGCGCGGTCGCGCACGACCTCCATCTCGTATTCCTTCCAGCCCAGCACCGATTCCTCGATCAGCACCTCGTTGGTCGGGCTGGCGTCGATGCCGCGGCGCACGATCTCCTCGTACTGCTCGCGGTTGTAGGCGATGCCGCCGCCGGTGCCGCCCATGGTGAAGCTCGGCCGGATGATCGCCGGCAGGCCGATGATCTCCAGCGCCCGGCGGGCGTCCTCCATGGTGTGGGCCATCTCGCTCTGCGGGCATTCCAGCCCGATCTTGCGCATGGCGTCGCGGAACAGCTCGCGGTCCTCGGCCTTGTCGATGGCCTCGCGGCTGGCGCCGATCATCTCGGTGCCGAACTTCTTCAGGACGCCCATCTTGGCGAGCGACAGGGCGGTGTTGAGCGCGGTCTGGCCGCCCATGGTGGGCAGCAGCGCGTCCGGGCGCTCCTTCTCGATGATCTTGGCGACCACCTCGGGCGTGATCGGCTCGATGTAGGTCGCGTCCGCCATGCCCGGATCGGTCATGATCGTCGCCGGGTTGGAGTTCACCAGGATGACCCGGTAACCCTCCTCCTTCAGCGCCTTGCACGCCTGCGTGCCCGAATAGTCGAACTCGCAGGCCTGGCCGATCACGATCGGCCCGGCGCCGATGATCATGATGGACTTGATGTCGGTGCGTTTGGGCATGGCTCAGATTTCTCGCACCAGGTTTTTCCCTCCGCCCTGAAGGGGGAGGGTCGCGGTGGGGGCCTGTTGGGTGAGGCAAGCCATCAGGACTTCGCCTCCATCGCCGCCGTGAACTGGCGGAAGAGGTAGGTGCTGTCCTGCGGGCCGGGGCTGGCTTCGGGGTGGTACTGGACGGAGAAGACCGGCTTGTCGGTCATCTTGAGCCCGGCCAGCGTGCCGTCGAACAGGCTGACGTGGGTCGGCACCACGCCCGCGGGCAGGCTGTCGGCGTCGACGACGAAGCCGTGGTTCTGGCTGGTGATCTCGACCAGGCCCGTCTCCAGGTTCTTGATCGGGTGGTTGGCGCCGCGGTGGCCGTTTTTCATCTTGATGGTCCTGGCACCCAGCGCCAGGCCCAGCATCTGGTGGCCAAGGCAGATGCCGAACACCGGCTTGCCCGATTGCACCAGCTCGCGGATCACCGGCACGGCATAGGCGCCGGTGGCGGCGGGGTCGCCCGGGCCGTTCGACAGGAAGATGCCGTCGGGCTGATGGCGCATGATCTGCTCGACCGAGGTGTCGGCGGGCACCACGGTGACGTGGCAGCCGCTGGCGGCGAGGTTGCGCAGGATGTTCTTCTTGATGCCGTAGTCGATGGCGACGACCCGGTGGCGCGGGGCTTCCTGCTTGCCGTAGCCGGTGTGGGGCTGCCACAGGGTCTCGTCCCAGGTGAAGCTCTGGCGGCAGGTGACGTCCTTGGCCAGATCCATGCCTTCCAGGCCGGGCCAGGCGGCGATCTCGGCGCGGGCGGCTTCGACGTCGATCTCACCGTGGCAGATCGCCGCGGTCTGGAAGCCGTGGTCGCGGATCAGCCGGGTCATGCGCCGGGTGTCGATACCGGCGATGCCGATCAGGTTCTGGCTCTTGAGCCACTTGTCGAGGTGGCTGACGGCGCGGAAGTTCGACGGCTGGGTGATGTCGGCGCGCAGGACCAGGCCGCGCACCGCCGCCACGTCCGACTCGATGTCGAAGCCGTTGGCTCCGACATTGCCGACATGGGGGAAGGTGAAGGTGATGATCTGCCCGGCATAGGAGGGATCGGTGAGGATCTCCTGGTAGCCGGTGATCGCGGTGTTGAAACAGATCTCGCCCAGGGTGCGGCCGGTGGCGCCGATACCGCGGCCCCAGAATACCGATCCGTCCGCGAGCACGAGACTCGCCGTTGCCCAGGGCGCCGGCGCGGAAGCGGAATCGTTCATGAAAACCTGCGAGGGGCCAATGGCCGCCGGCTGGCGGCCGGTCGACGCGGGATATAAGCAATCCCCGGCGATTGGTCAAGCCAGCGGTGGATAGAAAAGCGCTGGGTTATCAACCACTTACAAACTATCCACGATTCGACTTCGGCCAAGGCCATCGTTAGTATGCCCGGCTTCGTTGCTTGGGAATGTTTTGTCCATGGCTCTGCGCCAGCAGATTTCCGATGCCCTCAAGGAAGCCGTCAAGGCCAAGGACCGGACGACCACGTCCACCTTGCGCCTGGTCAGCGCCGCGCTCAAGGACCGCGATATCGCCGCGCGCAGCGCCGGGGCCGGCAACGCCGGCATCACGGACGAGGAAATTCTCGAACTCTTCACCAAGATGGTGCGCCAGCGCGAGGAGGCCGCGGAGCAGTACCGCGTCGGCGGGCGCCCGGAACTGGCCGAACGCGAGATGTTCGAGATCGAGGTCATCCGCCGTTTCATGCCGCGCCAGCTTTCGGCGCAGGAAATGGAGCAGGTGGTCGACGAGGTGATCGCCGAAACCGGCGCCTCGGGCCTGAAGGACATGGGCCGGGTGATGGCCGCCCTGAAACAGGGCTATCCCGGCCAGGTCGACGGCGCCGTCGCCAGCGCCCTGGTGAAGCAGAAGCTGGTCTGACTCCCTCATGGTGCGGCCCGGCGAGCGGGCCTAGACTGGGCCATGGCTTTTCCGCCCCAATTTCTTGACGAGATTCGCGCCCGCGTTCCGCTCTCGGATGTCGTGGGCAAGCAGGTGCGCCTGATCCGGCGCGGCCGGGAATTCGTCGGCCTGTGCCCGTTCCACAAGGAAAAGTCGCCTTCCTTCGCCGTGGTCGAGGACAAGGGCTTCTTCCACTGCTTCGGCTGCGGCGCGCACGGCGATGTCATCGGCTTCCTGATGCGCACGGAGAATCTCTCCTTCCCCGAGTCGGTGGAGCGTCTGGCGGGGCTGGCGGGCCTGCAGATGCCCGAGCAGTCGCCGGTGGAGCGCGAACGGGCCAAACGCGCGGCCACCCTCTACGACGTGCTGGAGGAAGCCTGCCGCTGGTTCGAGGAGCAGTTGCGCACGCCCGGTGCCGCCGAGGTGCGCGCCTATCTGGAACGCCGCGGCGTGCGGCCGGAGACGGTGGAGCGCTTCCGTCTGGGTTATGCGCCGGATTCCCGCAGCCGCCTGATCCAGCATCTCAAGGGCAAGGAGGTGCCCGACCGGCTGATGGCCGAGGCGGGCCTTGCCGTGGGCGGCGAGGACGGACGCGATGCCGGCGACCGCTTCCGCCACCGCCTGATCTTTCCCATCACCGACCGGGGCGGCCGGGTCATCGCCTTCGGCGGGCGCACCATGGGCGACCATCCCGCCAAGTACCTCAACTCGCCCGAGACGCCGGTCTTCCACAAGGGCGCCCTGCTTTATGGCTATGCGCTGGCCCGCAAGGCCGCGCACGAGGCCGGCACGGTGATCGTTGCCGAGGGCTACATGGATGTGATCGCGCTGGCCCAGGCGGGGTTTGCCCATGCCGTGGCGCCGCTCGGCACGGCGCTGACCGAGGCCCAGATCGGCCTGCTCTGGAAGATGGCCGACGAGCCGGTGCTGTGTTTCGACGGTGACAGCGCGGGCAAGCGCGCAGCCTTCCGTTCGGTCGAGCGTGCCCTGCCGCTGCTGCAGCCCGGCCGTTCCCTGCGTTTTGCCCTGCTGCCCGGCGGCCAGGACCCCGACGACCTGATCCGCGCGCGGGGCAGGGGGGCGATGGCCCAGGTGCTCGAAAGCGCCGTCCCCCTGCTCGACATGCTCTGGAAAAGCCGCATCGAGGGCGGCCGCTTCGACACGCCCGAACGGCGTGCAGGACTGGAGCAGGAACTCAACCAGGCGATCGCCACCATCGCCGACAGCTCCGTGCAGTACCATTACAAGAGCGCGATGCGCGCGCGCCTGCGCGAGGCCTTCGGCGCGGCCCGGCGGGTGAATCGCCCCCAGGAGCGCCGCATGGGCCCTGGTGCCGGACGTGCCGCCGTGGGCCGCCGCCAGGGCGGCTGGAACCAGGGCCGCTGGAGCCCGCCGGAACTGGAGCAGCGCCCCAGTCCGCCGGGCGGGCGGGCCGAGGACGATCCGACCCAGCGCATGCTGCTGGTTCTGCCCATTCTGGTGCCCGGTTTGCTGGAGCGGGTCGCCGAGCGCCTCGCCGAGGTCGGATTCCGCGGGCAGGGCTACGGCGCGGTGCGCGACGCGCTGTTCGATGCCGCCATGACAGAGGAAATCCTTGACAGAGAGGCCATCGAACGCCACCTGACAGCGACTGGATTGTCTGCGGTCGTGAGGCGTCTCCTGCCGGAGACGGGGCGCGGCGGCGATGATCCCGTGTTGCGTGTAGAGAGCGTGGACGAGGGTGAACGTCTCTGGCATCACGCCTTCGAGCTTTACCAGCATCACGCGCTGGACGAAGAGATCGAAGCCGATGCGGCGGCCTGGGCCGTGGAACAGAGCGATGAAGCCTGGCAGCGCCTGAAGGCCAAGCAGGAGCTGAAGCAGGCGACCGAGGCGCGGCTCTTGCAGGCCGAGGATGATGTCTGAGGACGCGGTTCCAGGGCGGATTCAGGGCGTGGCACGCGACGGCGTAAGAGGTGACCGGCAAAGGACGCTTTGCCGCGGTAACGCGATCCCGCCCGGGCTTTTGCAGGGGCATGGCGGGAGCGCCCAAGGAGACATGCATGGCAACGAAACCCGCTGACGTGGATACCGACGACGACGCCGAGGACGGCGCCGACGATCCGCTGCTCGATACCATCAACGCCGCGATCAAGAAGATGATCGCGCGCGGCAAGGAGCGCGGCTACGTCACGGTTGACGAGATTTCCGAGGCCCTGCCCCAGGACGAGGTCTCCTCCGAGCAGATCGAGGACACCATGGCGATGCTCTCCGAAATGGGCATCAACGTGGTCGAGTCCGAGGAGTCCGAGGACGCCGTCGACAAGGCGGTGAACGGCCAGGCCAGCGGCGATGCCGCGCCGGCCGCCGAAGCCGCGCCGGCGGCGGCCCCCTCGACCAGCGAGATGGGCTACACCGACGATCCCGTGCGCATGTACCTGCGCGAGATGGGCCGTGTGGAGCTGCTCTCGCGCGAGGGCGAGATCGCCATCGCCAAGCGCATCGAGGCCGGCCGCGACCGCATGATCCGCGGCATCTGCGAAAGCCCGCTGACCCTGCGCGCCATTGTCGAGTGGCGCGACCTGCTGGCCGACAACCGCGTCTTGCTGCGCGACATCATCGACCTGGAAGGCACCTACGCGGGCCCGGACGCCAACAACAACGCGGCCAACAACGCCAACCACAACTCGAACAATCCCAACAACCCGGCCAATGCCCAGGCCGGCGGCAAGCCCGCCGGGGCGGCCGAGAAGCCCTCCAAGGCGACGGCCAAGGCCGAGGGCGACGAGGAAGGCGCCAGCGACGGCGACGACGGCGATGATGATGACGACGCCGAAGCCAACATGTCGCTTTCGGCCATGGAGCAGGCCCTGCTGCCCGAGGTCATGGCGACCTTCGACAAGCTGGCCAAGGCCTACATCAAGCTGCGCAAGGTGCAGGAAGAGAATCTGGGCGCCAAGCTGGTCGGCGAGGAGCCTGCCGCGGCCGCCCGCAAGCGCTACGAGAAGATCAACCGCGAGATCTACGAACTCGTCAGCTCCGTGAAGCTGCACAACAACCGCATCGAGGCGATGGTTGACGAGCTCTACGGCTACAACCGCCGTCTGCTCAACCTCGAGGGCAACCTGCTGAAGCTGGCCGTGCGGCGCGGCATCAAGCGGCCCGAGTTCCTCGAGCACCATGTCGGCAACGAGCTCGATCCCGAATGGCTCGACCGCATCAGCCGCCTCTCCGGGCGGGGCTGGAAGCAGTTCGCCGAGCGCGATGCCGAGCGCATCCTGGAGATGCGCATGGAGATCGCCAACGTGGCGCGCGAGAGCGGCCTCGACATCGCCGAGTTCAAGCGCATCACCCAGACGGTGCAGCGCGGCGAGAAGGAGGCCGGCCAGGCCAAGAAGGAGATGGTCGAGGCGAACCTGCGCCTCGTGATCTCCATCGCCAAGAAGTACACCAACCGCGGCCTGCAGTTCCTGGACCTGATCCAGGAGGGCAACATCGGCCTGATGAAGGCGGTCGACAAGTTCGAGTACCGCCGCGGCTACAAGTTCTCGACCTACGCCACCTGGTGGATCCGCCAGGCGATCACCCGCTCGATCGCCGACCAGGCGCGCACCATCCGCATTCCCGTGCACATGATCGAGACGATCAACAAGCTGGTGCGCACGTCCCGCCAGATGCTCCACGAGATCGGCCGCGAGCCGACACCCGAGGAGCTTGCCGAAAAGCTCGGCATGCCGCTGGAGAAGGTGCGCAAGGTGCT
>CALLQH010000326.1 GCA_938014945.1 uncultured bacterium | reverse complement strand
ATCGGCGCGCTGGCATTTCTCAATCCTTGGCTGCTGGCGGGCCTCGCCACGCTGCCGCTGATCTACTGGCTCCTGAAGACGGTGCCGCCGCGCCCGAAGCAGGTGGAGTTTCCGGCCACCCGCATCCTCGTCGGCCTCGAGAACGAGGAGAAGACGCCGGCCAAGACCCCCTGGTGGCTCCTGCTCATGCGCCTTGCCGCGGCGGCCCTCGTCATCCTCGCGCTCGCCGAGCCCGTGCTGAACCCGGCCCGCGACCGCACCATGACCGGCACCGGCCCCGTCGTGCTGGTGATCGACAACGGCTGGGCCGCCGCCGCCGGATGGGCACGCCGTACGGCGCTCGCCGAGGAGATCCTGGCCGAGGCCCAGCGCCAGAACCGGCCCGTGATGATCGCCGAGACCGCGCCCGCGACGAAGTCCCGGACCCTCGGCCTCCAGACGCCGGGCGACGCCCGCGCCACGCTGGCCGCCCTCACGCCGCAGCCGCACAAGCCGGACCGTAAGGGCACGCTCGCGACGCTCTCGGCGGCGCTGAAGTCGGCGAGCATCGCCGCCCCCAACGTGCTGTGGCTCGCCGACGGCATCGACCACGACGGCGCCGCGGACGCATTTGCTGCGGGCCTGGAGGAAGCCGCGGGCGAAGGCACGTTCGCGCTCGTCGAAGAGCAGGGCGGCGGCGAGCCGCTGGGCCTCACGGCCGGCGTCGGCGCCGACGGCAAGCTGGTGGCGACGGTGCTGCGCACGGGCGGCCCCCCGCGCGCCGGCCGCATCGACGCCTTCTCCGCCCGCGGCCAGCGCCTCGGCGAGGCCACCTTCGCGCTGCCGGGCGACTCGAAGCGGACGGAGGTCGCATTCGACCTGCCGCTGGAGCTCAGGAACCAGGTCACGCGCCTCGAGATCGGCGCCGAGCACTCGGCCGGCGCCGTGAGCCTGCTCGACGGGCGCTCGCAATGGCAGCGCGTCGGCATGATCTCGGGCGAGAGTCAGGAGCAGGCCCAGCCCCTGCTGGCGCCGCTCTACTACCTGGAGAAGGCCGTCCAGCCCTACGCCGAGATCGTCCGCCCCAAGAGCCACAACCTCGCCGAGGGCGTCGACACCGTCCTGAAGCAGAAGGCGAGCGTCCTGATGCTGGCCGACATCGGCACGCTGTCGGGCGAGGTGAAGGAGCAGGTGGCGACGTGGGTCGAGAAGGGCGGCATCCTCGTGCGCTTCGCAGGCCCGCGGCTCGAGAGCGGCGGCGACGACCTCCTGCCCGTCGCGCTGCGCATGGGCGGGCGCGCGCTCGGCGGCGCGCTCTCCTGGTCGACGCCGCAGCCGCTCGCCGCTTTCGACGACACCAGCCTGTTCAGCGGCATCACGGTGCCGAAGGACGTGACGGTGAGCCGACAGGTGCTCGCCGACCCGGCCCTGCTGACGCCGCAGGTGAAGGTGTGGGCGCGCCTCGCCGACGGCACGCCGCTCGTCACCGCCGCAACGCGGGGCACGGGCCAGATCGTGCTCTTCCACGTCACCGCCAACTCGGACTGGTCCAACCTGCCGATGTCGGGCCTCTTCGTCGAGATGCTGCGCCGGGTCACGGCTCTCGGCAGCCTCTCGCCGCAGGCCGCAACCGGCGAGGCGGCCGGAACGGTCGCCGATCCGGCGGCAAGCGAGACCGATGCCCCGGCCGCGTCGGGCGACGCCTTCGCGCCGGTCCAGACGCTCGACGGCTTCGGCATCCTGCGTCCGCCGCCGCCCACGGCGGAAGCCATTCCGGCCACCAACATTTCCTCCGTCGAGGCTAGCCTTGTGCATCCGCCGGGTTACTATGGGGCGCAGGGGAGTCCGCGCGCGCTGAACGTCCTCGACCAGAAGAGCG
This sequence comes from uncultured bacterium, assembly GCA_938014945.1. Taxonomy (GTDB): domain Bacteria; phylum Pseudomonadota; class Alphaproteobacteria; order SP197; family SP197; genus CALGGB01. Next base: position 4,330 of record CALLQH010000326.1, on the reverse strand, counting down.
TCCTGGCGCCGCTTCCCCGCCTCACGGGAGCCCAGCGCATGCTCTACGAGACCCAGCCTTCGACACCGCTCGCTCCCGCACTGCTGACCACGTCGCTCGGGCTGATCTTCGCCGACATCGTGGCCGTGCTGGCGCTGCTCGGCGTCTTCGGCGCCCTCGCCGCGTTGCGCCGGACCCGCGCCACCGCCGCCGGCGCGCTGGTCGCGGCAGCGTTCCTGTCGGTTGCGGCGCTCGCGCCCGGGGGTGCGGAGGCGCAGACTCGTGCGACCGACTTCTCCGAGGTGCCGGGCGGCCAGATCGCCCAGCAGGCCACCGGCAACGTCACCCTCGGCTACGTGCTGACCGGCGATGCCGGCGCCGACGCCACCAGCAAGTCCGGCCTCGAAGGGCTCTCGCGCGTGCTGGCCGTGCGCACGGCCGTCGAGCCGGGCGAGCCGATCGGCGTCGACATCGTCAACGACGAGATCGCCTTCTATCCGGTGCTCTACTGGCCGGTGCTCGACAGCGCCAAGCCCCTGCCGCAGCCGACGCTGGCCAAGATCGACGCCTACATGAAGCAGGGCGGCATGATCATCTTCGACACCCGCGACTACGGCTCCGGCATTCCCACGGGCTCGAGCCTCGAGGGCCGCAACGGCGCGGCGCTGAGACGCGTCCTCGGCGCCCTCGACGTGCCGCGCCTGGAGCCGGTCCCCGAGGACCACGTTCTGACCAAGTCGTTCTACCTCCTGCGCTCGTTCCCCGGCCGCTGGGAAGGCGGGCAGCTTTGGGTGGAGGCCGTGTCCGAGAGCGAGGGCGAAAGCCGCCGGGCACGGCGCGCCGACGGCGTCACCTCGATCATGATCACGTCCAACGACTTCGCATCGGCCTGGGCGCTCGACCGCACGGGCCGGCCGCTCTACCCCGTGGTGCCGGGCGGCGAAAGCCAGCGCGAGATGGCGCTGCGCACCGGCATCAACATCGTGATGCACGCGCTGACCGGCAACTACAAGGCCGACCAGGTGCACGTCCCGGCGCTGCTGGAGCGGCTCGGGCAATAAGCAACCGCACGGACGACTTACACACAACGGCGTCCGCGCGAGGAGAACGAAAACGACATGGTCTGGAATCCCCCCACCCTAACCCTCCCCACCAGGGGAAGGGAGCGCGACGCGCAAGGACGAAGACATGAGCTGGTCGATCGAGTTCGCACCGTTGGTTCCGCTGCCGCTGATCTGGGCGGCGGCGGTGCTTGCGTTGCTGCTCGTCGCCGTCCTCCTGTTCCGCAGGAGCCGCGGCGCGCTGTGGCGCGGCGCGGCCCTCGCCGCCCTCCTCGCCGCGCTCTTGAACCCGACGCTGCGCGAGGAGGAGCGCGAGAGCCTCGCCAACATCGCCCTCGTCGTCGTCGACGAGAGCACGAGCCAGGCTCTCGACAAGCGCCCCGAGCAGAAGGCCGCCATCCGCGCCGAGCTCGAGCAGCGCCTCGGCAAGATCAAGAACCTCGAGATCAAGTGGGCGACCTCGGCCAAGGGCGACGGCACCTCCGCCCAGGGCACGCAGCTCTTCGCCGCGCTCAACTCCGCGCTGACCTCGACGCCGCCCGACCGCATCGCCGGTGTGGTTCTCATCACCGACGGACAGATCCACGACATCCCGAAATCCACGGCCGCCCTCGGCTTCGACGCGCCGGTGCACACCCTCCTCACCGGCACGCCGAACGAGTTCGACCGCCGCATCGAGACCATCGAGGCGCCGCGCTACGGCCTCGTCGGCCAGTCGCGCGACATCAAGGTCGCCGTGCGCGAGGCGGGACGCGGCGCCGGCTCGGGCAGCCCGGTATCGCTGCGCGTGCGCCGCGAGGGACGCCCCGACGAGCTGCGCACGGCGGGCATCAACGAGCACGTGTCGATCGAGATGCCGTTCCCGCACGCGGGCACCAACATCCTCGAGGTCGAGCTCGAGACCGCGCCCGGCGAGCTGACGCCGGCCAACAACCGCGTCGTCATCGTCGCCGAGGGCGTGCGCGAGAACCTGCGCGTGCTGCTCGTCTCCGGCGAGCCCCACGCCGGCGAGCGCACCTGGCGCAACCTCCTGAAGTCGGACGCCGCCGTCGACCTCGTGCACTTCACCATTCTGCGTCCGCCCGAGAAGCAGGACGGCACGCCGATCAACCAGCTCTCGCTGATCGCCTTCCCGACCAAGGAGCTGTTCTCGGACAAGATCCGCGACTTCGACCTGATCATCTTCGACCGCTACGAGCACCGCGGCATCCTGCAGCTCGCCTACTACGACAACATCGCCCGCTACGTGGAAGGCCACGGCGGCGCCGTCCTCGTCGCAGCCGGCGACGACTACGCGGGCCTGACGAGCCTCTACCGCACGCCGCTGTCGCCGATCCTGCCGGCGGCGCCGACCGGCCGCGTGATCGAGGAGCCGTTCCGCGCCCGCATCACCGATGAGGGCTTCCGCCATCCGGTGACCCAGAACCTGCAGGGCGCCAACGCCCTGGAATCGGCTCGCCCGCCGACCTGGGGCCACTGGTTCCGCCAGGCCGAGGTGCGCCCCGACCGCGGCCGCGTCGTGATGCAGGGCGCCGAGAGCCAGCCCCTGCTCGTGCTCGACCGCAAGGGCAACGGCCGCGTGGCGCTGCTCACCTCCGACCACGCCTGGCTGTGGGCGCGCGGCTACGACGGCGGCGGCCCGCACACCGACCTCCTGCGCCGCCTCTCGCACTGGCTGATGAAGGAGCCGGACCTCGAGGAGGAGCGCCTTGTCGCCACCGCGCGCGGCCTGAAGCTCACGCTCGAGCGGCGCACGCTGGAGGACAGCGTGGCCCCCGTGGTCGTCTCCGGCCCCGGCGGCGAGCGCAGCGAGGTGACGCTGGAGCGCGAGCGCCCCGGCGTGTGGAAGACGACCCTCGATGTCAAGCTGCCCGGCCTCTACAAGGCCGAGAGCACGGCGCCCTCGGGACCGCTGACGGCCGTCGCGCACGCCGGCATCGAGGACCCTCGCGAGATGAGCGAGGTGGTGGCCACGGACGGCAAGCTGAAGCCCTTGATCGAGCAGACCGGCGGCGGCGTGTTCTGGACGCGCACGAATGCGGCGAGCGCCGGCGCCGACGTGACGCTGCCGCGCGTCTCTCTGATGTCGGGCGCGCGCGTGCTGGCGGGCTCCGGCTGGATGGGCCTGCGCGACCGCGAAGCCTACGTGACCAAGGGCGTCAAGCTGACTCCGATGTTCACCGGGTTCCTGGCGCTGTCCGCCCTGCTGGCGCTGATGGCCATGGCCTGGTGGCGCGAAGGCCGCTGACCCGCCTTCCTCACCTTTGAGGGCCCTGTCGCGTAATTCTCCCCGCTGTTCCTCCCCCCTTGTGGGGGAGGCTAGGAGGGGGGATCCGCAGCGCTTGCGTTGGGAGTCCCCCCACCCCTAACCCCTCCCCACAAGGGGGAGGGGGAAGCCGGGGAAAAGGAAGGACGAACTCCGTCCGCACCTCCCTCCGCACCACGTGTCATCCCGGCCAAGTGGCGGCGCGGCGGCGACGCCACGCAGAGCCGGGACCCAGGGCCACAGACGCCAACGTCGCGAACATAACCTGGGTCCCGGCTCTCGCGGCTATGCCGCTCGGCCGGGATGACAAAAAGGGCAGGCGCGTCACGCCTTCCGCTTCAGGACGCTGATGCGGCCGTCGCCTTCGAGGCGCGCGAGGCGCACCTCGCGCACGTCCTCGATCTCCTTCTCGCGGAGCTGCCCCATCAGCTCGTCCTCGCTCAGCATCTCGTGGCGCAGCGCCGCGCCCACGAAACGCCCGTTCTCGATCAGCGTCAGCGACGGCGCGGTGAGCACCGGCCGCAATGCCGGGAAGCGCCACGCCAGCCAGTCGATCACGTACTCCCAGAACACGATGGTGAGCACCAGCACGACGGCCTCGGTGACCGACCCGTAGTCCTTGCCGAGCCCGTTCTGCGCCGCGTCCGCGATCAGCACGATGACGAGCAGGTCGGCCGGTCCGAACTGCCCCGCCTGACGGCGGGCGATGAAGCGCAGAATGGCGAACAGCGCCAGGTAGATGAGCGTGCCGCGCACGAAGACCTCGGCGAGGCCCAGGCTCGGGACGAAGATGCCGTTCCAGTCGATGCTCATGTGACGGACCCCGATGGTTGCCAGGACCAAGGAACGCCCGTGCCCCTCCATCCGTTCTGGGATCATGTCATCGAAGCTCGACAAGAAGGCTTGCGCCGTCGTCCAGCGCGCCGAGGAGAAAGCGCTCGCCATCGTCACCGCCGAGTCCGGCACGGCCGGTATGCTGGCGACGTTGCTCGCCGACGCACCGGGCGCGGGGACGTGCTTCCAT
>CALLQH010000325.1 GCA_938014945.1 uncultured bacterium | reverse complement strand
GCTGCCGACCGCCCCTACAAGAAGGCCAAGACCCTGTCGGAGGCGCTGAAGATCATGGGCTTCATGGTCAAGGACCGGCACATCGACAGCGAACTCTATGATCTCTTTCTCACCTCCGGCGTCTGGCGCGATTACGCCGGGCGATTCCTCAGCCCCGAACAGATCGACGTCGAGGACATCGAAGGCTACCGGCCCGCGGCAGCCTGACGCGTCGCCAGGGCGCCCATGCCCTTGCGTCCGCTGCCGCCGCGCGGTAATGCCGCGCCATGAGCAAGCCCGAGAATGCCAAGAGCGGCGCGGCCAATCCCCTGTGGGGCGGCCGTTTTGCCGAAGGACCCTCCGAGATCATGGAGCGCATCAACGCCTCCGTGAGCTTCGACCGCCGTCTGGCCGGCCAGGACATCGCCGGTTCCAAGGCCCATGCCGACATGCTGGCGGCCTGCGGCATCATCTCCGATGCCGACAATGCCGCGATCCAGAAGGGTCTGGACACCATCGCGGCCGAGATCGCGGCAGGCGACTTCACCTTCGATCCCGGCCTGGAAGACGTTCACATGAACGTCGAGACGCGGTTGAAGGCGCTGATCGGCGAGCCCGCGGGGCGGCTGCATACCGGCCGTTCGCGCAACGATCAGGTCGCCACCGACATGCGCCTGTGGCTGCGCGACACCATGGACGCGGTCGAAGGCGGTCTGCGCGACCTCCAGGCCGCGCTGATCGGTCAGGCCGAGGCCCATGCCGCCACGGTGATGCCGGGCTTCACCCATCTCCAGCCTGCGCAGCCAGTGACCTTCGGCCACCACATGCTGGCCTATGTCGAGATGTTCGGGCGCGACCGCGGCCGTATCGCCGATGCCCGCAGCCGCCTCAACGAAAGCCCGCTGGGCAGCGCGGCGCTCGCCGGCACCTCCTTCCCCATCGACCGCGCGATGACGGCGAAGGCGCTGGGCTTCGACCGGCCCACGGCCAACTCCATGGACGGCGTCGCCGACCGCGACTTCGCCCTGGAGTTCCTCGGCGCGGCGACCATCATCGCCGTCCATCTTTCGCGCATCGCCGAGGAACTGGTCATCTGGACCAGCCCGCACTTTGCCTATGTCCGCCTGCCCGACGGCCTGACCACCGGTTCCTCGATCATGCCGCAGAAGCGGAACGCCGATGCCGCTGAGCTGGTGCGCGGCAAGTCCGGCCGGGTGCTGGGCGCGCTCGTGGCGCTCGCCACCATGCTCAAGGGCCTGCCCATGACCTATGGCAAGGACATGCAGGAGGACAAGGAGCCGGTGTTCGATGCCGCCGAGTCCCTGATGCTCGCCCTGCCGGCGACCACCGCCATGATCGCGGGTCTCACCGTCGATGCCGATGCCATGCGCCGGGCGACGGCGGCGGGCTTCCTCACCGCCACCGACCTGGCTGACTGGCTGGTGCGGGCGCTGGGCATGCCGTTCCGCGATGCCCACCATGTCACCGGCCGGATCGTGAAGCTGGCCGAGGACAAGGGTGTGACGCTCGATGCCCTGTCGCTGGCCGAAATGCAGGCCGTGGAGCCGCGCATCGAGAAGGGTGTCATGGCCGTACTTTCCGTGGAGGCCTCGGTCGCCAGCCGCACGAGCCTCGGCGGCACGGCGCCCGAGAATGTCGCCGCCGCCGCGGCGCAAGCGCGCAGGAGGTTCCTGTCATGACACGGCGTTTCCTGCTTCTGGGCGGTCTCGCCGCCCTGCTTGCCGCCTGTGGCCGCAAGGGACCGCTGCAGCCGCCCCCGCCCGAGGGCGAGGAGACCGAGGAGTCCGGCTCGTGAATCCCTTTTCCTATCGCGACGGCGTTCTCGAGGTCGAGGGCCTGAGCCTTGCCGATGCCGCCGACCAGGTCGGCACGCCGTTCTACTGCTATTCGGCGAGCGAACTGGAGCGGCGCTACCGCGCCCTGGCGGCGGCACTGGCGCCGTCGGGCACGGAAATCGCCTTCGCCGTGAAGGCCAACAGCAACCTCGCCGTGATCGGCCTCTTTGCCGCCCTGGGTTCGGGCGCCGACGTCGTCTCCGAGGGCGAGCTGCGCCGTTGCCTTGCTGCGGGCGTTCCTGCGCAGCGCATCCTGTTTTCCGGGGTCGGCAAGACCGGCAGCGAGGTCGGCCACGCCATCGAATGTGGCATCGGCCAGATCAATCTGGAATCGGAAACCGAGATCGATCTGGTGGCCCGCGAGGCGCGCCGTGCCGGACGCATCATGCCGGTGGCGCTGCGCGTCAATCCCGATGTCTCGGCGGGCGGGCATGAGAAGATCTCGACCGGCCGCAAGACCGACAAGTTCGGCATCGCCGCCGAACAGGCGCCCGCCGTCTATGCCCGCATCGCCGCCACCGAGGGACTGGAAGCCGTCGGCATTGCCATGCACATCGGTTCCCAGATCCACGATCTGGCGGCTTATGGCGCGGCCTTCACGCGCATGGCCGAGATCGCCGAGGGCCTGCGCGCCGACGGTCACCCCGTGCCGCGCATGGATCTCGGCGGGGGCCTCGGCGTTGCCTATGGCGAGGGCGAGAGCGAACTGCCGCTCGACGGCTATGGCCGCCTGCTTTCGGACCTGAAGCAGCGCACCGGCGCGGCGCTGACCATCGAGCCCGGCCGCTGGCTGGTCGCCGATGCCGGTGTGCTGGTCAGTCGGGTCATCACGGTCAAGCAGGCGGGCAACCGCCGTTTCGTCGTCGTCGATGCCGCCATGAACGACCTCATCCGCCCCACCCTCTACGATGCCCATCACCCGGTCTGGCCGGTGGTTGAGAGCGATGCCGAAGGCCACCATCCCGCCACCGTGGCGGGCCCGGTTTGCGAATCGGGCGACATCCTGGCGGTCGATGCGCCGCTGCCCGACATGACGCCCGGCGACCTCATTGCCATCGGCAAGGCCGGGGCCTATGGCGCCGTGATGGCCTCCAGCTACAACAGCCGCCTGCTGGTGCCCGAAGCCATGGTGCGCCAGGGCAGGCTGGAGATCGTGCGCCGCCGCCCCAGCTTCGACGAGGCGATGGCGCTCGACAGCCTGCCGGACTGGTCGCGCGCGCAAGCGTGATCATCGGCCGAGGCGACAGCCGCGTACAAATCGGCTAGTTCTGATCCGTTGGCGTGCCGCCGCCCGACCGGTGGCGGCTCCGGGAGAAGGGTGCATGGCCGAGACCCAACCGCGCCAGGAGGCACACTCGCCGGCCTTTGCCCGGCGGCTGACGCTCGCCCGCCTGGCGCTCTTCTGTGAGGATCTGCTGGTCCGCCTGTGGCGCGCCGCGGCCATTGCCGGCGTGTTCGTCGGCCTCTCCCTGCTCGGCTTCTGGCTGGTGCTGCCCGGCATCGTTCATGTCGTGCTGCTGGCCGGGTTCGCCATCGCCTTCGGCTGGGTGCTGGCGCGCGATCTGCCGGGGCTGTCCTGGCCTTCGCAGGCCGCGGGCCTGCGCCGCCTGGAGCTGGCGAGCGGCTTTGATCACCGTCCCCTGCTGGCGCTCGACGACCCCTATGCCGGCGATGCCGATGACACGGCGAGCCGCGCTCTCTTCGAAGTTCACCGCCGGCGCATGCGCCAGCGCCTGCGCGCCCTGCGCATCGGCTGGCCGCGTTCCGGCGTGGCGCGTGCCGATCGATTCGCCCTGCGCGCCTTCGGCGTGCTGATTCTGGCGGCGGGCCTGATCGCGGGCTGGCACGAGGCGCGGGCCAATCTCGCCGCCGCCGTCACGCCCGATTTCTCGCGCGGCCTGATCGGCGCCGACCCGGTCGGTCAGGTGACCCTGTGGATCACGCCGCCGGCCTATACCGGCGTGCCGCCGATCTGGCTCGATGCCGCGGCGGCCGGTGCGGTGGATCGTCCCATCGCGATCCCCGCGGGCAGCGAGCTTGTCGCCCAGGTGCGTGGCGGCACCCAGGCGCCTCAGGTGATGATCGACGATGCAGCGACGGCCTTCGAGGATGCCGGACCCGGCAGCTACCAGATCAGCATGAAGCTGGCTGAGGGCGCGCGTCTGACGATCCTGCAGTCGGATCAGGAACTCGCCGCATGGCCGATCGATGTCATCCCGGATGCGCTGCCGGTGGTCGGCCTTGCGCAGCCGCCCCAGGAAACCCTGCGCACCGGCCTGCGCCTCGACGTCGAGGCGAGCGACGACTACGGCATCGACTCCATCGTCGGCAATATCCGGCTGGTCGAGCGCCCGGATGACCCGCCGCTGCAGCTTCTGGTGCCGATTGCCCATGCCGGGGTGACCGAAACCACCGGCCCGTCCTTCTACAGCCTGATGACCCATCCCTGGGCGGGCATGGACGTGACGCTGGAGCTGGTGGCGACCGACATGCTGGGCCAGCAGGGCCACAGCGAGGCGGTCACCTTCACCCTGCCCGAGCGGTTCTTCATGCATCCCGTGGCGCGCGAGATCGCCGACCGGCGCAAGGGTCTGGTGCGCGATCCCGCGGCTGCGCCCGCGGTGTCGGTGGCCCTGACGCAGCTGACGCGCGACCCCGCGGCCTTTCTCGACGATCCCTCCGTCTTTCTGGGTCTGACCATCGCCGCCGACCGGCTGATGCTGGGCGATGAATCGCCCGACGGGCATCAGGGCGTGGTCGACATGATGTGGGACATGGCGGTCGATGTGGAAGAAGGGCCGCTCGCCTTTGCCGAACAGCGCGTCCAGGAGCTTCAGGAAGAGCTCATGGAGGCGCTCGCCGAGGGCGCGGACGATGCCGAGATCGAACAGCTCATCGACGCATTGCGCCAGGCCATGGACGATTACATGCGTGCGCTCTCCAACCGCCTGCGCACCGATCCCGGCGAGCTCTTCGATCCCACCGACGCGCTGAAGGCCGTTGGCAGCAAGGAGCTTACCGATCTGGTCGAGCAGATCCGCGATCTCGTGCGCACGGGTTCGCGCGAACAGGCCCAGACCCTGCTGAACCGGCTGCAGGAGATCATGGAGAACATCTCCGTGGGCAATCTCTCAGACCTCACCGGCGCCATGTCGCCGGAGGCGACGGAGGTGCTCCAGACCATCCGCCAGCTCATGGCCGGCCAGCAGGAACTGCTCGACGAGACCTTCCAGCTGCTGCGCGAAGCCCAGAATGATGATCCCTCGAGCCAGCAGCAGTACCTGACGCAGGAACAGCTGCGCGGCGCGCTCGAGGACCTGATGAACCGCATGCAGTCCTTCGGCTTCGAGGTCTCGCGGGAGTTCGACCGCGCCGAGCGCTCGATGACCCGCGCGGCGCGCCAGCTCGAGGCCGACCGGCCGGGCCAGGCCATCGACCACGAGACCGCGGCGGTCGATCAGCTGCGTGCGGGCACCGACGAACTGATGCAGGACCTGATCGAACAGTCGGGCGAGGACGGCGCCGGCGAGGGCAGGAACTTCCTTGCCGCGCCGCGCGATCCCATGGGCCGCAACCTGGGCGGGGCAGGGGCGCTGGAGAACAGCGATCTGGAACTGCCCGAACACGGCGCCCTGATGCGCGCCCGCGAAATCCTGGAGGAGCTCTACCGGCGTGCCGGCGAACAGGGTCGCCCGCCCGAGGAGCAGGAATACCTCCAGCGCCTGCTGCGCCGTTTCTGAGGGTGGCGATGGACGCTGTGGTGCGGCCGGCCCTGGCCGCTGACCTCGATGCGGTAACCGCGATCTACCGTGAGCATGTCCTGCACGGCAGCGCCTCCTTCGAGATCACGCCGCCCGATGTCGCCGAGATTTCCCGCCGCCACGGCGCCATCGTCGCCGAGGGCCTGCCCTATCTGGTGGCCGAACTGGAGGGTGGCATCGCGGGTTATGCCTATGCCGGACCCTACCGGCCGCGCCCTGCCTACCGCTTCACGGTGGAGGATTCGGTTTATCTGGGCCCGGGCATGCAGGGCCGGGGCATCGGCCGGGCGCTGCTTGCCGCGCTGATCGAGGCCTGCCGCCGGGCGGGGCGGCGCCAGATGATCGCGGTGATCGGCGATTCGGCCAATGTGGCCTCCATCGGCCTCCACACCGCGTTGGGTTTCCGCCATGTCGGCACGCTCACCGACGTCGGTTTCAAGCATGACCGCTGGCTCGACTCGGTGATCATGCAGCGCAGCCTGGCGCAGCCGGACTGACGGTTCAGATCCGGTCGGCGAAGACCAGGACGATGTTCTTGTCCTGCCCCGTGCGCGGTGGATCGGTATAGACCGCCTCGAAGACCGTGACTGCGCCCGGGGCCAGCCCCTCGGCGGTGGTGCGCAGGGCCCAGGATTCGGTCGTGTTGCCCTCTTCGTCGAGCAGCATGACGCGCAGTTCGGGGATCAGGTGGAAATCGCGCCCGACGTTCATCACCTTGCCGCTGACGATCAGCGATGGTGTGCCGCCGACCTCCTCGACGCGGTAGGCGACATCCAGCAGCTGCAGGCCCTGTGCGCTGGGCGCGCCGAGCAGGCCGACCATGCGGTAGAACTGCGCTGTCTGCGGCACGAAGCGCATCACCTGATTGCGCTCGAAATAGGCGCCGGCAACCACGGCAACCAGCAGGAGCAATACCAGGATCAGGCCGCTGCGCCGTTTGCGCCGGGGCGGGGTCTTGGCCTCGGCGGGCGCCGAATCGGGCGTCACGACGCGGGTGACGTCGAAGGCCGGGGTGGCCGGCCTGGCATTCTGTGCACCGGAGGGGGTGGTTGCCGAGGTCGCGTCCGGCTCCTTGCCGACAAGGCGCAGGCTGCCGCGTGGGGTCTGGGGTGACTGCGGCGTCGGCTCCGGCTTGACGCTGCGCGGCATGACCGCGCCGGGCTCCCAGCCGGTCGTGCCGACCTTCGAAGGCGTCACGGGCGCAGGTTCTTCCGACTCGGCAGCCGGGGGTTCGGAAACGCTGTCGGGCCCGGCCGCGGATTCCGGCTCAGGCGAGGCCTCTTCGGCGGGAGCTTCTGCTGCGCTCTCCTCCTCGGCTTCCGGCAAGCCGGCCTCAGGTTCGCTCACCGTGGGGGCGAGAGGCTCTTCGGCCGGAGACGGAGGGGACTGTGGCGCTTCCGCCTCGGCGGCGGGCGGCTCCGCGAGGACCGTTGCGGCTTCGGTGGCCGTGACTGGCTCCTCAATGGGGGCGGGTGAGGGGGCCGGCGGTGTCTGCGCGGCCGGTTCGGCCGCCGGCGTATCCTCCAGCGGCGTCTCGTCCAGAGGCGGTGCAATCGGCTCCTGGAACCAGACATGGCGGCAGGAACTGCAGCGCAGCTTGCGGCCATTGCTGCCCAGCGCGCCGTCGGGCACGCGGAACTGGGTCGCGCAGGCGGGGCAGGTGATGATCATCGGCTTGCGTGGCCTCGCTGGCCCTAGCTGCTATGCTCTGTTTAGTGCGGCGGCAGGCGCGCTGGCAAGGCGCCGGCGGTTCTGGCGTCGTTTGCGCATGCAACGAACGGGGACATGGGGTTGGTACGCTTCGAGAACGTCGGCCTCCGGTATGGCAGCGGGCCCGAGGTGTTGCACGACATCGACCTCGTGCTCGACCCGGGATCCTACCACTTTCTGCTCGGCCCCAGCGGCGCGGGCAAATCCTCGCTGCTGAGCCTGCTCTATCTGGCGCGCAAGCCGACGCGCGGCATGATTTCCATGTTCGAGCGCGATGTCACCCGCGCGCCGCGCGAAAGCCTGCCCGAACTGCGCCGCCGCATTGGCGTCGTCTTCCAGGATTATCATCTGCTCGATCACCTGACCGCCTTCGACAACGTCGCCCTGCCGCTGCGGGTTGCCGGGGTCGGCGCCCAGCGCATCCGCAACGATGTCATGGAGCTGCTGCACTGGGTGGGCCTTGGCGACAAGATCGATGTCGAGCCGCCCTACATGTCGGGCGGCGAGAAGCAGCGCGTGGCGGTGGCCCGTGCGGTCATCGGGCAGCCCGACCTGCTGCTGGCCGACGAGCCGACCGGCAACCTGGACGAGGCCATGGCCGAGCGGCTGATGCGCCTGTTCGAGGAACTCAACCGCATGGGGACGACCCTGTTCATCGCCACCCACGATACCAGCCTGCCGCGCCGCTTTGCCCATCCCGTGCTGCGTCTCGACAACGGTCACCTCATGGCGGACGCCTGACATGGCCCTGTGGCTGCGCAACCGCGACGTGCCGCTGGCGAGCGACAGCTCGACGCGTTTCGTGCCGTGGATCATCGGCACCATGGTCTTTCTTTCGGCTCTGGTGCTGGCCGTCGCCCTGGTGCTCGAAAGCGCGATCGACCGCTGGCAGCTTGCCCACAGCGTGCAGCTCACCGTGGAGGTGCCGCCCTCGGCGGGCGATGGGGCGATCGAGCGTGTCGTGGAGCGCCTGCGCGCCCTTCCGGGCGTCACCGATGCCGCGCCGGTGGGCGACCAGCGCATTGCCGAACTGCTGCAGCCCTGGATCGGCGATGATGTCGAACTCTCCAGCCTGCCGCTGCCGACGCTGATCGACGTGCGCCTTGCCACCCCCGGCGCCCTGGATATCGCGGCCATGCAGGGGATGCTGGAGGAGGTGCAGCCCGGCGTGCGGGTCGATGACGGGCGGCGCTGGCTGGAGCCGGTGCGCGCCACCGCCTCGGCGCTGCAGGTCGTCTCGGGACTTGTACTGGTGCTGATCGTCGCGGCTTCCATCGTGACGGTGATCTTCATGACGCGCACCGGGCTTGCCGTGCACCGCGACACCATCGGCGTGCTGCACCAGGTGGGCGCGCGCGACAGCTTCGTTGCCGCCCAGTTCCAGCGTCACGCCTTTCGCCTGGCGCTGTGGGGCGGTGTGCCGGGCGCCCTGCTGGCCGCCCTCTGCCTTTTCGTCATCGAACGGCTGGCGGGCGGGCTCGACGCGCCCCTGCTGCCCGAACTGGCGCTGGGCAGCGGCGGCTGGATCGCCATTGCCGTGCTGCCGCTGATCGCCGCCGTCATTTCGGTCGTCACCGCGCGTCTGACGGTGCTGGCCACCCTGGCGGCCCTGCCATGAGTCGGCGCGGACGCACCGGCGGCCTGCGCCGTCTCCTGAACCTGCTGATCTTCCTCGCCCTGCTGTGGACCGGCGGCTTCGTCTGGTTCCTCGGCATGATCCCCAAGGAAGTCGCCGACACCACGACCCACACCGACGCCATCGTCGTCCTGACCGGCGGCAGCGAGCGCCTGCCGGTGGGCCTGGAGCTGCTTGCCGATCACCTGGGCGAGCGGCTGTTCGTGTCGGGCGTCTACAGCGGCGTCGATGTCGCGACGATCCTCGATCTCAACGCCCAGGCGCCCACGACGCTCGCCTGCTGCATCGACCTTGGCCACGACGCGCCCCATACCGTGGGCAACGCGCGCGAGACGGCGATCTGGATGGCCGCGGGCAAGCGCGATTCACTGCGCCTGGTGACGGCGAACTACCACATGCCGCGCGCCCTGGTGCTGTTCCACCGCGTGATGCCCGATGTCACCATCATCCCCCACCCGGTGTTCCCCGATTCGGTACGCATCGGGGCATGGTGGCGCCATCCGCGCACCGTGGTGCTGCTGGCCGACGAATACACCAAGTACCTCATCAGCCTGGTCTGGCCGCCCGCATGAAGCTGCTGCGCTCGCTGCTTTTCGTCGTTGTGGTGGTGACGAGCATGGTGGTTGCCGCCGTTGCCGGCCTGCCGCTGCTGGCGCTCGCGCGCCGCCGCGCGGGCAGGCTCACGCGCTGGTTCGCCGGTTACATCACCGGCCTGCTGCGTCCGCTCTGCGGTGTCACCGTGGAACTGCGCGGCCTGGAGCACCTGCAGGGCGGCCCGGTGCTGATCGCGGCCAAGCACCAGTCGGCGCTGGAAACCTATGTCCTGACCGCCCGGCTGCCGGACGCCAGCTTCGTTCTGAAGCGGGAGATCGTCATGGTGCCGCTGGTCGGCTGGTACATTTCGGCCATCGAGCCCATCGCCGTCGACCGCGGGGCAGGGGCAAGCGCCCTGCGCAGCATGGTGCGCAACGCGAAGGCGGCCGTCGCGCGCGGCCGCAGCGTGGTGATCTTCCCTGAAGGCACGCGCACCCGGCCTGGCCAGCGCGCGCCCTATCACCCCGGAGTCGCCGCGCTCTACGGCGAACTGGGCCTGCCCGTGGTGCCCATGGCGCTCAACACCGGCCATGTCTGGCCGCGCAAGAGTCTCATCAAACATCCCGGCCGTGCGACTTTGGCGTTCCTGGAGCCGATTCCCCCCGGAATGCCGCGGCGCGCCTTCCTTTCCCTGCTGGAGGAGCGCATCGAGGCGGGCTGCCTTGCCCTCGAAAACGAGATTTCGCGTTCCTGAAGTACGGGGATAACGGGTATGCCAAGGATTCTTTCGCAGGAAACGTAAAGGGAACAAACTTCCGTTTGTCCACAGGTCGGCGTAACATGGTCCTTTCCTGACACGAACTGGAAGCCGCGCCGATGACCGACGCACCGACTCCGATCGC